>CALXXY010000002.1 GCA_944392815.1 uncultured Alphaproteobacteria bacterium | reverse complement strand
ATCTATTGCACAATTTGAAAGGACTTTGATACGAACCCGCCAGCGGGAAGGCATAGCAATCGCCAAAGCCAATGGCAAGTTCAAGGGAACTAAGAAACGATTGACCGCGGCACAGATTCAGGAATTAAAAGAACTGGCACAGAACAGGATTGTTTGGCCAATATCAGAACTGATGAAACGATATTCCATCAGCCGTGCATCCGTGTATAATTATTTGAATGGGTAAAATAGGGGGATTTTCCCCTATTGTTTTTAAGAAATATTGTGTAAAAATCTTAAAAGTGTATTTTAAATCTCATTTTGTGTAGAATTTTTTATTAGTTTTAGTAATTCAGATTTCGCATTATTTTCTGATATACCAGCATCTGGTAATTTGCTTATTGAATTAATTTCTTTTATTAGGAATCTTTTTAATTTGTTTAAAAAAGTATTTGAGTTATCCAGAAGTTTTATCGTGGAATCGTGATATGTGATAGTGACTCCATATGCTAAATATCGCATAATGTTGATGAATTTTGAATATTCATTCTTTTTCATATTAGATAAATCTTTTTGGTATTTTGTATCAGTTGCCAAAACAAAAAGATAAATAAGACCAGTACTATCTGTATAGATGTCTTGGTAAGTATCAAAGAAGTTTTTGTCGGCTTTGGCTAATTCTATAGCATTTTTTAGTCCAAGTCGTTTGAATTCTTTGTTTAGATATTCAACAGCTTTGGGATATTCTTGCTGTTTTTTGTCCCTTTTTGTTGTGTCAGTTATAAATATTAGATTATTGTATGGATGAATAAATTCATTTAATTTTAGGTTAGATTGGTTTTGTTTTATAAACTTTTCCATAACTTTTAATATATTTACAAAATCTTTTTCAGAAAATTTATCATTTAATAATTCATATTTACAGCTGCAATAAAGTCCTAATACTCCTCCCATGCTTGACATAGAAGTAAATGGATTTTCTTCTTTTATCATAGATTCGTATATTTGTTGAATCTTTGATTTGATTTCATTCGTTCTGCATTCTATTGGTCTAAACATAGCAAATTTTTCTGTATCGGTGATATACTCGTTAATGGTTATGGAACCGTTCAATTGTTTGCTATCTAATAATTGTTTTATTTGTAATAATTGTTCATATTTTAATGGTTGTTGAATAATAAATATATTACCTATATGTTTTTTATTTCCTAATTTAAAGTTTATAGGTTGTGTATAGTATGCATCATATAATGTTTTTATTTCGTTGATTTCTATAAAATATTTATTTTTTTCGTTTGAATTTTCATTATCAGGTGTATCATTTTTCTTTAAAGATGTTTGTAATTCTTCAAAATAACTATATACAGTATAAAAACCGATAAAAGATAGTATTGATTCTATGGTGTTTTGTTGCAAAGAATCGTATTCTTTTAGATATTTTCGTACAAATAGTATATTTTTTATAATTATTTTTATTAATCTGTAATTAATTTTTATTTTCTCCTGGATTAATGATTTTTCTTCTTCAGAATAATTTTGAATATCATTATCAAAAAGTGATAAGTTATTATAAATATTATGTAGATATTTTATTTCTTGTTCATTGAGAGAATATTCACTCAAAATAGAATTTAATATGCTTGGATTATCTGTTTGTATACAATCATCTGTTATTACTTTTTCTTTGAAAATATTCCAGATATTTTGTCTGTCTTCATTTTTTGGAATTTGATTTGGGTTTAAAATGAGTAATATTGGGTATCCAATATTTTTTAGTTCTTCTATAAAACCAAAAATATTGTCGCTAGTTTGTTTAGATCTGATTCTTTCTATATCATCAAAACACAAGACAATGTTATTTTTATAAAAATTTGAAAAATCTATGTTATTGTTATCTACCCCAATGAATTTATTTGCGAGATATTTTACTAGAGTGTCATATAAAGAACCCACTAATAAACAATATAAAGCAAATATAATTAAGCTGGCACCAAAGGAAAAAGTCAAACCATTCATATTAAAAATAATGCCACAAGTAAGTATACACAATATAATCGCTAAGATAAAACAAATAATAAACTGGATACCTGGATGTTGTATTTTTATAATTTGATACAATAGTTCCAATTTAATATCGCATAACCGACTTTTCCCGAAGCAAGATATATAAACGGTTTTGAATTTTTTTGCTTTTATTTCTTGTGCAATAACATTGTTCCATCTGTATGTTTTTCCAATTCCCAAATTACCGGTTAGAGATACACATATTCCTTCTTTTTTTGGTCCAGAAGTTAAAATATCTGTAATAATATCTGTCTGTTCCTCCTGTGACTGTTTTGTGTGATTAAGAATGGAAAAAGACATATATAATCCTGTGTGTTTAGCTGTTTTTGATTTGTTCTGTTAATTTGTAAATACCGGCGAATATATGTGCTGTGTATTCTGGATCGCCATTTAGTGAATGTTCCCATTGCTTTGCCTGTGTGATTGCAAAATCATAACCAGATTCCATTGTATTAAAATCAAAATGTGGGCTGGTTTTAGGTGATTTTTTATGGCTGTAATTAAGCATTGTTGGGTGGCATAACTGTTGTTGGTTTGTTTTGGCATTTGTGGATATTTTAGTAATCCCACAACATAACAGACCAAATGTTTCAATACTTGGTGCATTAAATGCAATATTTATATTCAAATATTTGGTCGAATTGTTTTTTAATGAATTGTTATATTGTTCCGCGGCTTCAAATGCCATATGAACCCTGTCAGGAATATCATTATCAAATATAACCCATAAGTGGGAATTTGGTCTGGCTTCCTGTAATTTAGAGAAGTTAATCGCAGTTTGTACAAGTTGTAAAGGATCATTTAATGGTTTGGGATATACCCAAACAATTGAGCAATTATAATGATCGCATAATTGTTTGATGTATGTCCCTTCTGTTCCATTAGAGCCCCCTTCGCAGGCAACATAAATCACCTGTTTTTTTATTGGGCGGCCAGTTCTGGTATTGTTTATTTTATAATTTCTTGCCATACTTGTTCACCCCCCAGGAATGGAACAGCACCATAACGACCATTGATGTAATCTCGTTCCAGATTTTTATCAAATCTGGGATTAATATCTGTTAATGGGTACAGGCGGCTTACACCTTCTTGGTCTTTTTCTGTAAACCATATTTCATCAACTCTCCAAATCTCGTGTGATAAGAGCAGGGTATTATGTAGAACGGCTATTATTTGACCGCCCATAGGATTGTTTAATAAACTTTGTAACAATACTTTGGATAGAAATGGGTGGAATAAACTGTCAAATTCGTCCAGTAATAATAACTTGCTGCCTTCACTTTTTTTGAATGAATACAGCATAAAGCCAAGCTTGAACAGTTTCATTGTTCCAGCAGATTCGCGATTTGTTGGAAATGTTGCATCTCCGTGGTACATAACCAATTGACGACTTATGATTTTACCATTTTCAAACGAGAAGAAGAAGTAATCTTCATCAGCTTGGTGGCATAAAACACTTCCTTGGGTTAAAGGTGATAGATTAATAGACATCAATTTAGAATGTGGAAAATCAACTTCTTTGAAATCTATATCTGTTATCCCAAAATCGGCCTGTACCAATAAATTCATCAAGAACTTTTTGAATTCTGGAAATTTAAAATTGTGGTAAATATTCACTGGGTTGATATTAGTTTTGGGATCAAAATATCCGATACCCCGCAAGAATTGTACGGTATTCAATATATGTTGTTTATTTTCAACATTATTGTCAGCGATACCATCTATCAATAATTTTGATATAACCGTTCTGTTTTTGGCAAAAGTACAATTCTTGTAGAACTTGTCTGTAAAGTTTTTACCAAATTCTTTTTCTATACCACTTCGTTTGAATACCAGATGTTCTTTGTTCTTTTCAGCAAAATACAGTTCTTCATTGCTGATTTCTGTCTCTGTGACAGATATTTTATAACAATATCTGATATTATTAGATATGAAATTGACTTCAAATTCTATTGGTTCTTTGTTGTTTAACATAAAGCGGTTAGAATTTAATACGGCAACTAAATCTCTATCACCTACGACAGTGAATTCTGGCAGCATTCTGATGCTGTGTAATAAATTACTTTTTCCGCTGGCATTTGCACCATAGATACCAACCCCAGACAATAACCCTTTGTCTAATATGTGTTCAGGGTGTTTCTGGATGGGTGTTTTTTCCATAGATAATGTAATTTTGTCCTTGAAAGATGAAAAATTAGAAACAGAGAAGTTTATAAGCATATTTTACCTCTTGTTTGATGCCATATTATCAAAAAACGACTAAAAAGTCAAGATAAATGTGATTTTTTCACATTTAATTGTAAAAAATGCAATTTTTTTCATTTTTTTAACTAAAAAATGGTTCTTGTGTTTTCTTAGTTCTTGTGTAAAAATTCACCTTGAATCCAATGGGAATTGGGTTCGGGGCCGTAGCTGGCTTGTTTAAATCCGGTGCAGAAGCATCGATCCGGTGTTTTTTTGGTGTTTTTGCACCGTTAAATACCCCTGACTGATGGTCGGGGAGCTGATTGTTATACAACAGAATTAAATTCGAAGGCAATCAGGAGCAACATTGATTTAAACTGCTCAGCTAACTTTCCCGACCGCCTTTCCTTTGGCGGTTTTCTTATTGCCGTTCCCAGATGGATTTCAAAAAGGGGAATCTGGCTGCTATGTCAAGGAAAATGCTTATTTATTGGTATACCACAAATAAACCATTTCAAGATATTGAACCTTGGACAACATATTGTTTGGGTGAAGTTGATCCGTATGCGAAAAAATATTTTGGAATGTCAAATGAAAATGCCGTTATTGCCAGAATAAAAGAAGAATTAGGTCGTTCAGCCAAAGATGGTGCCAGAATACGGTACAGTGATATTGAAAATATTGGCTATCAGTTGGTTGATTTTCCTAATCCTAAAAATAAAGAAAATCATTTTGATAAAGATGTATTTGCTGTTTTAAGACATATAAATTGTCGGCAGATTTCTACGGAATGGTTTAATACTTCGCCAGATGAAATTAAACGGGTATTAAGGCATATAGAAACTGGCGAACCATTAGGCGGAACATATACATTAAGAGCCAGACAACAAGAAGCCATTGATAAATTCAAACAGACAATTGATAGCAATCAAGATAGATTTGGTTTATTTGCTATGCCCAGATTCGGCAAAACAGTGGTATCGTTTGAAATGATAAATTATTTGTTCGAGAAATTCCCAGATAAAAAATATGTATTTTTTATATCCGCTAAACTGGATGCTAAACAAGCGGTTCGTGAAGATTATTATAAATTTGATCAGTCGTGCAAATTCAAATTGTTTATATATGATTCTGATCAGATTGCTGGACCTGCGGAATTGGGAACTGATAAATGGTTGTTTTTTGCCAGCAAGCAATGGTTTGATAATAAGAGTATAGATGATATACATAAAATATTTCCGTCAGTAAATTCGGATGATTGTGCCGCGGTATTGTTTGATGAAGCTCATTTTTCCAGATTAACTCCGCGGGCAACCAGAACGATTGATATACTAAACCCAAAGGTGAAAATAGATATAACAGGAACTCCGTTCAGATTAAAATCCAATGAAGATTATAATGATAATAATTCGTATGTATATAGTGTATTGGATGAAGCAGAAGATTTTGAACGGACGACAAATAAAAAAGAATTCAGATTAAAAAATCCGGAATTGATATACATAACACCTGAAAATGAATTCTTTAATACGGATAGTAGTTTTTCTGATTTTTTTGATTCAGATGGTGCAAACGAACAAATTAAAAAATGGGTCAAGGCTACATTTTGGGGAGGCAAATTACATATAGAAGGTCAATCGCTGAATGTTCAGAATGCAATCGTTGTTGTGCCGCCCAGAAAACGGTATTGCGATTTGTTTGCAAATGCGGTCAATGAATTGGCACGGGATGAACATTTATCTATAATATGCACCAGAACATCAACAACAGACGAAGATGATGATACATACATATCTGATAATGAATTACGGTTCAGGGAATGGAATCGTGAATGCAAAATAGATAAACAAAATATACATTTATTGGTGACAATAGGTAAAGGGTTACAGGCTGTTTCTTTTCCAGATTGTCATTCGGTGATAATGATTTCTGATATGACTTCGCCAGAAAGTTATATTCAGGCAGCATTTCGTTGTAAAACCCCAAACGGAGTAAAAACAGAAGCATATGTAATTGACTATAATAAGGGTAGAACCTTGCAAATGATAGATACATTTATTAAAAATCATTTGTATGTCAGGGCTTGTGATAATAATTATAAACAAGAATACGAAAAAGCATTATCAACAATTCAAATTCGTGATCATACACTGACTCGTCAGAATTATACTTTTGAAGAAATTTTCAATACTTTTACTTCCAGTTGGAAAATAGAAAAAATTACAGATTCTGTTGATTTTGATATTGCACGAATTGCCAGTAAAATAGATTTATCAAATGTAAAATTAAGTGATTTACAAAAACCACATACACTGCAATTACAGTTATCTGACCGTGGGGACGATTATGAAGAACTGGAAAATCAAGAATTGGGTTTGCACCCAACAGAAGATAAATTAAATCCATCGCCACTGGAAGCGAATTTTGTTGGCATCATAGAACAATTAAAAGATGATTTAGTAAAATATGGTTATGTTCCCTGGAATATGACAGAAAACGACAGAATAAGAGGGATAAATCGTTCAGATATACAACAGCGAGAATTACCAGTTGGCAAAAATAATGAAATGGTTACAGTTTGGTCGTATATAGGCGGAACTGGTAATGCAGACGATATTTATATTGATGAATTTAGTGATAATCCATCTGCTATTCGTTGGAAATATTTGAAAAATAGACGATTTGTTAAAATTACAGGGGAAAAAGCCCACGGTGAAGGTACAACGAACGAGAAAAAAGTTCGTGCATTTGTAAATGCGGTTGTGCGATATTTGCCGGCATATTTCTTGGTATCTGGGGTACCAAATGGGTTTGATGATTTTGTTGCCAGATTTGGTCGCCGTAATCATGCAGAAAACTATATAGAAAGACAGTTGTTTCGTAAATTTATCGGAATAGGTATAGATTATAGATATATTATAGAAATCTTACAAGCCTGTGATGCTGGCAGTCGTGAACAGATAATCGCATTTTGTAATGCCAAGGTAAATAAATGCTTTGATAAAAATGGCAATATTATTCCCGCAGAAGTTTTGAAATTACCAATAGTTTATAAAAAAGACGGCAGTCGCCCCGTGCCCCAAGAATTAGCCACCAAAATGCGAAAAAACGGTAATTACGATATAGTTGTTTGTGGTGGTTATTATCTGACTGATGATACAACAAAAATGTATATTACAGATAATTTTAGTGATGCCGAGATTATGAAAAAACTGCGACCAAATATTATGGTCATATACAGCGATAATATTTTGGAAACATTGGATAATAACAAGGATACAATTATGAAATTCCAATCCTTTATAATGAACCCACCATATGGGAAATTACATTTACCGATATTACAGAAAATGGTTGATTTAATTGTAAAGAATGGAGGAATAGGAGTTAGTTTGCAACCGATAAAATGGTTACAGGATAAGTATCGTTCTGATCATGAGAAATATAGAGATTTAAGGCAATATTGTGCGAATATTACATATCTATCTGCAAAAGATGCTAGTGCTGCTTTTAACATTTTACAGGAACATGATATGGGAATATATCATTTAGCTCCATCAGATGATAGTTGCCCTTTTGATTGTAATGTATTTTTAGCAAAGACGAATACTAAAGATCGCTTTATAATGGATTATGAACACCAAGGACACCCCAAAGAATATGAAAACCAACCGTATTTTGTTGCGGTAAGAAAGGATGGGCATATGGATCGATGGTGGACATATCTATTAGTTAATTATATGGGGGCCATAATAAATGGTAAAACCGATGAAGGTTTAACACCACAAGAAGCCTATTATAGTAATCCGCAGACTAATCATAACAAACAAGTTCCAAAAATTCTTGGGTTTGAATTTAATACAGAACAAGAAGCAAGAAATTTTGTACATAATTCTAAATTATTGCCAGTTATAGCGGCTATGATTTTGATTAAGGATGGTCGGGCAAATCCTTTTGATGTTTTACCAAAGATACCTGTAGATAAGAAATACAATCAGCAAGAAATGGAAAAATATTTAGGGTTTGATGGATTAGGAATAGATTATTCAAAAATAGAATGCTTTACAAGACCTTCTGGTCAAGATGAATGGGAACCGGCAAGAAACTATATGGAACAATTTGCATAGTAATGACCAGAAAAAAGGGATTTTATAATTGTAATAATTCCGCTGATGATTTGAATTTAACCAAAGAAGAACGACAGGCGGCGGGTGCTTTTCATACACCAAAGCCATTGGCTATGGAAATGGCTAAACGGTTATACCCAGAATATATAAAATATAAAACTAAGGCGGAAATTGCTGCTTTAAGTCCGGAATCTGCGGAATTTATAAAACATTTTAATTTAATAGATCCTTGTTGTGGAACTGGAAATTTATTGGCTGCGGCATTGAATGTTTATAAATGGATTGAAGAAGAAGATATTTATGGTGTTGATATAGATCACAGGGCGATAGAATTCTGTCTTAAAAAGTTTCCGCACGGTCATTTCCAAGTTGGCGATTGTTTAACAGAAGATATAGCCAGTGATAAATTCTGGGAAAATGAACCGCGGGGAATGTTTGGGCAATTAAAAACACAACAATTATTAGCGGCTAAACAGGTATTGAAAAACAAATCAAAAACGAAAAAATTAAAAGATGCCACAAAAAAAGTGGCTTTACAGAATTCGTTGTCTGATACAATTAAAACCAATATAAACGAATAATCTTACACAATTATAATCTGATTTGTTTTGGTGGAATATTGGCAATAATGGTCTGGGGATGGTAAATGTGTGGCTTCGTCATTACCAATTAACATATTTGAAAACATTGGGTTTTCTGTTTGGAATACTATTCTGTTCTCAAAACAATTTACTACATCTGATGTTAAACAATCCATTCCTGATACATCACCAGTGGCCATAAGCAGATGGCTGTTTGGGTCTGATGTTATTTGATATATCAGTTCTGTTAATTCCATTGGATAATCAAAAAATAATTGCCCTGAATTCATTATGGCAACTATGACTTGTTTATCTTCGTATTTTTGTCTGATTGTTTTCAATGCTTCTATTGCTTCTGGACTGGTTCCAATTATATTAGATAATCCACCTATCTCTGACCATTTTGATGGTGTTCTGATGTCTATAATCATATTATTCCAACATTCATATCCCATTTTTAATACAGCTTCGTCCAGTTCCTGTATTTTATTGGTTAATAATTCAAATTGATAATGTTGGCTGGAATCATCACCAGTTATAATTGTATTATTACCGCGATAATCAGATACTTTGCTGGAATCATATTGATATGACAAAGTTATATAATCTAAATCATTCAGTAATTCTCTCATTAAATTAAAATTGGATGCATTATTCAGCACTATTTCCATTGTATTATTCCTGTGATTATTCGTGTTCAATATAAACTGATATTTTAATACTGTTATCCAGTTTAGATATAACTTCTATGATATTTGCTATTTCTGAAACTTTGGCATATATGTTAATACTCATATCTTGTCCATTTAGTTATAAACAGTTCTAAAACTATTTATCTTATATATGCATATATATATATTTATATAGAAAATATATCTATAAAAGTTAATATTATATATATTATATATGTTGGGGCATGGTTATATAAACGGATTGTTATTTAATATTTCATTTTTTATGTGATATATGGTTGTTTGTATTTTTGTTGGTTTAATATTGTATATTTGTGCCATTTGTGTTTTGATTTTATTTAACACTTTGGTTTTTGGGTTGATTATATATTGGGGTATGCTGTCAAACCCTTCTTTGGAAAAGGTTTTATATATGCTGTATGCATAAAGACTTTTCATTGGTTTCAGGTTTAGTTTTTCTATTTTTTCCCATAAAGAGTCAGTTTTTCGGTTCAAATATGGTAATATATACAAGGCAGGGTCTATTATGCGAGACCATATATTTTTGTTTAATTTTTTGATAATTTGATTTTTGAATATATTTTTAAATGATATATCTTGATCTAATTCGCATTGGCTCAGTTTAGATCTCAACATTTGTGTGCGATATATTCTGTATTCAAACCGAATAATATCTGTTTTTGTTGATAATTCTGGGTTATTATTTAATATCTCTGTTCCTGCGGCTGTTTTTTTTAATTCTTCTAGTTTGTCATAAAAACATATTTCGTATGATGGTGTGCTTTTTGATCCTGGTTTGTAACAAACTATATTGACCTTGCGACCATCTTTGGATTCTTTTTGTATTTCTGTGTTGTAAAACTTCGTTTCTCCTTTTTGTATTATTTTGGCAAAATGCAATTTGTTCAGTGTGGATAAAACGGTGTCAGTAGAAGAATAGTTTGTAAGGTCTATGTTTTTACAGGTATGAACTTCCCAAACATAAGCATTGCTTATATCGTCCAGAGATATATCGATATTCAGGTGTTTTAATTTTGCCTGTAATGTTATTATTAAACAAGTAAAGTCAGTTTCTTTTATTTCTCGGATATTGTTTCCATATAACATAATAGGGGCAGAAAATCGTATAACACAAAAACCTATTTGATTCGGATACATTGATATAGATATTTCTGGTAAATATCCGTGTGTATTTTTTTCATCTGTTGTGTGCTCGCGGTACGGTTTGAATGGGGCTTTTATGGGGGCTGCTTGCCACGACAGCACCCTTTCCAGATATAAAGCATCTATATTGAAATTATCATAACTTCTGAAAGTTACCAGGTTTAATGGAACTGCTATTTTTATAGTATCTATCATTTTTATTCCATATTTATGTGTGTTTTTGCATAAAAATCCCATGTACCTGTTGGATATACACAACAGATATATTTATTTTTGTGCCGTTTATGTTTGGATTAAAATTAGGTGTTATTGATTGCTATCTATTGCTTTTTGCATAGCATCTCTGACGGCTTTCGTTGATAATCGGGCATAAATTTCAGTGGATTGCATAGATTTGTGTCCCAATGATTTTCCGATTGTCAATAAACTGGTGCCTTGAATTGCCTGCCATGAAGCCATTGTCCTGCGAAGGTCGTGAACCCTTAAATTATCCAAGTTCGATTGTTTCAAGATTCGTTTCCATGCTTTGGTAAAATAGACATAATGTCGTGATGGATTTTCAGGATTTGGAAATACCCATTCGCTGATATGTGGCAATTTATTTAATATTTGTATGGCTTGGTCTATCAAAGGAACGGTGACAGGTTCGCCGTTTTTGGTATCTGGGATGTGCCAAATTTTTTGTTCTAAATCAATATCACACCACCGCATAGCCAATACATTGCTTTTTCTTGCACCTGTGTATAATAACAGCAGGAAAAATGCCTGATATATTTGGGGCTCTTGGGATAGGGCTTTTTTGAATTTTATAAATTCTTCCTTGGTCATATAACGATCTCGTTTTGTTGTACGATGTTTCTTTATATTATTTGTAGGATTTTGAGCAATCCAATCCCATTCAATGGCTTTGTTATACATTGCCCGCAACCGTTCTAATGTATGATTAGCTTGGTATTTGCCATTATTAGCAGAAATTTTATCAAATAATGCTTGGATTTCTGGCTTGCAGATATCACCAATTTTACGATTAAACCAATGTCCAAGAAACTTTGGTATTTCTTGTTCGTCTTGTCGCCAAGATTTCTTTTCCAGTTTAGAATATCTTTCCATAAATTCGGCGAATAAATCACCCAAAGTTTTCTGTATGCGATACTCGTGCTTTGTTTGATTTGGGTTTTCGCCGGCATGGAATTTTGACAGAATGTTTATTGTTTGTTTTCGTGCTTCTTGAATAGACATTTCTGGGTAATGTCCCAATGTTATTCTTACCACTTTATTATTGTGTTTTTTTAATACCACAAACGATTTGACATTGTTGTCAGATACCCGTACAGACAGACATGTTTGTGTTGAATCATACACAACATATCGTTTTTTGGGTTGTGCTGGCTGCAAACTGTTCAAATATTCTTTTGTAAAATGATGCTTATTGGCAGACATTTGGTTTTGTTTTAATTTGTGACATGTTTACTCGAACACCAAGAAAATCAAGCTTTTTATCCGTTGGTTTCCTTGCTCTCAATCCATTCCATAACACTGCTTAATGGGTATAAAATTCGCCCACCAGTTTTTATATATGGTATTTTTTCTTGGTGTGTGATTCGCCATTTAGCCAATGTATTTGGCTTGTATCTTATTATTTGGGCGAATTCTTTTGTTGTTATATATGTCTCAATTGTTTTATTTGATTCGATCATGGCTTAAATCCTTGGTAAAATTAAATTCTAATTGTACAGCTTCTTTGTGTGGGGGATTTTTATTCCCCCACTTCTTTTTTTTCGTTTTTTTAGGATTCTGATTTGGATTTTGGATATTAAAATCAAATTCCAACTGTATCGCCTGCGGCTTTTTATTTTTATTCCGCATGGGATTCACCTTTTTTATCGCTTTGTGGTAAAATGATAATATCCTTTTCTTCTGTGTTATACATGTAGCAAATTACATCATCCCGCGATACTTCTCGTTGCAGAAATTCTGGTTTTGGCAGTCTGAAAAGTGGCGGTCTGTTTTGCAATCGGATTGCTATTGATTTATCAATAGTCCAACATATTCCGTCTTCTGAACCAGCACGATATACAGTGAAAAGCTGTGGCAACCGTCTTTTCGTTTTCAGAAAATGTGTGCAGTTTTTAAACTCTGCAAATATTTTCGCGAAAATTTGTCTGCTGTTTAAATCGTGTTCTGAATAACACCAAGAATCACAAATCAGTGGTTCCAAGATGTTGTCGGGGCACTCGTTGGTGTTTATTACCTCTAATAACCGTTGTGCTCGATTCACAGGGTCTAGAGCCACATAGGTGTCAAACTCCTTGCACTGCCATGCCTTTTGCCGAAAGGTTTGTCTTTCTTGTTCAGTTAAACAACTTAATATCAGGCTGTCTGTATAGTTGTGCAATGTTTTGTTTTTCGCCCATTGTGGTCCATAGTGTCCCTGGTTTTCTCTTTCGCGAATCAGGTATTCTGCTTGTGCCCCAATATAATGTTTTTTTATTTTGTTAAGAATTTGTGACATGGTTTTTCTCCTTTTTTTTGTCACATTGCCTTGCCGAAGGGCTGACTCGGCAAAAAAAGGAGATACAGACAATTAAAAGAAATCAGTTGCTTTTAAATTTAAAATCCATTATCATTCTTATGTCAGTAAGGTTGATATAGATTTTGTCTGTATCTACTTTGTTTGGGCAGGTGTTTCTTGCCCAATTTTTTTATTCAAAACTTTTAATAGAAAGTTTCGAATTTTTTTGAAGCTTTTGTTAACTTCACGATACATTATGGGGAATTTTTTAATTTTATCAACGAAGAAAATTACTGACAAAACATAAGGAAAAAGCCCTTTTCCCAAAGGGCAGGGAAATGCGGGCTAAATCAAAATATGAATATATCAGTGTCATTAATTAAGGTGACATTTGTCATTGATAAGGGTTTGCTTTAATTGACAATGTTCCGTCTTTATATATGAATATTGACTTGAACATATCCATTTCATCTTTGGTTAATCTTGAATATTTGGCATTTTTTATATTTTGTATGACTGCTTCACGGAGTTTTCTTAGGCCTTGGTCTGCATAACAGCTGTTTCGAATTCGTGCAGAATATTCGGCTAGTCTTGCAAAAGATACAGGTTCATTTGGTGCCTTGGTAATCAGATATTTTAGTACATCTGCTATTGTGCTGTTTGATCTGTTTAGGCTATAAATTTTTTTTGATTCACCTTTTACATAAAACATAAGGTCATTGTTTTCCAAGTAAAGATAATATCCACTGTAAATTAATTCGGTTTTATCCAAAATTATTTTATAACTGCCGCATTTGAATACTTCCGCCAGATGTTTAAAGCTAACCATAAAGGGACTATGCATTAAATGTCTAACTGTCTCTTGAATCTCATAAGACCCTCTTGAATCTGGATTGGATGTTAAGTTATTTAAAATATTGATTAGCACCCGGTCATAGTATATTGGTCTTAAAACCTCTTGTTTTATGGCTTGGGCCAATACTTGGCTTCTTCTCCAATAAGAGGGATGTTTGTATGTTTCTTCAATTGGTATTCTGTTATCTCTTTTTTTATCAAAATGTTCGTATCCGGGGGGTAATGGCACCCAAGCAGTTTCCAGCCATTCGCATGCTTGTCTCCAATCGCAATCTTCGGATATAAATTCATAAATGTGCTGTCGTTGTGGTTTAAACATTTCAGCCCTCTTTTTTTATGAATATTAACAGGTTGAATGTACTGGTTCCATAAAAAAGGTTGCCCCTGGGTTGCCCCGATTTAATTTGGCGATTTGGTGTTGGGAAAATTTGTACTAAAAAAGCCCAGAAAACTGGGCGGAATCTTGGTTGCGGAGTGTGGATTTGAACCACAGACCTTCAGGTTATGAGCCTGACGAGCTACCGGGCTGCTCTACTCCGCGGCGAACGGGCTGTATTGTATAACTTTTATATGCTTTTGTCAAGGTTTTTATGATTTTTTTTGTTTTTTGGGGTGCGTGAACTGATTCCTATAGATTGTTGAAATCTTATTCTTTTATTGCTAGAATGCCTGTCGCAGAGGTATTTTAAATCATGTATCAGAAATTTAGAAAACTGTGGAAAAAATTTTGGGAACCTATTTTACGCTTGCCATTTTTTCAGTGGATTTTGGCTGGATTGATGGCGTTGGCGATTTGGTTTGTATATTTTACATGTCGTAAAAAAATTACTAATTGGGACGTGTTTAAAAAATATCGCAGACGGCCGGCTGTGTTTATATTCTGGCATGGGCGCAGCATGATGTTATCACCGATTGTTTGTTTGGGTGGAATGCGCGCGTATGCTGTGGCGTCACGTCACAAAGACGGGCGTATGATGGCAAAATTACAGCGTTTGTTCGGATTAAAATCTATTTACGGCAGCACGTCCGAGGGCGGAATTTCCGTCCTGCGCGAAGGGGTGCGTATTTTGCGGCGTGGTGATTATTCTATGTGTTTGTCACCTGATGGGCCGGGCGGGCCGTCTTTGCGGGTCCAGGACGGGGCGTTATATTTTGCAAAAATGACTGGCGCGCCGATTATACCGGTGTGTTATTCGTCTTCGCGGGCGTGGTTTCAAAATCGTTGGGACAGGTATTTGGTCGCATTGCCTTTTTCAACCATTACGTGCAAAATAGGAAATCCGATATTTATCGATTCAAAAATCAGTGCAGAAGATTTTGAAAAACTGCGTAAAAAAATAGAAAATCTGATGGTGCGCCAGGTACGTGAGATGGACGGCGAGTTTAATTTATTTAAAGTGGAACAGGATTTAACCGCCGCCGGGTTCAAAGATAAAATGCGCGCCCAGGCAGATAAAAACAAAACAACAAAACGTCGGAAATAAAAAATGAAAACACCGTGGTGGTTTATGCATAAAACGCCTGTGGCATGGTTGTTGGTGCCTGTGTCATGGTTGTATTATTTGATGGGACGGGTTGTGTATATGTTTCGCAAAATGCGTGTGTACAAATCGCGCAGGCCTGTTGTTTGTATTGGTAATATATTGGCGGGTGGTGTTGGTAAAACACCAATAGTGCGACAAATTGCGAAATATTTTGATGCGCCTGTGGTTATGCGCGGGTATAAACGCGGGGAAAAAACAGGATATATCGGGGACGAGGCGACTATGTTATCCCGCGATGGTATTCAGGTGCATGTTGGTGACAGAAAAAGCAATATCATGTTATTAGACAAGCAAGTTAATGATACCACGCCAATTATTATGGACGACGGATTACAAAATCCGAAAATACACAAAAATATATCTGTATTGGTATTTGATCAAAATATTGGTTATGGAAATGGTTTTATGTTGCCGGCCGGGCCACTGCGTGAACCGCGGCGGGCTGTTCGTCGTGCGGACGCGATAATAGTTATTCGTGGGGCGCGGCCGTGTAAACATTTTACTTTGCCGACGGATATTCCTGTGTTTTATGCGACGAATAAAACTTTTTCGCCGTATCCAGAAAATGAAAAATTGTTCGCGTTTGCGGGTATTGGATATCCGAAAAAATTTTTTAATTCGTTAACAAATGTTGTGGGAAAAAAATCGTTCGGTGATCATTATCAATATACCGACGAAGATTTGAAAAAATTAATGGAACAGGCCGAAAAGTTGGGTGCGAAATTAATCACCACTGAAAAAGATTGGGTGCGTTTGCCGGCGGCCGTGCGCGATGAAATTAAATATGCGCGTTTGGATACTGTGATTGATAATGATTTTTGGAATTGGTTGGGGGAAAAATTAAAATGTCAACGTTGAAAAAAACTGTAAAAATATCAGGGCATGGAATTCATTCGGGGGCGCCTGTGAATATGGTGGTGCGGCCGTATGATAAATATGGGATTTATTTTAAACGAACTGATATAGAAAACAGTGTGCCTGTGTGTGCAACGTATGATAATGTCGGTGAAACCAAGATGCGTAATACCACAATTGGGGATATATCTGGGGCGCATGTACAGACGGTTGAACATTTGATGGCTGCGTTATTTATGGCGGGCGTTGACAGTGCATTGATTGAAATTGATGGGGCTGAAACACCAATATTGGACGGCAGTGCGGCTGAATTTTATAAAGATTTTGTACGCGCCGGTGTCACGGGCGGAAAAATAAAAAAGATAGTTGTGCGGCGGCCTGTTGTTGCGTATGCGGCCGAAATTCGGCGTAATATGAACGTGTTTTCACGTATAAAATGGTGGATTATAAATACAGTCAGTGGTCGTAAAAGTAATGGGTATGTAAAACTGGAACCGAATGACGGGAAATCTTTGGACATAATTGCGACGTTAATTTATCCTGAAAAAATTATTGGGGCCCAGACATATTCGTACAGTTTTAATGGAACCAAAAAATCAATATCTGTGTTTGAATCAAATATTGCGCGTGCGCGTACGTTTGGAAAATATTCTGAATGGGAATATTTAAAAAAGCACGGCATGGCGCGTGGGGCAAACGAAAACAATGTTATCGCACTGAATAACGCAGGGGACGGGACATTAAATAAAACTATTTGGCCGGACGAATTTGTTCGTCATAAAATAATTGACGCAATTGGTGATATGTATACATCGGGTGGTTTTGTGGTTGGTAAATTAACTTCGTTCAAGGGCAGTCATGCGTTGAATAACCTGGTGTTGAAAAAATTGTTCAGTGACAGTGCAAATTATGATATAATTGAATAAAATAAATATATTTCCAGGGTGGTTAAAATGAAAAAAAAGTTTATATTTACCGCTGTGTTATTGGGATTGGCCGCATGTGGTGGTTTGGTAAAGCCCGAAAACGGCAGTCAATATTTAACACAGTTGGACGCTGAACCAATTGGTTGTACGTTTTTGTATAAAATAGAATCCGAGGTTTCTGTATACGACGCAGATGACGCGCGCGTGTATCTGGAAAACAGAATTGTTGACCAGGCGCGCCCCGGAAATGCGTATTGGATAACCAGCCAGCGTACACGCCCGAATGAATGGGTGGTGTTTGGGCCTGAACGTGCATTTGTGTTGGTTGCAAATGTTTATGATTGCCCGCACCCGAACAATGTTCGCACGGCCAAAGATGGTGGTTCCAGTATAACGGCGACGCCTGTGTTGGTGGAACATCAGATTAATTGTGCTGAAACTATGTATGGTGGTATGGGCGGTTGTTAATCTGCGCATGCAAAAAAAATTCCCCGTCGCACTAAAAATGCGACGGGTTTTGTTATTCTGTGTTTGCCAAAGAATATGTTTTTATGTTATAATTACTTAAAATCAGGGTAGAGAGGGAAATTGCCAGGTCAAATAATTACCGTTGACAGGAAAAAATATGCTGTTGGATTGTTTTGGCAACCAACAGGGGCGGGCTATGTCGCGCGTGCGTATGCGCGTACGTTGGCACGCAGTGTTGATAAAAAATTAAATCTGTATACTGAATATCGCGCGATGGTTGGACTGGGGTCCAAAAAGTTGGGTCATCGCAGTGGTATGGACAGTGCGGCGGCGGCTGTGGCCGATGCGATGGGGGAATATACATCGTTTTTGGCCGTGTTCGCAGTTGACAAGGGTTTTTATCTGGTTGCGGTGCGTAATGGCGTTATACTGGAAGATAAACTGTTTGATGATGCGCAATCTGCACGGGCCGAATATTTCAAATTATCAGAAATTCCCGATTGGGGTGCGTTGTTTGCGCCTGGGGCGTGGGGAATGCCGCGTTCTGTGGAACGTAATATTTCTGATGTTGTAAATCGCAGTGTGCGTGCGACTTTGCGTCCAATCAGTCGTGCACGTGCGGGTATTGTTTCTTTTGTTTTATTGTTTGCGTTTTTAATTGGAATTTTATGGTTTTTCCGTAATCCAATTAATCAGATGATTATGCCACAGCCCGATGTGACAAAAATTAGTCCCGAGGTTGCGGCCGAATATGAACGCCAGGTCGAAGAAAAGGCACGTGAACTGGACGCGCAATTCGAAATTGAACGTGCGCCAGAGCCCGAACCGATTGTTTTACCGTATGAATATTTACCGGATATGGACGCGCGTGCACGTACGTGTTATCAGGCAATTGCGTTTTTAATGCAGCCGATTACCGGTTGGGAACAAAAATCGGCTGAATGTGGGGAAACACATGCCAGTGCTGTATTTCAGCGTACGTTTGGTTCGTTAAATGATTTTTACATGACCGCAACTGAAATTATGCCTGGGTCATTTGTGCAACAGGAATCTGATAATTCGCTGTATGTGCGTGCGACTTTGCCAAATGTGGCGATACGTGCGTCGTTGGACGAACGCGATGTCGAAACGGTTGCGCGTGATGTGTTGACTGCGTTTCAAAATGCAAATATGACGGCAGATGTTCAAATGGTGACAGATACACTGACCAATGGTGTTGATACTGTGCAACTGGATATAGTAGAGGTTGCGGCGGAATCAAAATTAAATCCTGTGCAGTTTATGCATATATTTTCCGAATTTGGCGGGGTGTATATGACGCGCTGCGCATGGGACGCGTCACGACGTAATTGGAACTATGAGGTGATAATCTATGCGAAATAAAATTAAATTTATATCAGGTGTGTTGTTTTCTGTGTTTATGTTTATGCCGATGTACGTGTTTGCGGCGGACGCAGAAACAGATGTTGCGGCATCAGATGATGTGGATATTGCCGCCCAGATGGAGGCCGTGTCCGCCGACGCTGTGGCTGCGTATAATCCGGCCGGGTCCGTGTTTCAACAGATAACTGATTTGGAACAGGAAAAAGTTTTAATGGAATTGGAAAAAGAACGCGCACAGTTGGATTTGGAACTGGACAGATTGGCCGCAGAAAAAATAAAACTGCATATGGAAATTGACGAATTGTCCGGGCGGGCCGAACAACAGCAACAGGAATTGGAAAATGCCCAGGCAAAGTTGGAAACCGAGGCCGCACGTCTGGAACGCGAAAAAGAAGAACTTGAGGCACAAACCGAAGAATTAGAAGCGCGCCGTGCAACATATACCGCTGTGACCAGTGCGCCAGCCACCACCACAGAAGTGGCCGCGCCCGCGGTTAATTTCGATGACCAATATCGTTTGGTGAATGTTATTGGGGCGGGTTCCCAATTACAGGCAACGATTGAAAATTTATCAACTGGGCAAAATAAAACCATAAGTGTAGGCAAGGTTGTAGATGGTTATACTGTGCAATCTATATCGTTGGACGATGGGGTTGTGTTCAGTAATGGTGCAGATGTCCAGGCGTTAAATGTCAGCAAATCTAATTAATAAATACGGGGAATAATCGTATTATGAACGAAGCAGAAAACAATGCATTAAACAATATCCCAGATATCGAACGGCCGTCTGTTCCGGCCGGGTTGGAAAATGCTGATAACAAAGATATTGTGGATTTTCTGTTTTCAAACGGAAATAGGTTATTAACCGCCACCGGGGCAGAACAGGAATTACCAAAAGAAACCCAGGGTTTGATTGCATATTTTTCCGGTGGTGAAATTATTATTTCGCGTACGCATCGATATGATGGGCGTGTGCTGGCGTTTTTGGATTTATTGAAAAAGCGTGCGCGTCCAATGCGGGTGCCGTTTTATTCTGATCTGGGATTAGTTTCCAGTATTTATAAAGCATATGAAAATCGGTTGGGTGGTGTGACACGTTCGCGCCAGGATTACGACAACCAAATGCAAAAGGATTTTGTCGATATTATCGCCAAAGCCGCCGCGCAAAAGGTGTCTGATATTCATATAGAGGTTGCCGACCAAACAACCATATATTTCCGTATTGATGGCAGTATGCAACCTGTGTTGGAATATAATTCTGGGTGGGGGGAATCGTTTGTTCGTGCTGCGTTTGCGTCGTCTGATATGTCGAATGCGAACTATGCACAAAATGAATATCAATTTGCACAGAAAGATGGGCGGACTCCACTGCGTGGAACCAAAGATTTATATTTGCCACGGGGAATATTAAGTATTCGTATGCAATTTAATCCCATCGCGTTCGGCAGCCGTTATGTCGTTATGCGTTTGTTGTACGATAACCCGTCCGAGGGAATAAAAACAGAACAGGAATTTGGTGAATATGAACAAAAATTGTTAATGCGCCTGCGTTCTTTTCCGACCGGTTTGGTGATTGTGGCGGGGCCCACCAGTTCTGGTAAATCGACCACTTTGGTTCGTAATATGTCATTGATGTTAAAAGAGCATCATTATGAAATAAATATGATTACGGTCGAAGATCCCGTTGAACAAAAAATATTCGGTGCACATCAGATGCCTGTGGTGAACACCATGAACGAAGAACAACGCGAAGAAAAGTATACCGAGGCACTGGCCGCGGCATTACGCAGTGACCCTGATACGCTGATGGTGGGGGAAATTCGTACGCTGGCGGCGGCACAGTTGACTGTGCGTGGGGCGTTGTCTGGGCATAATGTGTGGACGACTTTGCACGCGAATTCGGCAATGTCTGCGTTGACCCGATTGCTGGATTTGGGGATAGAGGCGTTTAAATTAAAAGAAGAAACGTTAATGCGCGGATTAATATCTATGCGGTTGTTTAAAAAACTGTGCCCGCATTGTCGTGAACGTTTGATTGACCACCCCGAGGCCCCAGAATACAATCGTGTGTTGGACGCGTTTGGTGAATTGGGTCTGCGCCAGGTGTATATCCGTGGTGCCGGGTGCGAGGAATGCAAAGGAACCGGTACTTTGGGTCGTGTAAAGGCGGGCGAAATCATTATTACCAACAGTGAATTTTTACGTATGGCTTTGTCTGGCAACACTGATGGGGCGTACAAATATTGGCTGGAAGAAATGGACGGCCGCACATTGAAAGAGGCCGCCACGTCGTTAATGTTGCAGGGCATAATCGGTGTTGATGAACTGGAACGCTGGGTTGGGTTATTGGACAGACCGGGGGTGTATTAATATGACAACCAAAATGGATTTGTGGTATGCGCGCCTGGTGTTTCGGTTGGATACGAATAAACGTATGGCGACGGCGCGCAAATTGGCGTCGTTGTTGCGTAATGATTTTACGTTGATGGACGCGTTGGGACGTTTGGAATCCATTGAATCACATGGTGGGAAAAAGCCAAACGAACCGTTTGCCATTGTTATGCGTGAATGGCAAAAAAATCTGGAACGCGGTATGAGTTTTTCTGATGCAACACGTGGTTGGGTGCCACCCGAAGAAACGTTGTTGGTGACATCTGGGAATTTGTCTGATTTGGTGATTGCGCTGGAAAATGTAAGCAGAGTTGTTGATGGAACAACGCGTATGCGGCGCGCCATGATAAGTGCTATTGCGTACCCATTATTTTTATTGCTGTTGACGTTTGGTATTATTATGTTGGTTGGGATATACCTGGTGCCGCCGTTGGCGGAAATTGCGGGCGACAGCGTTGTGTGGCGCGGAATGGCGTCGTCGTTGATATGGTTGTCTGATTTTTCAATTAAATATTGGTATATTATTTTGGGCGCGTTTGCTGCGCTGGTTGGTGTGGTGTGGATTAGTTTACCGAATTGGACGGGGCGGTTGCGTACACTGTTTGATAAATTGCCGCCGTGGAATGTGTATAAAATTCAGATGTCTGTTGGGTGGCTGATGAGTTTGTCGTCCATGGTTGCGGCCGGAATAACTATACCGGACGCGATGCGTATGTTGGCCGACAGTTCAAATAAATATCTGCGCAGTATTTTGGAAGATACGCTGCACTATATCGCGAATGGTGCGAATTTGGGAAATGCGTTAAATAATACAGGGCGTGATTTTCCAAATGCTGAAATAATAGGCGATTTGGCGATTTATGCCGATATGAATGGGTTTGATGAAAATTTGTCGCGTGTGGCGAACGATTATTTGGACGAATCTGTGCGGAAAATGGAATCTGTGTCCAATGTTATGAACAGTTTTGGAATTTTGCTGGTTTCCGCGATAATTGCATGGGTCGTGCTGGGCACATTCCAAATGCAGGATCAAATTACAAATGCCCTGACATAATGCCATGGCAGAGTTATGTTATAAAACGCAGGGGCGTTTTATAACAGAGTGTAGAGTATAGAGTGTAGATAATGTATGCGCACAAATGTGCGCATTATTTATTAAGATAGTTGTGATTTAATCGTTTTGGTTGTTTTATTTAATATTTTTAATAATTCACAACAATCGGAATTTATGCTTGTAAAATCTTTTTCTGTTATATATTTGGAATTTTTTAATAATTTCAGCCAATACGTTGTTTCTGCGCATTCTTTTAATGCGATATATATTTTTGATAAAAAATCGTTTTTGGTTATGGCGTATGCTGATTCTGCCAAGTTGGCGCCTATACTGGTTCCTGAACGTAATATTTGTTTTGATATTACAAATTCTTGTTTTGTGTTTGTTAAATATTTGTACAGGTTTATTATACGCAGTGCAAATTGTTCGCTTTTGTCTTTTGCTGTTTTTTCTGGCATGTTTTTATACTCTACACTCTATACTCTTCACTCTATACTCTGGTATAAAACACCAAAGGTGTTTTATACCATGAACGGCAGGTTTTCCAGAGTGCCTTCGGCGATGCGGACGTTTACGTCCAACAGCATAAATATCGTGTCAGATGTGTGGGCAATGTTCGGATTGAACATTTCTGTGGATAACAGGTGGCTCGTATTAACGGACAGGCGGGTTATTAAATGGTCGTCGTCCAATAATGTGTAAATTGGGCCCTGGTCACGTGGTGTGTTTTCGCCAATTTCGTGTTCGTTTTGTGGGCAACGCAGGCCGTCCAGTATCGTTTTTACACGGTTGTCGATATCACTGTGTGGTAATCCCACGATTTCAGGGTGCATCATTTGTATGTCGATTTCCGCCAGTAATTTTAAATTTGGCGTAATAATCGGATTCCAATCAATGCCACCAACGTGACGTGTGGTAATGGGACTTTTGGTGGCGGTTGGAATCATGTATTTTGTCATGTTATCCCATGGCTGGTGTTCCAACAGTTTTTTTAACTGTGGGTGGAACTGCATACGGATATCAGATATATGCTGTGACCGTTTTTTCGGATTAATCAGAATATCGCCGAAATATAATAATTTAAATCTCATGGTATTATCGTCCTTCGATTGCGTATGTGGTGGCGTTCATGATTTGTTTTTCAGCTTTTATGCGTTCCCGTAAATATGTAATGAAAACCATAACGCCCAATGGGTGCAGGCGTAAATTTGCGCCATTGTGGACACTGCGGTCCGCGAAAATCAGTGGATAACGATGACTGCCGCGGGAAATTTCCAGTTTTTGTTTGTATAACTGTTTCATGGCGTATTCAATTAAATCGCGGTCAACCCCCAGCATTTTTGACATTTTATATGAACTTAAAACATCAGATTTTGTGAATGCAGGCGTACGTTTTGGGTCGATATATGTGCGATCCAGGTTCAGTGCCCGTAAAACTGCGTCGATGTCGTTTAAATCAACCGGGGTTGCGGTGGTTTTGCGGTTATATCCGATGATTCTGGATACGCGTTTTTTGCCCGCGGTCAGGTCTGTTTTGCTTGGTTTAGTTGTCTTTTTAATTGGCATAATTTTATCCCCTTTTTTCTTGATAATTATACCATAAATTGCTATGGTATCACAGGAAAAAGAAAGGAATTTTATATGGCTGTGACAAATGAATATACTGGTGATTCAATTAAGGTTTTAAAAGGGCTGGAGGCCGTTAAAAAACGCCCCGGAATGTATATCGGTGACGTGGGCGAGGGCGGGTCTGGTCTGCACCATATGATTTACGAAGTTGTTAACAATTCCATAGACGAGGCCATGGCCGGCTATGCCGATACGGTATATGTTTCGTTAAATGCCGATGGCAGTGCGACTATTCGTGATAATGGGCGTGGTATGCCGTTTGATATTAATCATGAAACAGGGCGCAGTGCGCTGGAATTAATTATGTGTGAACTGCATGCCGGCGGTAAATTTGATAATGAAAGCAACGGCGCGTACAAGGTGTCTGGCGGTTTGCATGGTGTGGGTGTGTCTGTGGTGAATGCTTTGTCCACATGGCTGGAGGTACGCGTTTGGCGCGGCAACCAGGAAGCACATATGTCATTTGCTGATGGTGTGCCTACGTGCGATTTGACAATAACTGAAAATAAAACACAGCATGAACACGGGACCGAGGTCACTTTTCTGCCGTCGCCCGATACGTTTACCGGGACTGAATTTAATTTTGATACGTTGGAAACGTGGTTGCGCGAACAATCGTTTTTGAATGCCAACGTGCGTATTATACTGGAAGATTTGCGCGGGGCAGAAAAAAAGACACGCGAATTTCATTCTGTTGATGGGTTAAAAGGATTTGCAACATATTTGGATAAATCCAAAGAATTGTTAAATCGCGAACCTATTCAAATGATAAAACAAATCGAAGATACGTATATCGAAATTGTTTTACAATGGACAACTGCGTACACAGAAACATCGCTGTGTTTTACCAATAATATTCCCAATCGTGACGGTGGAACACATTTGGCTGGATTTCGCGCGGGGCTGACGCGTGCGATTAACAAATACATCGCTGATAAAGTGACCAAAAAAGATATTACACTATCGGGCGAGGATTTCCGCGAAGGGTTGACCAGTATTATCAGTGTGAAAATTCCTGATCCTAAATTTGGTTCACAGACAAAAGATAAACTGGTATCCAGCGAGGTTCGACCCCTGGTTGAAAATACCGTGTATGATTTGCTGTATGAATATTTGGACGAAAATCCAGCAATAGCCAAGTTAATTGTTGATAAAATTATCGAAGCCGCCACCGCGCGCGAGGCCGCACGCAAGGCCCGTGAATTATCACGTAAAAAAACAGGGCCTGAATTGGGTGGGTTGCCGGGTAAATTGGCAAACTGCAGTGAACGTGATCCGGCAAAATGCGAATTATTTATAGTCGAGGGGGATTCGGCTGGTGGTACGGCAAAGCAGGGACGTGATCGTAAAACCCAGGCAATTTTGCCGCTGCGTGGTAAAATTTTGAATGTTGAACGTGTGCGTTTCGATAAAATGTTGGGGTCTGATACCATTGGGGCGTTGATTACCACAATGGGCGCCGGTATTGGCAAAGACGATTTTGATATCGAAAAAATGCGTTATCACAAAGTTATTATCATGACCGATGCTGATGTCGACGGACAACATATTCAGACGTTGTTGATGACGTTTTTCTATCGATACATGCCCGAGGCCATCGAACGTGGATACATCTATGTCGCGAAACCACCGTTGTACGGCGTGACACGTGGCAAACAGCAGATTTATTTGCAAAATCAGCGCGAAATGGACGATTATTTAATGGATCAATTGGCAACTGATGGTGTGATTGAAATTGCATCAGGTGCCCAGATTTCTGGGGCTGATTTGAAACGGTTGTTGACATTGGTATTAAATATGAAAAACACGTTGCAACCGCTGAATCACATTATGCCATTGCGATTTGTCGAAGCGTTGGCGTTGAATGGCGTGTTTGATAATGAAACGGACGAAAATTTTGCGGCGGCGGCAAAAATGCTGGACGCAGAAGAATTGGAATTTGAACGTGGTTGGAAAATTTCGGCCGGTGATGATGGTATTACCATTACGCGCACATTGCGCAGTGTGACTGAAACCCATGTATTGCCACGCGAAAAAATAGGTGGACCGGAAATTCGTGCCTGGTTGCGTTTGGACGGACGCGCGGAATTAATGGAAACGTTTTCGCGGCCTGTGACTTTACGTGTCAAAGCAAAATCGCAAAAAATCTGGGGGGCATTGAATTTGTTGGATACTGCGTTTGAATATGCCAAAACTGGATTGAAAATCCAGCGGTATAAAGGTTTGGGTGAAATGAATGCCGAACAGTTGTGGGAAACAACCATGGATCCAAATCATCGCAGTTTGTTCCAGGTCAAGGTTAACGACGCGTCCCAGGCAGACGAAGTTGTGTCTATGTTAATGGGTGACGTTGTCGAACCGCGCCGCGATTTCATTGTTGATAATGCGCTGGACGCGAATCTGGACGTGTAATATATATGTTTGATGCCGATTGGTTTTTTGCGCTGGATAAACGGTTGCGCGAAATGGGATTGGATTCCGATGCGCAATCGTTTGATGAAATTCGCGCGAATTTATCCAATCGGCGTATTTTATCGCCCGACGAGTTTGCTGAAAATTGCGTATATGTGATTTTGGCGGGTGGGTTTTCTCAAAAAACGGCAAAAAAAATTCATGCGCAAATTATGGATTTTCTGCGCACGTATGGCGCGGATTTTGATGGGCTGTTTGCGTTATTTCATAATAAAAACAAAATCAGTGCCCTGTGTAAAATTTGGGATAATCGCGATGATTTGACGCGGCAATATTATGCGTTGGAAACAACAGAGGCGCGGGTGGATTTTTTATCGCAATTGCCGCATATTGGAAAAATTACAGCAAATCATCTGGCACGCAATTTGGGTGAAAATGTTGTGAAATATGATATTTGGATTCAACGTCTGGGCGCGCTGTATGCACGAAATCCGGCATTAAGCGCGAAAATAGATAATAAAAAATTATGCCCCGATATAAAATGCGCATGTGATGCGATGTTTGATGATTTGTGTGCGCGAACAGGATTACCACGTGGGTATATTGATGTCGTTTTGTGGAAAAGTTCACAGGTTGGTTTGATAAAGGAATTAAAATATGAATGTAAAGATTGAACAGACATGGAAAGATGCGTTGGCGTCCGAATTCGACAAAGATTATTTTATTAAACTGACTGATTTTGTACGGGGCGAATATTTGGCTGGGCATGCGGTGTATCCGGTGCCTGGGAATATTTTCAATGCGTTTAATCTGTGTCCGTTGGATAATGTAAAGGTTGTCATTATCGGCCAGGATCCGTATCACGAACCAGGGCAGGCACATGGACTGTGTTTTTCTGTGTTGCCGCCAACGCCGATTCCGCCGTCTTTGGTGAATATTTACAAAGAAATTCAAAATGATTTGGGGCGGCCGTCGGTGACGCATGGTGATTTAACTAGTTGGGCCCAGCAGGGTGTGTTGTTATTGAATTCTACTTTGACTGTGGCTGCGCACAGGGCGGCGTCGCATGTTGGACGCGGGTGGGAACAGTTTACTGATGCGGTTATACGCACGGTTGCAGCGCGTGAAAATATTGTGTATATGCTGTGGGGCAGTTATGCCCAACGCAAGGCAGAATTTGTTGACCCGGATAAAAATTTAATTTTGAAAAGTGTTCACCCGTCGCCACTGTCGGCCAGTCGTGGATTTTTTGGAAATCATCATTTTTCGCGCGCAAATGAATATTTAATCGCGCATGACAAGACACCAATTGAATGGTGACGGGTTAGAAACTATACGTGAATCCGACGCCGTAAAATGCGTATGAATAATTTTCGCGTGCAGTGTTGGCGTTGGAAAAATGCTGGACAAATAATTCCACGCCCCAGTGGTCATTTATTCTGTATCCACCGATTATTTTAAATTGAAACAATAATTTTGCGCCCAGACGTTCGTTTTGCTGTGCCTGCAGACCGACGCCGGGACCGACGGAAACGTACCAATTGTCACCATGGGCCAGGGCGATATCTTCGGATAAAAAAATCATAGGGATTGTAAATTTATCCCAATCCCAACCATATTTACTGCCGAATCCCAATGTTTGACCGATATTAATCGATTGACGGGCGGGCACTTTGAAAAAAGTGGTTGGTTGCGAATATTGCACATGCAACAGTACAAATGGTACAAATTGGGTTGGTGGCGGAATAATAAAACCGCTGTTTACGCCCGCGCCGATGTTCAGTGCGATTTGATTTTTATATTCGCCCATGAATGGATTTGTGTCGGCCATTGCCCCGTATGTGGCGAAAATCAACGTAAAGAAAGAAACAGCGATTTTTTTCATACGCGAAATATATACTATATAGAAATTTTTTGCAACAACAATTTATTAAAAAATATAATGATTTTTTACATGAATAAATTCATACAGGATTGTTTTACTTGCAATTGCGAAATTGTTTGATATAATGCGGGGCATTGGCGGGATAGCTCAGCCGGTTAGAGCAGCGGAATCATAATCCGCGTGTCGGGGGTTCAAGTCCCTCTCCCGCTACCAAAAATCAAATCGGGTGCGAACCCGATTTTGTTTTTTATTGTATTTGATGTTTTGTGTATTTATAATTCATTTGGCAGGTGAACATGACGAATAAAAAAATTTCAATAGCATTTTGTTTCGATAATAATATGTGGACGCACGCTGGGGTGGCAATTACTTCGTTGTTGTATCATGGTCGGGGCGTGTGTGCTTATGATATTTATTGTGTTGTACCGTCTGATTTTGGTGGGTCAAAACGTCGCGAATTAACCAGTGTCGTTGCCAATATAGACCCGAACAGCAAAATCAGTTTTTTAAACGCAAACAATGATTTTGATGATTCTGTGACACATCAATATACGGTTGGGATTTATTATCGTTTTATGTTGGCAAAAATGTTGCCGAAAATAAAACGTATTATTTATGCTGATGTCGATGTCGCTTTTAATGATTGTTTGGACGAATTGTATAATTGTGATATGGGCGATAATGTCATAGCCGGGGTACGTGATGCGTCACAGGGACGCGCGTGGCCCAGCCAGAAAAACGGGTATATAAACAGTGGTGTGCTGGTTATGGATTTGGATAAAATCCGTCGGTTGGGATTATATGAAAAATGGATTGAATTATCAAAATGTGATCAATTTATGTATCCTGATCAGGATATTTTGAATAAAACCTGTGATGGGCGAATTTTGTATTTGCCGTTAAAGTTTAATTATATGCCTGGGGCGGGTAATTGGTTGCAACCTGCCGTGGCACAGGGGATTTATTCGGAATCTGAATTTATGGACGCGACAAAAAATCCGGTAATAATTCATTATATTTTACGTCAACCTTGGTTGGGGCGTGCGAATTTATGCGGCGATGTTTGGTGGCGGTATTGTGCAATGACACCGTTTTATGCCGCGTTTTTGGCGCGTATCAGACAGATGCCTGATGTGGTTGTAAAATATGTCAAGGTGCTTAATTGCATAAATGTTATGAAAATTAAAATGCGACAAAACGATATTAAATGCTATCTGTTTGGGATAATTCCAATATGTCGCATAAAACGGGCGAATGATTAAAACGCCGGGCCGACGTTGTCATAACGTTTATGTATACAGCCGATTGTTGTTTTGTGTACCCCAGGGGTTATGTCGTAATACACATGTCTGCCGTCACGACGGGATTTTACAAAATCGTCGTCCAATAATTTTTTTAAATACTGGGATACTTTGATTTGTGGAATCTGGGTGCCAGACACGATTTCTGATACACATGATTCGCCGTTATATGTCAGGTATTCCAATATGCGCATTTTATCAAAATTTGCAAATAATTTTATCCTGTTGGCGACCATGGTTGTGTAATCTGTGGGCAGAATTTCTTTGTGTGTGGCGCGTAAAAATTTCAACTGGTCGGTCATGTGGCCGAACAGTTTGCGCATGCATACAAATATACTCGCGGGGTAATCACGACAAATTTCATAGTATACAAATATGCCGCGTCTGTGGGTTTGTACCAGATTTGCATCGCGCATTTTTCGCAGCGATTGGGATACAATCATTTGTTCTGCGTCGACACCGCGCGCGATTGCGGATACCGATGACATGCCGTATACGTCCAAAAATTCCAATATGCGCAGGCGCAATGGGTGCGCGATATATGTCAGGCCACGTGTCGCGCGTTCCATTATTTCGCGGGGTAATATGTTTTTGATTTTTACGTCTGGTAAAACTGTGTTTGACATATTGTTAATATAACACGATTTTTTTATTTCGTAAATAAATTATTTGACTTTTTGATATGTATCATAAATAATATATATTGAAATTCATATGTATTATATTTTTAATATACAGGAAAGGGGGTATTGTAATATGAAATCGTTTTTGCGTAAATTGTTGGGTGTGTGTTTGACCGTTGTGCCGGGGGCTGCGGTGGCGAATCCGGCGTGTCCGATATGTACGATTGCAATTGGGGCGGGCGTTGGGGTCGCAGAACAATTGGGGGTGCCGACGGCTGTGGTTGGAATTTGGGCCGGGGCTTTGTTGACACTGTTGGGATATTGGGCGGCCAAATTTTGTGATTCGCGGGGGTGGAATTTTCCGGGGCGTAATGCGTTGCTGATTGGGCTGTCGGTTGCGATGATTGGATTTGCGTATGTGGGTGATTTGGATTACAGCCCTGTGTGGATTTGGAATGTGTTATATCTGGATCCGATAATATTTGGCGCTTTGGTTGGTATGGTGGTGTTTATATTGGTTGAAAAACTGTATGAGTTTATGAAACTCAAAAACGGTGGACATGCACATTTCCCGTTTGAACGCGTGGTGTTGCCTGTGGTGGCGTTGGCGTTGTGCAGTTGGCTGATTTGTTTTTGTTATTAAAATAAAAAAGGGGGACAGCACATGGAAAAAATAAAAAATGTAAAAGAATTTGTGGAAAAATTGGACGCTGCGAAAAAAGTAAATCCCAAAGATTTATCGTCTGACCAGGATTTGACTATTGGGATTATGAATCTGATTTCAATCGAAGAACATTTGATGTTTTCTGGGGCGAAAACCGGCAAACATGAATTTTATGATTTGATTGACGAAGTGCGCGAACAACGCAAACAAATGATGCAAAAAATTATTCCTTCGTACGAGGGTGAAGTTTGGTGCATTTCAAAACATTTGTTGGCCGCGTCTATGCGTTTATTCGAGGTCGGTACCAAGGCCCTGGCCGCGGGGGACAAAGACGGTGCGTACGATTTGTTTGACCGGTCGTATGGGCTGTATTGTATATTTTGGGGTTTGAATATGGGCATGATTAACGGCGGGACCGATGTGAAATGGGTTAAAACAAAAAATAAAGCCGCAGCCACAGCCATGCCGCGTGCAACTGAAAAAGTGGCGGACGCGTCGGTTGATGTGGCCGGGGCCGGCAAAATGTCCAAGTTAAAAAATTGGGTAAAAAACGCAGTTAATTGCTGTATTGAATAGTTTTGGTGTCTGTTGAATCGCCCCGCGTTGTGCGGGGTGTTTTTTATCCTTGATTTTTGGCGTGGGGCATTTATAATTGGCGGGTGACGATTGCCCTAATAGTCTAGTGGTAAAACACGTCCTTGGTAAGGACGAGTCGCAAGTCCGATTCTTGCTTAGGGCACCAGATGATTGTTTACCCCCATTTTTGTTATAAAATCATTTGATTTGTGCGGGTCACAGCCAGTCCCAGATTTTGTATTTTTTTCATCTTTTATTTTGTCATTTTTTTCACGATCTGGGACTTTGTCTGAAAAATTATATATTTCGGTTATGTTTGTGATTGAATGTTTAAGTTCATCTGATATTTGAAATATTGGTGAAATTGGCGGATTTTGGAACTTGTTATCTTTTGAATAATATAAATTATCTGTAAAAACTATTGATAAAATGGTTCTTTTTTCTTGTAGAGTTGCCTTTGACCATATACCAGCAAGGTCGGTGACGAAGTACAATACTGTAGCTAGTGCCTGGTCAAATGGCATATCATCTTTTTTTTCAATGCTGCATTCCAACTCCATCTTAGATTTTTGCTCATTTAATTTTTGAATTTGTTGCATGATGATAGAGTGTGGCGTTATAAATTTATGCTTGGTTGTTTTTACTTGTATGTGTTATGAGTATTGAAGAATGTTATAATATTTTTGAAGAGGAAACGGCATGTGTAAAGCGTATAAGAAATCTTGTGTTTGGATATTGACCGAAGAAAGGCCAAAGGTGGCTGTGGTATGTAAAATATTACAAGGTGTTTGTGGTGATACTGTTTTTAATAAAGATACAAGAATAGTCCCGATATTAAAAGACGGTAAATTTACATTTGTATACACATTGGTTGGCTTTACAAATTGTGTGGTAAGTGACGTATTTATTAAAATTGTATCTGGAAAATCTAGTTTTGTTGATTTTTTAGTATTTTATCAGGATACAGAACCAAAATTAGATGATATACCTGTATGTGCGATAGAAGAAACCAAAACAGATGATAGTGAAAGTCGTAATACTGCTATATATCAAAGGTGTACAAAATTTGTATATATAAATTATGTGTATCCAGGTATTCGTAAAATTATGCTGTACAATTTACAGATAACGCCGTCAAAGAAACCAACACAAACGAATATATTTGGAACACGATTATTGCTGACTATGGGTGTAGATATACAGGTAGTAGATGAAAAAATAATTAAAGAACGATATGCTCCATTTAGTTCTGTAGACGAATTAATAGATTTTAAATCGTGTATGAGAAATGCGCCTGTGACTAATGTACCAATTAGTATTACAAAAAAAGATGACCGAATAGAAATTTCCGGCAGATTATATAAAAATGGTAGTTTAGCGCATGATCCGAATATAGGGGCACTGTCAGCTATTTCGTGCGTGTTACGGAAATTAGGTTGGGATAAAGATATTATTATAACAAAACATGGTTTGGAACAAAAACATGTGGGTAAAAACAATAAATTTGTTCAAATAGCGAATAAGTTAAATATTAAACTAGATGGGATTGATGTACCAAAGGCAGATATAGAAAAAGAATACTGGCATTATGAGAATAGTGGTGAAAAACTGGCAACGATATTTTTACATTTAGCTATTGAAAATTATGCAAATGGTAAATTAATTTTTGAAAATCATGCTGGGTGTGAAAAAGGGTATTTTTTGACCCCAAATGACGGGCCTGTTCCATTGCAAAAATATGAAAACAGGGTAGAATATAAGTCAGGAAATAAAGCAAAAATTATACATATTCCTGATTTGGTTATGTTTGATGTGCAATCTGGGTTTATTGTTGAAATAGAAGGAAAAAAATATTCCAAAAGAATCAATGGGGTGAATCAAATAAAACTGTATGATGCGTTTGATGAAGAGTATGTTAATAAATATTATCCTGGGATTCAAACAGTCAGGACGGTTGTTTTATATGGAAGTAATAATACGAAAGTTGTTGAACTGGATGTCGGATTTTTGTTAAATGAAAATGGAGATTTGATTTTGGGGCCAAATCCCCCAAGTTTAATCAAAAAAGCAATTGAAACAGCGGCGGCAGGAAGTGAGTAGAACAGCAGATGTTTTTGTAAAGTCACCATTGAACTACATAGGTGGTAAATATAAACTGTTACCCCAATTGGTGCCGTTGTTTCCGGATAACATAAATTGTTTTGTTGATTTATTTGCGGGCGGTGGAAATGTTGGGGTAAATGTTTCCGCTGGGAAAATTATATTAAATGATAATTTAACGTATCTTGTTGATCTGTATAGTGTTTTAAAAAAATTATCACAACAAGATGTTTTAAATCATATATATGGCAGAATATCGGAATTTGATTTGTCTTTGACCAATGTGTCCGGATATAACGAATTAAGATTATTATATAATAAATATAAAAATCCGTTGGACTTATTTGTTTTAGTAGCATATTCATTTAATCATCAAATCAGATTTAATAATTCGCATGAATTTAATAATCCATTTGGCAAAAATAGAAGTGCTTATAATCCATGTATGGAAAAAAATTTACTGGCGTTTATAGACAGGTTGCACAAAATTGATATAGAGTTTAGTGATAAAGATTTTGCTGTATTCGATGTGTCCGGCCTGGGGACAAGTGATTTTGTGTATGCAGATCCGCCGTATCTTATAACGACTGGCACGTATAACGATGGTAAACGTGGGTTCAAGGGTTGGAATGAGTCGGAAGAATTAAAATTATTAAATTTATTGGATAATTTGACAAGAAAAGGTGTTAGGTTTGCTTTGTCGAATGTTTTAATGCACAAAGGTAGAGTCAATGAGATTTTAATGAATTGGCTGATGTTGCATTCTGATTATTGTGTGACAGAGATAGATATGGATTATTCGAATTCAAATTATCATTTAAAGATACGTGATAAAACCGCAACCCGAGAAGTTTTGATAACTAATTATATCCCAGAATGTCGTAATATAGCGAACGAGTCATTGTTGTCTACAAAAGAGTCAGAATATGAGGTTTATAGGAAACAAAGAAAGTTTGCTTGATAAAATATATCTGGCTTTGGAACAAAAAAATGTCAGTGGCAAAACATTCTTTGATTTTTTTAGCGGAACTGCCAGTGTTGCAAAATTCTTTAAAAGAAAAGGCTATTCGGTAACCTCTTGCGATTTTTTATATTTATCGTATTGTTTGCAACGGGCATATATTGTAAATAACTCGGAACCAAAATTCGCACAAATTATACCAGAAATAGCAAAAGCTGAGAAGGTATTGTTAGAATCTCCGTTAGATATAGTTCTTGCGTATTTGAACAAGTTGGAACCTGTTTCTGGGTTTATTTATAATAATTACTCTGTTGGTGGAACCAAAGATTTAAAAATTCCCAGAATGTATTTGTCTGATGCGAATGCACAGAAAATAGATGCGATACGAATTCAGATAGAAAAATGGAAAAGTAAAAATTTATTAACAGATGATGAATATTATATTTTGTTGGCCTGTTTGATTGAAAGTGTTGGATTGTTTGCCAATATATCTGGGGTGTATGCGGCATTTAATAAAAAATGGGACCCCAGAGCATTAAAACCATTTATAATTAAACCTATTGATTTAGTATTTAATAAGTCAAAAAATATGGCATTTAATGTTGATAGTTTAACTTTATTAGAAAATATAAATACAGATATTTTGTATTTAGATCCGCCGTATAATGCCAGACAATATGCACCTAATTATCATTTATTGGAAACAATAGCAAAGTATGATAATCCTGTTATACATGGAATTACGGGGATAAGGGGATATGAACATCAAAAATCGTCTTTTTGTAATAAAAAAACAGCATTACAGGATCTTGATAGAATAGCTAGTTCTGCAAAGTATAAGTATCTTATTTTATCTTATAGTTCAGAAGGTATAATGTCAGAAAAAGATATAAAATCTGTGTTATCTAAATATGGTAATGTTGAAGTGGTAAGATTAAAATACCCGAGATATAATAGTCATATCAATAAAAAAAACACGAAAAAACAATATGTTAGTGAATTATTGTATATTTTAAAAACATAATTTTGTTTGTGTATATGACTGTTGAATATTACTTGCTTTTCAAGTATTCTAATTATAGAATCTTACTGTTGTAAGATGTCTTAAGAAAAGATATTTAGATAGCTTGTATTAGTGTTGTATAGACATCTGATATTTTTCGGGGGCGGGGACGATGATGTGACTGACAACCACGGAGTTCGCAAATCCCAATCAAAGTGATAAATCAGGGTGGCACCGCGCAGTGATTCCATTGCGCCCCTGAAATTTAAATATGGGTGCCGTTTCCGATTTTTTCGTTTATGGTGCCCGGTAAAAACAAAGGGACCAAAATGTTATCGTTGAAATCTAAATACAGAACCAATACATGTGGTGAATTAAACAAATCAAATGTTGGTGAAACTGTGACTTTGTCGGGGTGGGTGCATCGCAAGCGTGACCATGGTGCGTTATTGTTTGTTGATTTGCGTGATAATTACGGTATTACGCAATGCGTGTTTGATGGTGGTAATGCAGAAATGGAACGTGTGCGGCCTGAATCCGTGATTCAAATCACGGGTACTGTTGTTGCGCGTGCGGCCGATGCGGTTAATGATAAAATTCCAACCGGCGAAATCGAAATTCATGTGAATGATTGGCATGTGTTAACGAATTCTGATGTGTTGCCGTTCCAGGTGTTTGGCGATGATGACACTGTGTCCGAAGATTTGCGTTTAAAATATCGCTATATCGATTTGCGGCGTGAAACATTGCATAACAATATTTTAATGCGTAATCGCATGATTAAATTTATTCGCGACAAAATGTGGGAAATGGGATTTTCTGAATTCCAGACGCCTGTGTTGACTGCGTCCAGTCCCGAAGGTGCACGTGATTTTATCGTGCCATCGCGTAATCATCATGGTATGTTTTATGCGTTGCCCCAGGCACCACAGCAATTTAAACAATTGTTGCAAATTTCTGGGTTTGATCGTTATTTTCAAATTGCGCCCTGTTTCCGTGACGAAGATTTGCGTGCGGACAGATTGTTGGAATTTTATCAATTGGATTTGGAAATGTCGTTCGTGGATTTGCCGGATATCCAGGCCGTTGGTGATACTTTGATGCCGCAAATCATTCGTGAATTTGTGCCGGACGCAAAAATCTGTGCCGACATTCCACACATTCCGTTTGAACAGGCCATGTTGAAATATGGCACGGACAAGCCGGATTTACGCAATCCTATTGTCATTTCTGATGTGACAGATGTGTTCCGTGGGTCTGATTTTGGTATATTTGCCAATGCAATTGACAATGGCAGTGTTGTGCGTGCAGTGCCTGCGCCAAACAGCGCGGACAAGCCACGTTCTTGGTTCGATAAATTGGGGGACTATGCGGTCAAAGAATTGGGACTGGGCGGATTGGGATATATCGTGTTCGCCGCCGAGGCCAAAGGTCCTGTTGCCAAAAAATTAGATGCGGACAGAATTGCAAAACTGCATGAAATTGCAGGGGATAATTCTTCGTTGTTCTTTATCTGTGATACTGCGGAAAATGCAGCCAAGGCCGCCGGGAAATTACGTACAAAGTTGGGCGAAGATTTGGGATTAATCGATGAAAAAGAATTCCGTCTGTGCTGGATAGAAGAATTCCCATTTTTCGAGGTTGACGAAGAATCGCCGACTGGGTTGGCGTTTACCCATAATCCGTTTTCGTACCCGATGGCGACTTTGGACGAATTAAAAACAAAAGATCCGTTGTCTATCAAGGCCGCGCAATTCGATATGGTTTTGAATGGTGCGGAAATCTGCAGTGGCGGGTTGCGTAATTTTAATCCGGACATTATGTTGCGTTGTTTTGAAATTACTGGGTATGACGAAGAAATCGTAAAACAAAAATTCGGTGGTATGTATACTGCGTTCCAATATGGCGCGCCACCGCACGGTGGATGTGCGTTTGGTTTGGACAGATTGGTTCAAATAATGTTGGGCGAACCGAATTTGCGTGCTGTGGTCGCGTTCCCAACCAACCAACGTGGCCAGGATTTGATGATGGGATCGCCCAGTGCTGTCACAGAAAAACAACTGCGCGAGGTTCATATTCAAATTCGCAAAAAAGGATAATATTGCGCTGCGCATTTAATACAGACGCTATTGCGGCGTCTGTATTTTTTTGTGGGAAATCATACCTGTTAAATCGTGCGGTGTGGGTGCGTATAATTTTTGGATAACATTGTGGGGGAATGTAATGAATCCAGAAATTGATAAATTGGCACGTGCGCTGAATTTAAGTGTGTATCAGGAAAATGTATTGAAATCAAATCCAGATGCATATAAATTGTCTGGATTGATTAAACGTGGGGCTGTGCTGTATGCGCCACGCGTGGCCACATCACATGTGTTTTTGAATTTTTTGGGGCGTATATTTTATGGACGCAGTGCGGATTTAATTGGTGAAAATAAAATGCTGGTTCGGCGTGGACGCGGCATAGATTTTCGTGCACATGGATTTTACAGTGCGCCAATTGGACAATACAGATACTATGCCGATGGCGATGGAAATATTATTACACGCGCCACGTTTTTACGTGAAACGCAACATTAATATTGTTTTAAAATCTGTCGTGTGTGCGAACAAAATCGCGCATATATGTTGCGTCGAAATTCATCATAATTTCCGACAGTGAATATTCACGTGTGCCATTTGGGTTTATGGTCAAATCAATTGGCGCCGGTACGGGTGATGTACCACGCAGTGTTAAGTTAAATGTTGCCTGCATTGCGCCGTCGGTTATTTCCAATTCGCCGGTGACATCTGTGTGGCGCAGGCGCAATTCAATCGGGGCGGTGGTGATAAAATCGCCACTGTTGTATTCGCCAATTATACGCATTGTTTTGATTGCTGATTCGCCGCCGTCCAGTGCATATGACAATGCATATTCTGCGTTAAATGTGTTGATTTGATTTGCGGACGCAAATAAATAGTCAACGCCAATGCCGATTAAATATCCGCCATTAAATGTTAAATCAACATCGCCGCGCAGATTGTATTCTAAATCATGTGTGATATTGCCAAATGTGCGCATGTTGATTTCGCCTGTTATCATGCTGTCGCGGATATTCAGTGGCATTTGTGTGCCCAGAATTGTGCCGTTTAACAAGAATTTATTTAATTGTGCGAATATTTTGTATTTGTTGCCATCGCGTGATAATGTTGCCAACAAATTGCCACGTTCGCGGTCTGTGATTGAAAAAGTTTGAATGTTTGGTTTTAATGAATACACAAAATTTTTAAACATATTCCCATCAAATATCAATGCGTCCGCAGACAGCGAAACAGTCATAGGAAAACTGAATGGAACCGTAATCGGGGGCAGGGTTAAAAACGATAATTCTTCGTAATTATCAATGTAATTTTGGTTGATAAATGAATTCAAATCGAATATATCGGTGTGCAATGTGATATTGTTGTTTGATATTGTGCCAGTAAATTCATGACCTGCGATTTTTAATTCCAGTTTTGATACTGTGTCGCCGCGGTATGTGCCAGACATAACATAGGGCAGGTTATTAAACGCATTTAAATCGATGCCTGGGAACCATTCTTTGATATTTGTTCCGGAAATACGAAAATATGTGTCTGTCAAAGCCAGATTCCAACGTCCTGAATCAGGGGTGAAATACATTACATCGTTGCGCCATGTGAAATTACCAATTGTGTCGCGCATGAATTGTGGTATTTGTTTCATGTTTGGGTTTAACCAATACAAAGTTTTTCCGTTTGCAAATCTGTATTGTGGTATTATTTTATCGCCGTCGATTTCATATGTGCCCGCAATGTCTGCGAATTCAAAATCTATTTTTCCACGTGGGGCGAATTTTAATAAATCGCGAATTGCGTTTGCGCGGTTTGGTGATGGGCGTTCTGAAAATACAACCAAATCAAAATATTCGGGCGATACAGATATCGTGCCAACGTAATCATCGTATGCAAATTTATCACAACGCCATACGTCTGGGGTGCCAGAAAACGTGCATACAGCGGGTGCGCTGTGGTACGGCATAGTTATCATTAAATTGTGTGCGCCGTTTGCATCGATGGTGCCGCCATTGATTGCGATATCGTCTGCGATGATATTTTCGATTTGTATTTCGTTGCGTGTACCAATTGCATTAACCGCCAGGTGTTTGAATGTACGCGTACCGAATTGTAATTGGCCTGTGAAATCCAAATCAAATTGGGTTTGGTAAAATATACGCGATGGGCGGGTTAAAAATGACAAATCATATATTAAATCATGTCCACGCAATTCAACAATTTTACTGCCGTCGGGGTTGATTGTAATGTTGCCAGAAATTTTTGGCATTTTTATGTTTGTGAATTTCCAACCACGACCACCGTCCCAATCAAATTGCATGGTCAATGCGATTGTTTTGTCTATTTTAGGTTCAGCAAATCCGAACCAACGATTGATATTGTCTGTTTCCATGGAAATTGTGCCACGCACAGAACCGTCTGTGAATATATTGCCGGATATTTCCAATTTATCGTTTTGATTGCGGACGTAAAAAACATCGTTTTCGAAATCTATGTCATATTTATGTTGTTTTGTGCGAATTACCCCAACCAGATGGCCGTTGTCCAATGTGGCATCGATAATTTCAAATTCGCGGTTTTTGAAATTTATTTCTGAATTATGTATTTCAATTGCATGATTAAATTGTCCAGGTATCAAATTGCCAATTGATAAATTTGCATTATATATCGTGATTTTCCCAGACAGCGGGGCGTTATCCAGGTCAAATATATGTGTGATGGGAACCGAAAACATTAATGCGCCAATGGTGCCATTTGATATCGTGACATCGTGCGCGACAATCGTTGTGCGCCCCAGTAAGCTGAAATGTACGTCGCCGTTTATCTGGGCCGTGATACCGGTTTGTTCCGCAATAGTTTGCTGGATTTTCGGTTTCAGATTATTCAATGTAATTAATGGTGGGATAATGGCAATGGCCATGATAAACAATCCCACGACAACCAGCGCGGACCAAAAGATTCTGCGTTTATAACGGGGTTTTAATGCCATTTCTCTATTCCCTTGTATTTTGATTATAATGAATTATATTATGCCTTGTGAATAAAAAAATATTCGATCTTCAAAGTGATTACAAGCCAATGGGTGATCAGCCCCAGGCAATATCTGAATTGGTGGCCGGCGTGCGTGATGGGCGCCGCAGCCAGGTATTGTTGGGGGTGACGGGGTCTGGGAAAACATTCACTATGGCGAATGTAATTGCTGAATTGGGCCGGCCGGCTATGATTATGGCGCCAAATAAAATTTTGGCGGCGCAGTTGTATACCGAAATGAAATCTTTTTTCCCGAATAATCATGTCGAATATTTTGTGTCGTATTATGATTACTATCAGCCCGAGGCGTATTTACCCACAACCGATACGTATATAGATAAAGACGCGTCCATAAATGAACAATTGGATCGTATGCGGCACAGCGCTACGCGCGCTATGCTGGAGGAACGCGATGTTGTCGTCGTGTCGTCTGTGTCGTCTATTTATGGTATGGGGTCGCCGGAACAATATTCTGGAATGAAGGTTGTTTTGCACGTCGGGGACAAATTGGGTGTTAATGACGTAATTCATTCGTTGGTTGATATTCAGTACAAGCGCAACGATATGGCGTTTGAACGTGGCGATTTTCGTGTGCGTGGCGATACGCTGGACGTGTTTCCGTCGCATTCCCAGGACAGGGGTTGGAAAATTTCGTTTTGGGGTGATGAAATAGAAGAAATATGGGAATTTGATACGCTGACTGGTGCGAAATTACAAAAATTGGACAGGGTGGCGGTGTACCCGAATACGCATTATGCGACACCTATGCCCAGTATTTTGCAGGCGATTGGGCAAATTCGCGCTGATTTGGAACAGCGGTTGAAATATTTTCATGATAATATGAAATATATAGAAGAACAGCGTTTGCGCGAACGTGTCAATTTCGATATCGAAATGATGGAATCAACAGGCACATGTCGCGGGATTGAAAATTATTCGCGGTATTTGTCTGGGCGGGCACCTGGACAGCCGCCACCGACTTTGTTTGAATATTTGCCACGCGATGCAGTTTTGTTTATTGACGAAAGTCATGTGACTGTGCCGCAAATTTCGGCCATGTCACGTGGGGATAGGGCGCGCAAGGAAACTTTGTCACAATATGGATTTCGGTTGCCTGCGTGTATCGATAACAGGCCGTTGACGTTTGATGAATGGGACGCGCTGCGTCCGCAAACGATTTTTGTGTCCGCGACGCCGGCTGAATGGGAATTAAATCAATCGGGCGGGATTGTGTCTGAACAGGTTATTCGACCAACTGGATTGTTGGATCCCGCGTGCGAGGTTCGACCCACAGCACACCAGGTGGACGATTTGCTGGACGAAGTGAAAAAGGTGCATGGGCGTGTTTTGGTGACGACCCTGACCAAAAAAATGGCAGAGCAATTAACTGATTATTTCGTTGAAAATGGTGTGCGGGCCAAATATTTGCACAGTGATATCGAAACGTTGGAACGTATCGAATTATTGCGCGATTTACGTTTGGGTAAATTTGATGTGTTGGTTGGGATTAATTTGCTGCGCGAAGGGTTGGACGTGCCTGAATGTGAATTGGTGGCCATTATGGACGCCGATAAAGAGGGATTTTTACGTTCTGCGCGGTCGTTGATTCAGACAATTGGGCGCGCGGCGCGTAATGCCAATGGGCGTGTGATATTGTATGGCGATACGATTACAGATTCTATGCGGTTTGCGCTGGACGAAACGGCGCGACGCCGGGAAAAGCAAATGGCGTATAATCGTGAACACAATATTACGCCGAAAACTGTGACCAAGGCCGTTTTTGCCGAGGTTGGCGACAAACAGGAAAAAACAGATAAAAAGCGCAAATTTGTATATACCACTGATGGCGTAATGGACGCAGAAACTTTGCGCAAAGAAATCAAAAAATTAACCAAGCAAATGCGCGATGCGGCAGAAAATCTGGAATTCGAACATGCGGCTGAATTGCGCGATGCAATTCATAAAATGGAAGATGATTTGCTGTTGTTGGAGTAAGACATGTCAAAAACATACGATTTAAAAAATTTGAATGAAACACACGAATTCGCGCGCGAGTTTGCAAAAAAATTGCATGCGCCGTGTGTTGTTGCGCTGCATGGTGATTTGGGTATGGGAAAATCTGAAATTGCACGCACGATTATTCAAACGTTGCGCGGGGCTGATACTGTTGTGCCCAGTCCGACGTTTACCATTGTGCAGAACTATGACGGGATATCGCATTTCGATTTATACAGAATAAACGATAAATCAGAATTGGTCGAAATTGGTTTGCCGTATGCTGTGCAGAACGATATAACATTAATCGAATGGCCTGATATTGCGGCTGATATGTTGCCGGAAAACACAATTCATATTTATATTACCGGTGATGGTGACAGTCGTCACATTGAAATTGCAGATTAATTTGTTTTGTCGGTATGTTTTAATAAACTTTGTACGGCCAATGGGAAATCCGCACTGTGTGCCAGGTATGAACCACTGATCAATAAATCTGCGCCCGCCGCCCAGCATTTTTGGGCGGTTTCGTTATTTATTCCGCCATCAACAGAAATTATATATTTTAATCCGTGTTTTTTGCGCGTTGCGGCCAATACTGATATTTTGTGCAAAACACTGTCGTCAAATGGTTGGCCCGCGGCACCGGGGGCGACGGCCATGACCATAACCTCGTCCAATTCGCGCAGGATTGGTTTTAATATCTGGACTGACGAGTCGGGATTTAACGCAACGCCCGCACGGCGGCCCGCCGCGTGAATTTGACGAATGGCTGCACGCACGCCTGATGTGTTCGTTGATACAATAATTGTGTTGGCGCCGGCGGCAATGGCGTCTGATGCCCAGACGGTCGGACTTTCGGTCATTAAATGTACATGCAGGTGGGCATTTGTATGCGTGCGGATATATTTTAATTCAGCAATACTGCCACGGATATTTTCCACATACAGCCCGTCCATTATATCAACGTGTATCATTGATATTCCACCCGAACGAAACATGGAATATGTTTCCGGACTTTTCATATCAAAACACAGGGTGCTGGGCATTACAGGGATAAATTGAATCCGTTTTTTGGGACGCGGTGTAAACAATGATACGATGCGTGTGCGTATGTTATTTATGCGTTCGCTGCGTGCGCTGTATGCGTTGCGGTGTGCCGATTCCGCGTTCCAGATGTATGTGGACAGTGACTGGACACTGGCCGATACATGAATGTTTTCCACGGGTAATCCGAACACATTTTCAATAAAATCGGATATTGATTCAATTTCTGCCCCGCCACCAGATATAAATATTTTGTTCGGCATGCGGTGTTTGAATGGGGCGGCACAGGCGTCCTTGATACGGGCGCAAATGTCAACCATGTGTGGGACAATTATTCCATTTACGTCCGCACGTGAAAAATCGTATGCGGCGTCGGCGGGGGTAAATCTGTCCATTTCGTTTGGCATCATACATGCAACGCGACGTTTTATTTGTTCAGCGACGTTAAAATCAATTCCCAATTTTTCAGAAATGTCATTTGTAATGTTTGTCCCGCCAAATGGAATTTTTTGTTGAAATACCGGGCCGTTATCCAACCAGATTAAAATACTGGTGAATTCAGCGCCAAAATCAATATAGAGTTCCGCAGATTTTTTTGCGTGGTGTTCCATCGCCTGTAAAAATTGGGGATCATAAAAAGAATATGGTTGTATATGTGCAGCGCGCAAAATGGATGTGATTTTTTCCGTGGATTCGGTGGAATAAAATATTGCGCTGAATATCGCGGTCAGGGACGTGTCTGTATATCCAATGGGCGAATATAATTTTTGAATGTTTGTTGTTTTGTATCGTAATGGAATTATATGCAACGGATAATATCCATCAGGCGGGGTAATTTGTGAAACCAGTGCCGTCACGTCCGATGGGACTATTTTATGTTCGCCACGCCAATTTTTTGTTTTGGGACTGATTTTAAATATGGTTGGCCCCAGGTTGCCTGTGATATACGCGTTATCAAAATGATCGCCAATTTGATTTTCCAATTCATCGATTACAGATTTTAATGCAAATACTGTATCCGTGTTGTCCACAGAATACACGGCCGATTTTGCAATGCGACCATTTCGCACGTGGTGCGCAATACCGCGGACACCGCCCGTCCCAATGTCCAAGCATAAAAAAGATGAATCCAGCAAATTCATTTCGTGTTTATTTTACCAATATTCGCGCATCGTCACGCATGTCCAAAATATCGATGTCCCGGGATAAAATCTGGTGATTTTGGTTCAATACGTTCAGGCGTGCAATCGCGTCCGCTGGGTTATGTTCAGGCAACATTACAGTAATGCCGCCTGTTGTATGCAAATTCCAGCGTCTGTGTTCGATAAATTCCAAATAATTCAAATCAGCGATAATATTATGGGCGGCGGCGGTTATATCACCAATGTTGTCCGGTACGTCGCCACGAAAAACGACCGTGTTTTCATCACGCGTGTCCGTTGGTTTGTTTACAATTGTGCCGTCGGCCGACAGTGGATAATACTGCAACCCATCTGTCCATTGGGCAACAGGTTGATATAATTCAACATGTACAGACAGATTCCCGTTTGGTAAACGGCGCACAGCGCTGTTTTTAACGCCCGGGGTTGCCGCAATGCGGGCATTTATTTCGTCCAGTGTGTGGCCAAATGCACGTGTGCCCGGGGCCACCGCCGCCGCGGCCGCGATGGGGGTTAAATCTTTGTTTGCGACGTCCGCGGTAATGGAAATGTTGCGCACATATGATAAATCGCCACGACCCGTGCAGGTAATTATAATCTGGGTTGCGAAATATACCGCCAAAATAATTGCGATAACAAAATACAGCCAAAACCATATGGAACGTTTCATGTGGCTGATTATATCATAAATTTATGAAATTGAAAAGCGTACATGAAAAAATTACATCGCGCGCAACAAATACCCGCGGCGGAACATACATTTACGATATGCACCAACCGATTTAGACGTGGTGTTTCGTGGCACTGATAACAATGCGCGTTGGCCAACGTCCCTGTATTCATTGGATTGGAATGTCACCCACAGGCCGTCCCAATCGGGCATAATACTGCTTTGGTTCGGGGACAGCAGTTTCGCAATACGGGAACGGGGCATGTATGATGGTTTATCTATGCCCAGGCACGATTTGTGATCGCGGACGAATTGTTCCATGGTGACGGATTCGTTTTCCCAATTCAATATTGTGGCGTCATCAATACTGCCGCGATTGGCGGACGCACATGCGGTCAATATTAATGCAAACGCTATGTATTTAATTCTCATATTTTGTATTATAATTTAATTGCCTTTGGGGGGCAATAGTTTTTATAATGCAGTAATGGGAATATAGGAAACACATATGGCGTTGACAGTTCAAAATTTTATTAAACTGGCGAATTTGTATAACCAGATGACAATGGTCATGTCTGCAATATGCGTGCAAAAGGGCGGAATCGCAATGGAAAACTATGTTGGGCGATTCTTTTTGGCGGACGTGTTGGAATATGTTTATGAATACGGGCGGCGGTTGTTGGACGCAAATAAAAATGCTGTGCCGGCAAACGTTGCGGCGGTGATAAAAAAATTTGGTGAACAATATGAACATGTGCGTGAATTGACCACGCCAACACAAAAACCTATTTATGAAATGACGCTGGAGGAATTCGAACGTATAATGAACATATAGTTTGACCACAGGCGATAACGAAAGGCAAGGGGACAACATGAAAATATTAAACAAATTGTTTGGCGGCGGGGCGTTGATTGTGACTGCGCTGGTATGTTTGGGGTGCACACAGAAAAATGCCCAGGAAAATATTCCGCAATACGACACCATAAATGTTGTTGAAAATTTTGTGATTGATGAAAATTCTGTGCCTATTTTCCCGAAAAAGGCCGCGTTGACAACTGATACCGCCCAGCGTTTTTCCATCGAATTACCAAAGCGGTGCACTGTGGATTGGGATAATCAAACTGTTGTGTCCGTTGTACCCGAAGAAAAAATAGAAATGATACGGTTGGGCACGGGTGATGCGTTGCCAGAATTACAGGTGTCTGATTACGAATTTGAACAGTTAACCGTCAAAGAGGCATTGGATAAACTGTTGCAGGGGACTGATATTGCCGTTGTCGAAGATGGTGAATTGAATGATACTATATCGGGCACCATTACCGCGGGAAATTTGGCCGACAGTGTGGAACTGATGGCGAAAATGGGGCGTGCGTATTATTCATATGATGCAGAAAATGCAGAAATTCATTTGGATAATCGGGGCAAATGGTTGATTAAAATGCCAAAAAACGAAAGTATTATTATGGCATTGTTGGACGCTATGCATGGGGCTGATGTGCGTAATTTATTGGTTGATTGGCAGGATAAAACCATGGTGTTCGAGGGTAATTATCAAACAGAACGCGAAGTGGCCAAAATTATTTCTGATGTTGCGTCCAAAAAATATATGATTGCGTGGGACATTGATGTGTATCGTGTGTATCCGCGGACGGACAATCCAATTATCTGGATGAATTTATTGCCTGCGTTCGGGGATAAAAATATTAAAATGTCAATTCCGGGTGTTGTGGGGCGTGCGCTGGTGGTCAGTCCTGAGATTAATACAAAAACTTTACAGGAATTTTTGGCACAGCAATCCAATGTTGTTTTGATTTCCCAGGGTACGTTCGTGATTCCCAATGGTTGGCAATCGCGTTTTGATATTGGACAATGCAGCAAAGAAGACAGATTGGAAACCGATTTGGTAATCGGTGCAACCGGTACATATGGCGATTGGGGTGGTAAAAATAAAATAGACGCCAAAATAGTTTTGCGTACCAGCAATGGGGAATTGTCTTCGTTTAATATACCGTCTGATGTTGGGGATAATTATGTAATTATTGGTATTCCAACACATTCGTTTGTGACGACGCCTGAAACGTTAATCAGTCCGTTTGCTGAATTGGTGGTGTTTATGTCGCCGCGTATTATATCTATTGTTGATGCGGGGCAATTGCCGTCCGGGGCGGACGCACCACTCGTTGGCGATGCGTTGCGCGCATTTTTAGAAGGTTAATCCAACAGGGGTAATACATGTTTTCACGTCTGGAAAGAAAAGTTGCATTCAGATATTTGTGGGCCAAACGTCGTGGGTTTGGTTCGGTTGTGTCGTGGGTGTCGTTAATCGGTATTACGCTGGGGGTGGCAACGCTGATTGTTGTGATGTCTGTGATGGGCGGATTTCATGATACGTTGTTGTCGCGTATTGTTGGAATGAATGGGCATGTGGTTGTTTATTACCAGGACGGCGCAATAACTGATTATGATTTTTTAATTGATAAAATGCGCCAAAATAAAATTGTCGCAGAACATGCAACTGGTATCGTCCCCATTGCCGAGGGCCAGGTTATGGCCACCGCCAATGGTAATAATACCGGGGCGATGATACGTGGAATACGTATGTCTGATTTGGCGGCGAAAACGGAAACAGGTACGAAAATTTACGGAAAACCGCTGGATAAAATTAATGATGGCGAATTGGTGGCTGGGGCGTCGCTGACGCGGGCGTTGCGCGTGGGTATGGGTGACCAGATTTCGTTGGTGTCGGCAAATAATGCAACGCCAACACCGTTTGGGTCTATGCCGCGGATCATGTCGTATCCGGTGATGTCTTCGTTTTTCATGGGTATGTATGAATATGATTCAGGATATATTTTTATGCCATTGGAAACGGCACAAAAATATTTGAATATCCCAAATGCTGTCACGCATATTGATTTGTTCCTGCGTGATCCCGAACAGACGACAGATGTGCGTGATGCGTTGGCCAATTTATTGCCGGACGGATTTGTGGTGCGCGATTGGCGTGATTTAAATCGCGGATTTGTTGGCGCATTACAGGTGGAATCCAATGTTATGTTTTTGATATTGATGTTAATCGTTATCGTTGCTGCGTTTAACATAGTGTCCAGTTTGGTTATGTTGGTCAAAGATAAATCGACTGATATTGCTGTGTTGCGTACGTTTGGTGTTTCGCGCAAATCTATGATGAAAATATTTATTTTGTCGGGCACCAGTATCGGTGTGTTGGGTGCACTGATTGGAACGGGGCTGGGGGTTGTTATTGCGATTTATATCGAACCCATACGGCAATTTTTCCAATGGGCGACAGGACGCGATTTATTCCCGGCCGAGTTATATTATTTGTCTGAATTGCCGTCGAAATTGGTGGTGGGGGACGTCGTGGGAATTGCGCTGATTGCGGTATTGTTGGCGTTTTTGGCAACGCTGTATCCAGCGTGGAAAGCGGCCAGTACTGACCCGGTCGAGGTATTAAGAAATGAATAAGGGGAATTTTGACCCATGGCGAATATATTGAAATCTTTGTCGAAAATATCAAATGATGACGTTGTGTTGTCTGTGCGTGATATTAAAAAAACGTTTATTGAAGGCGGTCAACCGTTGCACATTTTGCGTGGTGGGGGATTTGACCTGCGGCGTGGGGAAATTGTTGCGTTGGTTGGACCGTCGGGCAGTGGGAAATCTACGTTATTGCAATGTGTCGGGTTGTTGGATAAACCGACCAGCGGCAGTATATTGTTGGCGGGGACGCCTGTGCAGAAAATGGACGATGAAATGCGTACGGCTGTGCGGCGGCGTAAAATAGGATTTGTTTATCAGCGGCATAATTTGTTGGCTGATTTTACAGCGGTGGAAAATGTTGCGTTGCCTATGTTGGCAAATGGCGTGGACGAACGCAATGCAAATGCGCGGGCGATGAAATTGTTGCGGGCCGCGAATGTGGCGCATCGTGCGTCGCATTTCCCGGGTGAAATGTCGGGCGGGGAACAACAGCGTACGGCTGTGGCGCGGGCGTTGGCGAATTCGCCGGAAATTTTGTTGGCGGACGAACCAACCGGCAGTTTGGATCCTGCACATGCGGTGGCTGTGTTTGATTTATTGTTGAATTTGGTGCGTGATAAAAAAATGGCTATGTTATTTGTGACGCATGATATGAATTTGGCTGCGCGTGCAGACAGAACAATTACAATCAATAACGGGATTGTGGAATAAAGTTTTAAAAAATAGTATAATGTCATAAACAGCAGGGGGGATTTATGAAAAAATCAGTTGCAAAAAAATCGTCAAATAAAACAGTGCGGGTGGCAAAATCCGCACAGGCGTGCCCAATTAATTGTTGCAGCGTGGGGCATAAAGTGTGGAGTGCCGTTGCATTGGCTGGGCTGTTTGCGTGTGGATTAATTTTGGGATTGTCGTATCGTGATGATGGTGCGGCGCGCAATGCGTTGAATGCGCAACAGTGTGATGCCATCGCCAATGAAATTGTGTCTATTACCCAACGTGGTGCAACACCGGACGATGCAAAAACTTTGCAGGATTTAAATACCGCATATTCAAACGGCTGTGCGGGGCGGTTGGTTGTGATTGAACGCGAAGTGGTCGCATCGCCTGTGGCGGAATCGCAGCCAGAGGTTATGGCCACGTGTGTGCGTATTGAACAATTGTTGAAACAACGACTGTTTCCCGAAGACAGCGCAAGTTATGTGAACCATTTATCAAATGCGGATACATACAGCACTTTGGCGGACAGGGGGTGCGCGGATAATACGGATATGTATAAAACGTTGGCGTTGCGGGAATTGGAAATTGCCAGTGCGTTGCAGCCGACTGAAAATATGGGAACGCGTGATGCGGAAATTGTCATAGATACGTTTAAAAAACTGGATATGCAGCACGAGGCCCAGGAATTTTTGGATAAAGTTGAACAACTGATTGATCCGGCAACTGATTTCATATTAAAAATGGAACAAATTATAAATGAATAAAATTCGCAAATATTTTTCGGCATTAATAATTGCGTGTGTGATGGCCGGTGGCGCGCATGCGGCGGCTGTGTCTGAACGCGCCAGTTGTGCGGATATCCAGGCGCGCATAAATGAACTGTCCGCGATTAAATCGCCAACAGATGCGCAAAGTTCCGAATTGACCAGTTTACAGGCGCAATATCGCAGTGACTGTTCGCGTTCGGCCACTGGGCGGCGCAATACCAGTACGGGGCGTGTGTCTGCGTCGTCTGCGGTGGTGGCGGCGGCGCCCGCGGTGACAACCGTTGTGGAAACTGTTGTTATGACGGCGCAATCTGCGTTGGACGAATATTTAATTGGGCGTCAGAATTTATGTAATGAATTAAAATCTGATATAGATACATTGGTTGCAAATGGTGTGTCGGATACAGATACGGAATTATTACAGAATCAATATGATGCCGATTGTAATGAAATTGATAAATCAAAATCTGTCCAGGTGGACGCCGAGACAGCCGCCAGAAATGTTGCGTCTGGCCTGTGCGAGGACGGCAGCAAACCCAATCAATTTGGTTGTTGCGATGGAGAAACTTTTACCGATATGGGGAATTTAGTATTTGCATGTTGTCCAGATGATGGCGGAACGTGCTATCCACCGATAAATGATGGTAATGCGTTATGAAAATAAAATTAAATTGGAAAATAATTTTAATATGTGTTGTATGGTTTTTGGTGGGTGGATTTTGTGGATACGGAATCGCCCTGTATGCAGGAAATCATGCACACAGCGCGGATTATACAATTACATGTCCTGACGGTGGGGCGGTTGATGAAAACGGTTGCTGTGCGGGCGAGGTATATACCGATATGGGTGATTTGGGGTTCAATTGCTGTCCGGCCGATGGCGATTGTTTTCCGCCAATTAAATAAAAAAACAAAAAAAGGCGAAAGATGAGAGAGAAAAAATCAAATTCAAATGTTGCACAACAAAAACGGCATCGTCGTCGTGTGTGGTGGTGGCTGTTTTTTGTGGTGTTGATTGTTGCGGGGGCAACCGCCTGGGTGCTGTATGATGGTGGTATTATTGGCAAACGCGGCGCACAAAATGGTGGTTTTGTGGCCGATGCTGTGGTTGCGGCGCCGGTCGACACTGTGGCCAGTGACGCGGATACAGAAAACACAATTCGTCCGGCCTGCGCGGTTGTCGAAGATGCTTTGCTGAAACAAATTGTTGATGATAATGTGCCCGATGCGTTGGTGCAGGCGGATTCTGCACATATATATACTGTGCTGGCACAGTATGGGTGTGCTGAAAATGCCCAGTTCTTTACCGATATGGCTGTGCGGAAACAGCAGATTGCTGATGGTCTGGAGGCCGCGTTTTCGCCAAACAGCAATGCCATGACATCAATCGAATATTTGTATTCTGATGAAAAAGTTTGCGAAACCATTGAAAAACGCGTGTTGCAAAACATAAATACGAATGCGTATCTGTATGATGAATTTTTGGATAATGCAAATACATATGCGGCGCTGTATGAATACGGGTGCCGCGGGAACAGGGCGGTATATATGCGTGCGGCGTTGCGTGAGTTGGGTGTTGCGGTGGCGTTAATGCCAACCGATAAAATGAATCGCGACGAAATTGTGACTGTGGTCGAAATTTGCAAAAGTTTGGGTGTAGCCGAGGCCGCACATATCATGCTGCAACGGTTAAAGGCCCGTGGGTATGATATGGAATTCCTGTTGGAAATGGAGGATATTATCCACGGAATGCGGTAATATAATTAAATCAGCCCTGTGAAAAATACTTGCGTTTAGGTAAAATTAGTATATAATCACAGGGCTTTGAATTTGTTGCGGGCATAGTACAAGGGCTAGTATGCAAGCCTTCCAAGCTTGAAATGCGGGTTCGAGTCCCGCTGCCCGCACCAAGAGAATAGGTAAGGTGCAGTTGAGTTGGGTAACCTTGCGACGCAAACATCAACTCGTTGCTAATAACGCAACTCGTTGTGTTTTTATACGCGCGGTTTCCCGCTGCCCGCACCAAGGATTTTCACCGCAGCGAAGCAAGGGCTGAAAATCCATTGCCCACCGAAGCCATTGGCGAAGGCGGGCGGAATAGAGATTGGGCGTGCGCCGGAGTTGGAGAGCCGGGGCAGACTGTAAATCTGTTGGCTTAAGCCTGAGGTGGTTCGAATCCACCCACTCCCACCAAAATAAAAATGTCCCGAATGGGGCATTTTTATTTTATATATTTATTCTATAAACGTTTTTTTTGGTATTCGGTGCCCCATTTTTCCATTGCCCGTAATATCGGACGCATTGACTGGCCCAGTTCGGACAGCGAGTATTCAACGTGCGGTGGAACCGCCGGAAACACCGTTCTGATTATTAGGCCGTCCGATTCCATCGCGCGCAGGTTATCGACCAACACTTTTTGACTAATAATTCCGATACTTTTTTGCAGTTCGTTAAATCGCCACGGGCGTGTCAGCAAATTGCGCATAATCATCAATTTCCATTTGTTGCCAATCAGTGACACCGTCAGGGCAACAGGGCATTGCGCGGATATAATTTCTTTGGTTTTGTGTTTCATACTGCAAATTATACAGTAACATACAAAAATGACAATTAAAAAAATTTTTTTGGCGTCCTATGTGCTGGAAATCCGGCAAAAGTTACCAATGTGTATGTATGCTTACATTTTTGTGCGTACTTTACAGAATTGTTTTTTAGCCATATATTTTAAGCACAGTTTTTAACAAAAGGGGAAATAAATGTCTAAATACACTAAATCTGATTTTGGTTCTATGTCTGAAATTGCAAAGCGTGAAAACGGCAAGGCGTTTTTGCACGATGCGCTGAATCTGACCAGTTGTGAAGTGTCGATAAACGTGGTACCGATCGGGTTCAAGGTTCCGTTTAATCATTTGCATCATCAAAACGAAGAAGTTTATATAATCTTGTCTGGCGCGGGTATTATAACCGTTGACGGTGAACAAATCCCGGTTGTCGCGGGCAGTGCGGTTCGTGTTGCAACCGGTGCAGCGCGTACGATTGAAAATACAGGTTCCAGCGAAATGCAATTTATTTGTATCCAGGCGCGTGAAAATTCGCTGACACAATTTGGGTTTGCCGATGCCGCAATGTGTTAAAAAATGTCCCGAATGGGGCATTTTTATTTTGTGTTGGACGGGTGAGATGAGAACCACAGGTTAATCGCGGGTAAATTTGTTTTTTGTTGATTGTATGGGGTTTTGCGGTATGCTGGGGGTGATTAAAGGGGGTTATTATGTTTACACAAAGAAACGGACACAAGATTAAAACGTGTGATGGTTGTGAATATCGTTGTGAATTGGGATATGCGTTAAGAGACAAAATGCCTGGGTTGCCATTGGTGCAAATGTGGCCGACTATTGATGGGTGCTGTATAGAAGAGTATATTGATCCAAATGGTGAAAGGGTGATATCCCATCAGTCAAGTGAATGTAGTGAACGTTTTTATAATGTGCCTGAATATAAAGGGTTGGATTTCGAACGGGATTTTGGTTCGCCCCAGCATTGTATCGCGACGATTAAATTGGCCCGCAGAATCGCGACGTATTGTGATCATTATAAACAGCGATAAAAATTAATCCCCGCCATTTGGCGGGGTGTTTTTATTCTTCTATTTCCACACTGTCGATATATGTACGGTTAACCGTTTCCAGATTTACGGGTTGAAAATCTGGGGTGGTGATGACGATGTCCCGGTCGTCTTCGGGTAAAATGGTTATTGTTTCAAATGGGTGCGTCGGCGTGGCGCGTTTGGTTATATGTGCGCCGTATGTTTCTGATTCATATTTGTCGGCCAGACGCGTGGGAATACTGATGTAATCATTTGGATTTACGCCCGGTGTTTCCAAATCCATCGCCGCAGCCGGTTTGATTTTATCCTGTTGCAGATGGTAAATTGGCGTCATGAAATTTATTGGCGCGTTGCGTACAACAATCGGTGTGCCGTTTCCAGTTAACTGCATAATTTGCAATGCGCGTTCGTTTTCGCCGTTTGGTTCCAATCTGTACAGGCCGGCTGTACCAGCATAGCCGCTGGGGTCCAACAGGTATGCTGCGTCTGATTTGTGGGAATATATCATGCCCATCGCCATGTTGGCGGCGTCGTATCCGAATCCGGCCAGGCGGTTTGGAAATTCACCTGATATGCGTTCGTACAGATTTGTAAATGATGGTGCCATATCTGGTAATGCAGAATATTTTGCGCCAATCATTGTTAAATCGTTTGTTATATCAGATCCGTCCCACAGGGCTGTGCCATAAAAACGGGCGTCGCGTGTCCCAACACCGTAATAACGCATGAATGATGCCAAACTTTCTGTGTCGTCACCGTTGCCCAGGAATAAAACGGCGTCATATGGTAATTCGCCGATTACGTCCATTTTTGACATGCGATCCAATTGTATGGTCAGCGATGATTTTTCAATCACTGTTAAACGTTCGTTTGTTAATATGTCGGACAATATTTCGCGTGCACGTGTGTTGGCCGCACTGCGCGCAGCGTTCATTGACGCGGCCAATGTGGCGGATTTTATGGATTCTGAATCATGTTCGGTGTAATAAAAGATTCCAGATACCGGGATATTGTAAATTTCAGCCGCACTTTGTGCCGCGCCCGCCATCAGGTGGCCCGATTCTGTATCTGGGGCCAAAATTATAAATCCAGTGACACGGTCGGCTGACATTTCGCGGACTATGGCCTCGGTCCCGTTGGTGGGTAATAATGCCATTGTCATAACGCCGTCCCCCAGTGCGGACGCATCAGATGTGAATGATAATACCGGTGTGTTGGCGGGTTTTGCATTGCGCAGTGCGCGCACGTCATTTGCAAATACTGGACCAATAATGATTTCTGGTTCTGTGGCCAATGCGTCTGTGATTGCGGTATTTATATCAGATGCAGTGTCATAAAATGCAACCGACAGATTTTGTGGTGCGGATTGCAGGGTGGCGGCCTCTATCGCTGTTTGGATTGCGCGGCCTGTATCCGCCGCGTCACCAGACATTGGCAACATTACAGCCATGCGGTGCACTGGGGCGCCCAACAGGTTATCTGTGGCGGTGCCGGGTTGCAAATCGGGCGAGCCATACTGCAATGCCACCGGGGTGCCAGTTTCCAGTGCGCCGTATTCACCGTACCAATCTGTTTTTGGGGTGGTGTCACCGGCGCAGCCCGCCATTAATAAAACTGCCAAAAATCCAAAAAATCTGTTCATATGCATTGAAAAATCCATTTATTTCTGTATTATTTTACTATAAAAGGATTTGTAATGCAATCTGGGCTTTATATTGTTGGAACGCCGATTGGAAATTTGGCTGATATGTCGCCGCGGGCGGTCGATGTGTTGCGTGGGGTTGATTTAATTGCGGCCGAAGATACGCGGGTGTTTGCCAAATTGGCCACGCATTTTGATATCAAAACACCGCGCGTTTCATGTCATGAACACAATGAACGTGATGTGGTGCCACAATTAATTGAAAAATTGCAAAATGGTGTGACAATTGCGGCTGTGTCTGATGCGGGTATGCCGGGGATAAGTGACCCGGGGTTTCGATTGGTGCGTGCGGCACGGGCGGCAAATATTCCTGTGTACGTTGTGCCGGGGCCGGTGGCGGCGATTTCTGCGCTGGTGTTGTCTGGGTTTGCAACCGACAGATTTACGTTTTGTGGATTTTTTGATGAAAAAAAACTGCGTGATGATAACAAAATTCGTCATACTATTATTTATTACGAAAGTCCAAATCGCATTATGACAACGATTGCTGCGCTGGCGCGGGTTATGCCTGAACGTCAGATTGCACTTGTTCGCGAAATTACCAAAATTCATGAACAGGCAATTATCGGATATCCCGCGGATTTATTGCACATAGAACCGCCACGGGGTGAAATTGTTATTGTTGTTGCACCGGCGCCTGAACATAAAATGTCGGACGCGGAAATATCTGAAATTATCAATGATATCGCGGGGGAAAATACTAAATCTGCGGCGGCACAATTGGCCCAGCGAACAGGAATTTCAAAAAAAGAAGCGTACAAACGATTATTAAACCAGGGGAATGCAGATGATTAAATTCGTTGGCGGATTTGAACGGGTGGCTGATTTGCCGAATACGCAATTTCCTGAATATGCGTTTGTTGGGCGCAGTAATGTTGGCAAATCGTCATTGATAAATGCTGTGTTGGGGCAAAATGTGGCGCGGACGTCAAATACACCCGGGCGGACCCAGACGTTGAACCTGTTTAATATTGACGACAGGGTAATGATTGTCGATTTGCCTGGATACGGGTATGCGCGGGTTTCACGCGATGTGGCCATGCAATGGGTGCGCCGACTGGAAGAATATTTGATGACGCGCAGTCAATTGCGACGATTGTTTGTGTTGGTGGATTCGCGGATTGGGGTGCGGCCGGCTGATTTGGATTTAATGGATTTTTGCGATGCGCATGGTATTGCGTATCAGGTTGTATACACCAAACGTGACAAGCGGGTACGTGAACAAAATCAGCAACAAATTTCACATGAAAATCACCCGGCAATGGCGGCCGATATTTTGGAAACGTCGGCGGAAAAGAAAACTGGAATTGAACCAATCAGGGCAATAATTGGAATCAAATAAAAATATTTTTTATGCAACTAATCCTGGACGAATGATGGACGCGTTGGTGCGCGTGATGGATATGTCCGGGGTGGATATGGCAGATATGCTGATTTTTTTGCCCAGCAGACGTGCTGTGCGTGGGGTGGAAAAATATTTGGTTGCGCGGGCGGGCCACAGCATTATTTTGCCACGTTTGGTCGCACTGGGCGAGGGTACCGATGACCCCGATGATGATGCAGATAATGACGCGGAAAATACGGACGCTGTGTCGGATACTTTGCGTGTGGTGACGGTTGCCAAACTGTTGACCGCGGACAGCAGTATTGGAAATTTGGCGACTGCGTTGCCGGTGGCGCATGATTTATTGCGTATGCAAAATTATCTGGAAAACGAAGGAATTGACGCCACAACAATTGACTGGGCGGGTTTGGTCGATGAAAAATATGCCGCGCATTTTCAGCACAAAGCGGAAATTTTAGGAATTTTGGCCGGTGTACAAAATGAAATATCTGATAATCGGCCAACTGTGACGCAAAAGCGTAATGCCGATATTCGCGCATGGATTGGGCATTTAAATCAATATAAATTGGTTATTGTTTGTGCGTCGACTGCGTCGGTGCCGGCGACGGCTGATTTAATGGCGGCGGTGGCGGGCGCGGCACATGGGCGGATTATAATGTCTGGGCATATTGCGGGGGACGTGTCTGATTTTGAATTGTATACAAATCCGTATAATGCCGAATATAAATTTTTATCGCGGATTGGGGTGCGGCCGGCTGATTTAATCCCAATTGATGTGGGCGCGTCGCCAATTGAATTTTTAAATCATGCGTTTGGAAATTCGCCTGCGCCCGCCCATGGAACGGATTCTGTGCGCAATTGCCATTTAATTGTGTGCGACCGCGAAAGCGAGGAAGCCGCCGCAGTTGCTGAAATTGCTGCGCGCGCTGTGCGCGATGATAAATCTGTGTTGGTGATAACGCCGGACGCGGCGGGGAATCAGCGTATTGCGTCTGCGCTGGCGGGGCGCGGGTTGGACGCGGATTTTTCGGGTGGGGTGCCTGGAACCATGGTGCCCGCGGGGCGTGCAATTTTAAATTTGTTTGATGATTGGCTGCAACAGGGTAAAAATTCTGTGTTTGATGCGCTGTATATGGCGGCCGATTGTAATTTGATGAATTTGATAATTAATTTGGTTGATGGTGGTGAAATTAATTTTACGCCTGCATTTGAGGTGGCGGACGCGGCGTCTGTTCAGGTATGGGGGGCGATTTCTGAATTGTCTGAGTGTGTGGCGCGCGCGGGGGTGCAAATTGATTTGCCCGGTGCACGGGCGTTGTTGGCGGACGCGATTTCCGGTGTCCAGGTGCGCAACCCCATGAATGACGCGGCTAAAATCATTGTGTTGGGGACGATCGAATCGCGTATGCAGACGGCTGATGTTGTGATACTGACCGGGTTAAATGACGGCATGTTCCCGGCGCGGGGTTATGAAAACGCGTGGTTGCCGCGTGCGGTTGCCGAACAAATTGGATTGCCGTCGCCCGACAGAAAAGTATCTTTGCAATCATTGGATTTTATGAATTTATCATGTGGACCAGAAGTGTATTGGACCCGCAGTGCCACGGCCGGTGGGGTTAAAACGACCGCATCGCGATTTCTATCACGTGTAATTGTGCGACGTGGTGCGTTTGATGTGTCGAATGCGGCGGCCGATATTTTGGGTGCTGTGCGTGGGCGCGACGCGGTTGACGCGCGGCCATTGGATTATTCGCCACCGTCTGTTGACCAAGATTGGGGTGACGTGTATGTGACCGAATTGGAATTGTTAATTCACAATCCATACGCGTTCTATGTGCGGCATATGTTGCGTTTGCGCGTGTTGGACGATTATTGGGTGGGGCCAGACGTGCGGGATTTTGGAAATCTGGTGCACAGTGTAATTGAAACGTCACGTGATTTTTCAGTTGATAATCTGGTGCGACAAATGGACGCGCGTGCGTTGGAAAAATTGGGCACAGACAGTGTTCTGTTTCATTTTTGGCACAGGCGGTTTGTCGAAATTGCGCCTGTGATTTCCAATTTTATGGCGCAAATTCCGCACAGTGTGGCCGAAGTGCCCGGTAAAATGGTGATTGATGGGCATGTTATTCGTGCGCGCGCTGACCGCGTGTGGGACGGCGGTGTGATGGACATTAAAACTGGGGCCGCACCCACAAAATCACAATTGGACAAAGGTAATATGCCACAGTTGCCTATCGAGGCGTATATGCTGCAAAACGGGGGTTTTTCGTTAAATGTGACGGAAAAATCCAATGCGCCTGTTATGAAATTTTTGCAATTGAAACACAATGACGCGCGGGTAATTGATTTTGATGCCGCCACCACCCAGGAAATGATGAATGCTGCGGTTGGCCGGGCCAAGGAAATGATTGATATATTCCTGGTTGGGGGCGCGCCGTATGAATACAGGCCAACGGGTGATATTAAATACAAAGTGTATGATGACCTGGCGCGGGTGGACGATTAATTAATCCAGTTTTATCATTAATCCGCAATGGTCTGTGGGTTTTGGGGCCATGCGCGGGGCTGTATCTATTTCGCAGAATTTTACCGCACTCATCGCCGCGGCATTTGCCAGAAAATAATCCAGGCGTAATCCCATGTTTTTGCCGACTGTATCACCGCCACGATATCCGTACCATGTGTATCCAATCGTATCCGGGTGCAGGGTGCGCCATACGTCCACCCAGCCCATATCAATCCACGATTGCATTATTTCGCGGGCGGCCGGTGCGGCGATGGCAATTCCGACATAATTTGCGGGTTTCCATACGTCTGCGTCGGTCAGGGCCACGTTAAAATCCCCGCCGATTATAACCTGTTCTGGGGACGCGGTGTATTGTTTGATGTATTCGGTAAATGCGCGCATCCAATCCAATTTATATGGGAATTTCGGGGAATCGACTGTGTCGCCATTTGGCATGTATACGTTGATTATCCGCACATGACCGTCAATTACGCATTCGATAAATCTGGCGTTTGTGTCCGGGAAATTCGGCATGCCACATGTGACATCTTCGATAGAATATTTGGAAAATACGGCCACGCCATTCCAGGATTTTTGGCCGAAAACTTTTATATTATACCCAAAATCGTCAAATATATTGTATGGGAAATTGGCGTTATCAACCTTTAATTCCTGGACCAGGATAGTGTCGTATTCACCAGCACGCAAAATATCAATAAAACTTTCTGCGTGGGCACGTATAGAATTGATGTTCAGTGTAAGTATTTTCATAATTGCAATCTTTTCCTTGGTGGATATAATAGTGGTTGTCCAATATAAAAACAACAAGGAATTTTTATTATGAATATGTATCAATTGCTGGAACAGACCACAGCAAAATGGCCGGATAATTTATTCCTGGTCCGCGAAGGGGTCACGTTCACAGGATTTGTGGAATTGGTGAAAAAACGCGCAACCTCGCTGCATGCCGCCGGTGTAAAGCAGGGTGATGTGGTTGGTGTGCTGGCGCATAATATCCCAGAATTTCCGATTACTTTGTTTGCAATCTGGTATTTGGGCGGGACTGCGTTGTTGCTGGATACCAATTTAACACCGTTTGAATATGATAATATGACGGAAATCACCAAGTGTCATTTGGTGTGCGCTGAACCGTCATTTTTCTATAAAACGAAAAAGTTTAAATTTTATGATATTACGCAGCCGGACGAAAAACTGGACGCGCGGTTAAAACCTGTGGCGTTGGACGCGACTGATGTTGCGACGCTGTCGTTTACGTCGGGTTCAACTGGTACGCCAAAGGTTGTGCCACTGACGCATTTTAATTTGGTGGAATGTTCCAATTCATTGGAAGACATGCATCACTGGATTAAGCCCGGATTTGTGATGTATGGATTTTTGCCAATGTATCATATTTTCGGGTTCGCGGTGGAATTGTTGGCAACGCTGCATTATGGCGCCGGCGTTCTGTTGCAGCCCAGCATTAATCCAAAGGAAATCATGGCCGATTTCAAAGCGTATCGCCCGCATGTTATTCCGGCTGTCCCCAGATTGTGGGAGGTTCTGCGTAATCGCATCATAGAAAATATCAAAGCCCAACATAAATGGTGGTTGGTGTCTGTGGTATTAAAATATGGCAAAATACTGCAGAAAATCGGCCTGGGCGGGTTGGTGAAAAAGGTTCAAAAACCTGTGCTGGACGTGTTTGGCGGACGTGCACGATTGTTGATTGCCGGTGGTGCCGCCACCAAGCCCGAGGTTGAAACGTTCTATGAACGGTTGGGATTGACGTTTATTCAGGGATATGGTTTGACCGAAACTGTGGGGCCAATCTGTATTTCAAAGCCAACAAAAAAACGTTTCCCGTTCGCCTTTGGTGGACCGACCATTAATAACGAATGCGAAATTCGTGATAAAAACGAAGATGGCGTCGGTGTTTTGTGGGTGCGCGGTCACCAGGTGTTTGGCGGATATATGAATAATCCGGCCGTAAATGCCGAAGTGTTTGATGATCGTGGGTTCTTTAACACTGGCGATATGGTGACCATGGATAAAAATGGTGAACTGCATTTCGCCGGACGTAAAAAACAGGTCATTGTGTTGGATTCCGGTAAAAACGTGTATCCTGATGAATTAGAGGGCATGTTTATCGAAATCCCCGGTGTTAAAAATGTCGCCGTGTTCGAACACAAGGTTAAAAACAAAACCGTCACATATGGCGTGTTTAGTGTCGAACCCGATATGACCATGGAAAAATTGGCTGCGGCCGTTGCCCAGGCGAATAAAAAAGTCGCTTCATATAAATGGGTGACGCATTTCGCCATGACAACCGATGATTTACCCACCACCAGTACGCAAAAGGTAAAGCATCACGTGGTGCGTCAGAATTTGATAGAGGGCAAATATCCCAATCGTCACGAGTAAAATCAAATATAACGGCACACCTGCTGTGGGGGCAACGAACTCATGTAGTGTATAAATACTGCATGAGTTCACCCCCTGTAAATAAAGTTAAAGTGTTTTTATAACTTTGTGAAAATTTATGTAAAATCAAATTAATATTTCATTTTCCTAAACATAATTGTGAAAATGTGGCGTCCAGAACATCGGCCGCTGTAATAGTGCCCAGGATTTTTCCAATTGCGTCCGCTGCGCGACGGGTGTGTTCGGCGAATATGTCATAATTGCCCGTTGGCGCGGCCAGGGCAGATTTTAATTCTGTGGCCGCTGTGGTTAACAATTCGCGTGTGCGGGCGTTTACTGCAACGCCGGATTCGGCCGTCATGGCGATGCGTGCGATTTTTTTGTTTATTGCGGTGATTAATTTTTTTATCCCATCGCCCGTTTTGGCGGATACATACACAGCGCCGTGGGCGGGTGGATTTTTGCCGACGTCCGATTTGTTTACAACATAAATTTCGTTTTGTGCGTGGCGTGGCGGGATTGTGATTTTGTTCGTTGCGCTTTGTACATATATTATAATGTCTGCGTTTTCGATTTCGGTTTTTGTGCGTTCGATTCCCTGTTTTTCAACCGTGTCGGTGGCGCGGCGGATTCCGGCCGTGTCTGATAAGTTCACCATATATCCGCCCATGTCGATAGTGGCGGAAACTACGTCGCGGGTGGTGCCGGGGGTGTCTGATACTATGGCGCGATTTGCACCCAGAATCGCATTAAACAGCGATGATTTTCCAACGTTTGTGCGCCCAACCAATGCAACGTTAAAACCGCTGCGTATGGCGCGAACCGCCGCATAGCGCGAAATGGCGGTGGTAATTTCATCGTATAATTTTTTTGTTTTGATGTGGATTGTTTCCCCGATGTTTGCGGGTAATTCATCATCTGCGTAATCCAGGATTGCCGCCGCATACGCGGAAATTTCAATCATCTGCCCCCGCCATGCGTTATATATTTCACTGTCGCCGCCCAACATAGACGCCAGTGCCGATTTTCGTTGGGCGTCTGTTTGTGCGTCCAGCAGTGCCGCCAGGCCGTCTATGTCCGCCAAATCCATTTTGTTATTATAAAATGCGCGACGTGAAAATTCGCCCGGCACCGCCATGCGGGCGCCCATATCACGCAGGTATTCAAATATTTTTTCAACAACGGCCGGCGCGCCATGGGAATGTATTTCAATAACATCTGTGCCGGTGAAAGAGTGGGGGGCGGCAAAGTACACGGCGATAACCTGGTCAATTAAATCGCCGGCGGTGTCGCGAAAATTTGCAAAATATGCGTGGCGACTGTCCGCAGATTTGCGATTTGTGATTTGCAAAAACAGATTATACAAATCGTCGCCCGATACACGTATGACTGCGACACCGGATTTTCCATGTCCCGACGACAGCGCAAAAATTGTTTCGTTATTGTTCATATTTATTTATTCCCGCTGATTTGTTTTAATGCCATTGGTACCAGTTTTGATACATCGGCGTCTGGATTTTCCGATACCAATTTTTGTGCCATGTCCACAATGTCCAAACGTCTGTATCCCAATGATTCCAGTGCGGCCAATAAATCGGGCAGGGCGCCAGACGTATCAGACGCGCCCGGTACAGAAAATGATGCGCCGCCAATTTTGGATTTTAATTCGACTATGATTTTTTCGGCCACTTTTTTACCAACCCCGGGGGCGGCGGTGATTGTTTTTGCGTCGCCCGTTGCGATTGCCGTCATTAATGTATCTGTTTTAATCGCGCCCATTATTGCCAGTGCCAATTTTGGGCCAACGCCAGATACAGCCGTTAATTGATTAAACAAATTTTGTGCGGCAATTGATGAAAAACCGAACAGGCGAATTGAATCCTCGCGTACGACGGTTTCAATCCACAGGGAAACATTGGAATTTGGCGTCAGATATTCTGGGGTAAAAACTTTGTATCCCACGCCGCCTGTCATCAAGATGATGAATCCGTCACCGACGTAGTCAACATTTCCTTGCAATTTTCCAATCATTTGGTATCCTTTTGCCAGTAATTTTAATCCAATATATATAAAAGGTCAAATTATGAGTGGACACAGCAAATGGCATAACATTCAGCACAAAAAGGGTGCTGTTGATGCGGCGCGCAGTGGTTTGTTTACAAAATTGGCGCGTGAAATAACTATGGCCGCCAAATTGGGCGATAAAAATCCGGATAACAATCCGCGTCTGCGTTTGGCGATTTTAAATGCACGTAAAAACTCTATGCCCAATGACAATATTAAACGCGCAATTGACAAAGCATCTGGCGCAAATACTGAAAACTATGTGGCCGTGCGGTACGAGGGTTATGGTCCGGGCGCCGTTCCCGTTATTGTCGAGGCATTAACCGACAACCCGCGCAGAACCGTTCCTGAAATTCGCAATATCTTTGCCAAAAATGGTGGCAACATGGGCGAAGAGGGCAGTGTTGTATTTATGTTCACACGTGCTGGTCAGATTTTCTATCCTGCGTCCATCGGCAAAAGCGAAGATGAAATGATGGAAATCATTATGGACGCAAATGCCGACAATTTGGAATCTGACGAAGATGGATTCATCATCACGACCAAGCCAGATGATTTTATGACTGTACAAAAAGTGTTGGCCGATAAATTGGGTGAACCGGAAAAAGCCGAATTGACATGGATTCCGAATATGCCTATGGATTTGGACGACGAAGCATATGCAAAATTGGAAAAACTGGTTGATGCGTTGGACGATAATGACGACGTGCAGAAGGTTTTCACCGCCGCCGCATAAATCCAGGGCACCAGTTGCAATTAAAATCCGCGCCACCTGCGCGGATTTTTTGTAATTAGTTTTATATTATGTTATTATATTACATATTATATAAAGGTATAAAATGCGGGTTTTGGGAATTGATCCAGGTTTGTTGCATACGGGGTGGGCCGTCATAGATGTTGATGGGCCGGCGTATCACTATGTCGCCAGTGGCGTGATTTTGCCTAAATCGAATTTGCCGTTGCCGGAACGGTTGGTGACTATTTTTCGCGGGGTGGACGATTTGTGTCAAAAATTTTCGCCGGACGTGTGCAGTATTGAAATTACATTTGTAAATCAAAATCCAAAAACTACGCTGATTTTGGGGCATGCGCGTGCGGCGGCAATTGTGGCGGTGGCCAATCGGGATATTCCGATTTTTGAATACGAACCAAATAAAATTAAAAAAGCCCTGACGTCTGCGGGGCATGCGGGCAAAGAGCAAATTTATAAAATGGTGCGTATGTTGTTGCCGGCCGCCAATCCAAAAACGCCTGATGAAAGTGACGCTATTGCGATTGCGTTGACCCATGCGAATATGAGCAGATTCAAATTTTAATATATCTGTTAATGTGATATAATAATGTATGAACCAAAGGTGGCAGATATGAAAAAAGATTTTTCTGGAAAACGTCAAATGAAATTATTGTCCAAGCAGCGCATTTTGTTTCGGGCTTTTGCGGTGAATACTTTGTTAGTGTTGTTGATATGGGCGTTGACTTTTGTGCCGGCGGTTATGTATTTTGGGGTGTGGGTGACGGGTGTGTCTGCACCGATGTTTTATGTTTATGCGATTGGCGCATTGGCACTGTGGGGATTGGCGGGTGTTGTAATATTCCTGGTGCCGGCAATTGCCGTTTGGTGGGAAAGACGCGTGATAAACAAACAGTAAAGTTATTGTCGCGCACAGCGTGACAATAACAGAGTGGAGAGTGTAGAGTGTAGAGTATAGAGTGTAGATGTTGTCTGCGGGTGGTACGCCCGCAGTACTTTTTATTTACTGGATCGCCACGCTTTGCTCGCGATGACAAGGGGGGGATTCTGTGTAGTGCTTTATCTGCGGAAACTGATTTTGGCGACGGCGTCGCGACCGAAATATTTATTTATTTTATTTTTTATTTCATTTTCCATATATGATAATTGTAATGTGAATGCCGGATTCGCCGGGCGCAGGGTGATATTAAATCGACCATCGCGCATTTTTTTAATTGCCGCCAATTTTGCAACGCCTGCGATTTCAGGACCCATGATTTTATCCCATCGCGCGGCCAAATCCGCGTCCGATGCGCGTATGCCAAAAATTTGCAACAGTTCACCCATTGCACCACCGATGGTGCCAGGGCGGGCACTGCGTTTTTCAAATTTTTTATTCAGGTTTGACATATGTGTATTCTTTGGGCATCAGGATATACATTTTTCCCATTGAATGTTGGCCGTGGGCAAATTGATATGCTTCGTCACCTTTGCCGAAAAAGATGTCGGCACGAATCCAGCCGCGAATGGCACTGCCGGTGTCCTGGGCAATCATCAGGCGACGGAACTGGCGCCCGTCTGACAGTGACGTCGCAACGTATACCGGCAATCCCAATGTATAAATGTCGTCGTCCATTGCAATGGAACGGATTTTTGACAGCGGTGTTCCCAATTTGCCGATGACGTCCGGTGGAACGGATTCGTAAAAATACACATAGCGCGGATTGTTATAAATTACTTCGCGCGCCAGTGTTGGGTTTTGTTTCAGGTATTGCCACACTGCGTCTGCGGAATAGCCGTTTGGCGGGCGAATCCCACGGGCGCGCAATTGTTCACCAATTGATTTGAATGGTAAATCATTTACTGCGGCGAAATTCAATTTGACCATTGTACCGTCGTCCAGTTGCAACATGCCGCTGCCCTGGATTTGAATGTTTTGAACGTCAACGATGTTTGCCCAATATAATGGCCGGCCGATTTGCTGTTCTACGATTTGTTTTTTGGGGACGCCCTTGTAATTACGGCCGTCGGTTGGGACGCCCATTAGCGGTTCGTTGCATTGGGCGGTTTTTGTGCGACAGCCCGGAATTATCGGCGAATAATATCCAGTATACAGGCCTGTGTCGCCACCGTTGTCGTCAAAAATCTGGTACGGTTGGAAATTGGATTCGAACCATGCGCGAATTGTTGCAACGTCGGCCGACGCAGACGGCAACATTCTGCATTTTTCGGCAAATAATGCGCGGTCTGGGATTACGCGGCCGGTAAATTGAATTTTTGCACGGCATGAATTACGAAACGCCTGCAGAGCATAGCGCACATCGTCATCGCGCCAGCCGGGCAATTCATTATATGACACCATGCGCAGGTTTGACGGGATTACAGAATTGTCACCACTGTGGGTTGGGGTGGATACGTCGCACGATGTTAATGCCGCCAGGCACAGCACAGCCCCAAATGTACGGAATATTGTCCGTTTTATCCAATGTGACATTTTGTTAATCCCCCCACTTGTAAAATCATATTTATAATGCTATATTATCATAAAATGATGCGTAAAAAAAGGAGTAAACGCAATGGCAAAATTTAACATCATTACACAATTCCTGAAAGATTTTTCGTTCGAAAGCCCGAACGTGCCTGAATTGTTTTTCAAAAGCGATAATGGCCAGGCCAAAATGGAAATCAATATCGATATTCAAATCAAGGGCGCAGAAAACAACTTGTTTATGGTGGATTTGATTACAAAAATTCATTCAAAATTGGAAAATGGCGATAAATCTATATTCCTGATTGAATCTACTTATTCTGGTCTGGTTCAGATGGAGGAAGAAAAAGACGAGGAAGTTAAAAAACGCACTTTGTTGATTAATGTGCCGACTTTGTTGTTCCCGTCAGTGCGTGCGTTGATGGCGCGTATGACGTCTGAATCCGGATTCCCAACATTTGTTATGCAGCCGGTTGATTTCGAAAAACTGTACGAAGAAAAACAGAAAAAGGCACAACAGCCGCAGCAGCCGGCAGAAGCCAACAAATAAAGTTCAGAGTATAGAGTGTTGTTATGGTCCGTGCCCGATGGGCGCGGACTGTTTTTTATTACGACATGGTGTTTGCATTAACATTATCAACAGGATAATATGAATTTGTCTGCGCGTCCCGTCGCGCAAAGCGCGCCACCCCTCCGCAGAGGGGAACTTTGTTCCGCGACGGGACGAGGCCGAGTTTCTTTTTACATAAAATAATGTGTCGGGATTTTTATTTTGGGCTGGGGTGTGATATAATATATCTGCTATGGCACGGGATAAATACGTTTCTGTTAAAAGTGGCGTCAGCGGGTTTTCGTTCGCGAACCTGGGGTTGTTTACTGGATTTGCCGACGGTATTTATAATGCTGTGTATTCGTTGGTGTTAATGGAAATATTTGCCAGTTCTGCGACTGTTGGTGTGTATGTTGGTATTTATGCCGCGTTTTGTATGATTGTTGGGCTGTTTGCCAATGAAATATTGCGCCGGTTTTCCAAGGTTCGCGTGTTTTATTTCGCTTTGTTGTTTTTGGCAATTTGCTATGCGATGATGGGGTTTTCTATTCGGCCCAGTACTTTTGTGATTTTGGATTATACGACGGGGATTGCAATTACGTTGGTGGGGGTGTTGATTCCGCTGTTTATGTCTGATTTTTCAGGGCGCATTGGTATGGCGCGATTAAATTCGCGGTATCATTTGTGGACCAATGTTGGGGCGTTTTTTGCGCCTATGATTGCGGTCGCAATTGCTGGGCAATTTAATAACAGGGCCGCGTTTTTTGCGTCTGCGGCGATTTATTTCGCTGGGTGGTTGGCGTTCAAATTATTCCGCATCACCCAAGAGGATAAAAAAATCAAGCCGGTAAATCCCCGCAAAACTGCGCGGGCGTTGATTAAAAATGCCATTGATTTTTTCCGGCGGTCCGGTATGCCACGTGCGTATGCGGTGAATTTTGGATATTATGCGTTGCGGGCAATGCGGTATTTATATGTGCCAATTATTGTTATTGAAAATGGATTTTCCAAAGATACATTGGGTTGGGTGTTGACCCTGGGGATTGTGCCGTATTTATTATTGTCGGACGCCATGGCGCATTTGGTTCGCAGATATGGCAAGAAAAAATGGTTAACAATTGGGTTTGTGTCGTTCGCGGTATTGTCTGGGTTGGCTGTGTTTACAACAGGTTGGCCGTTGTTGGTGATATTTGTTGCGTGGCAAATATCGGGGGCGTTAATGGAATCTGTGCATGATTTGTTGTTTTTTGATACTGCGAAAAAATCCGAACAGACGAAATTTTATGGTGTGTTTCGCACCAGTGTGAATTTGCCAAATGTTGTTGCGCCTTTGTTGGGGGCGGCGTGTATTACGATGTTTGGCGGGACATCGGCTGTGTGGGTGGTGACGGCGATTATTGGGGCGCTGTCGGCGTTGTTGGTCGTTGTCAAAAAATAAATTTGTGTATGCGCGTAAAATTTTGATTTTAATTGCGCATGGCATAAATAAATTGTATCATTTTGCTGATAAGTAAAGGGGATTTTTAATGGCAAAAAAAGAAGCAGCAAATACCGCAGCCGCACCGGCAAAAAATCCGGCGTTGGAATCTGCATTGGCACAAATTCAAAAGCAATTCGGCAAAGAGGCCATCATGAAAATGGGCGATGGTTCCCAACAGAATATAGAGGCGATTTCGTCCGGTTCGTTGGGGTTGGACATTGCGCTGGGGATTGGTGGTTATCCGCGCGGGCGTATTGTTGAAATTTACGGCCCGGAAAGCAGTGGTAAAACAACACTGGCGTTGCATGCCGTGGCCGAGGCCCAGAAAAAAGGCGGCACGTGTGCGTATATTGATGCTGAAAATGCGTTGGATCCCAGTTATGCAAAAAAATTGGGCGTTGACGTTGCTAATTTAATTATATCCCAGCCAGATTCTGGGGAACAGGCGTTGGAAATCGCAGATACTTTGATTAAATCTGGCGCGGTCGATGTGGTCGTTATCGATTCGGTTGCGGCATTGGTACCCAAAGCAGAACTGGAGGGTAATATCGGGGATTCTTTTGTTGGAACAACCGCGCGTTTAATGTCGCAAAGTTTGAAAAAACTGGCGGGGTCTGTGTCGCGCAGTAATACGCTGTTAATCTTTATCAACCAAATTCGTATGAAAATTGGGGTGATGTTTGGTAATCCGGAAACTACGTCTGGGGGGAATGCTTTGAAATTCTATGCGTCGGTGCGTTTGGATATTCGTCGCACTGGCCAGATAAAGGACAAAGAAAACATCATCGGAAATGAAACCCGGGTCAAGGTTGTGAAAAACAAAGTCGCACCACCGTTCCGTACTGTGGATTTCAAAATCATGTATGGCGAAGGTATTTCGCGCATAAGTGAAATTTTGGATATGGGTGTAAAATACGATTTAATTGAAAAAGCCGGCAGTTTTTATTCGTATAATAATGAACGTATGGGCCAGGGTGAAAATAATGCACGCCAATGGTTGCGTGATCACCCAGATGCACAACAGGAACTGTTGGATAAAATCATGGCGCGTGCAAATGGCATAGCCGAAGAAATGACAACTGGGCCCGCGGCTGATGATGATACCGTCGGCCAGGACAGTGCACCAATTGATATGGAGTAAGAGATGAGAGACATCGAAGAATAATTATACAAAGGAAAATTTTATGAACTTGTCCAGATTTTGGGCCATGACTGAAATTATTATTCAGGGCCATGTGTTGAACTGGTTTTGGCGCGACAGAAAAACGCGGCGCGCTGTGCGCAGCGATGTGATTTCGCGTGTGATTCCACGATATTTTCGGCGATATTTGCCGGCTGCGGCCGCGGTGGTGGAACGGCCCGTTGAACGCGATGCGGGGCGTGAAAAAATTTTTACCATATGGTTGCAGGGTGAACAAAGTGCACCGCCATTGGTTCAGGCATGTTTTCGCAGTGTGCGTAAAAACTGTAAACAGGAATTGGTGGTTTTGGACGAAAAATCGTTGCGCGAATATATTACTTTGCCCGATATTATTTGGGAAAAACGTGCGGCGGGTAAAATTAAAAATGCGCATTTTGCCGATATTTGTCGTGTGGAATTGCTGTATGAACATGGTGGTGTTTGGTTGGATTCAACCGGATTTGCGACCGCGCCAATTCCCGACTGGATTATGAAAGAGGATTTCTTTGTCTATATGGCGGGTCAGCATGTTGGCAGTCCGTACAGTTTTATACAAAATTGTTTCATTCGTGCGCGGCGTGGTGCGTATTTGCTGGACGCGTGGCGCGCGATGATACTGGATTATTGGGTGCACGAAAATCACAGTTTTGATTATTTTATGCACCAGTTGCTGTTTAAAACTTTGGTGACAAATGATGCGCGGGCAAAAAAATATTTTGCCAAAATGCCCCATGTGGACCAGGATCCAACACATGCGCTGTGGTGGGCGTATGCGGACAAGCCGTTTAATCAGGAAACTTTTGACCGTGTGACGTCGGGTGCGTTTTTCCAAAAAACGACCTATGCCCAGGCGAAAAATCCCGTCCCGGGCAGTTTTGCCGACGTGATGATTAATAAAATGTATAAAAATTAACCCCAGACAAAGGATTCAAATATGCCCGCAATATCTGTGATTATTCCAATATATAATGTTGAAAAATATTTGCGGCGGTGTTTGGACAGTGTTTTAAATCAGACGTTTTCTGATTGGCAGGCAATTTGTGTAAATGACGGCAGTCCTGATAATTCGGCCGCTATATTGGACGAATATGCCGCACGTGATTCGCGATTTAAAATTATTACCAAAAAGAACGGGGGACTGTCGGACGCACGTAATGCCGGTATGCAGGTGGCCGATGGGGATTTCATTTTGTTTTTGGACAGCGATGATTTTATTCACCCGCAAACTATGGAAATTGCATATTTTCTGGCTATGCGCGATGGGGCGGATATTGTGTCGTTCACGTATGACAGAATTTATCGCCCGCAATTAATGGTGCGGCATGTTTTGAAAATGGATACTGATAATGTTGTGCCGTGGCGCGCGCATAAAAAATATAATCCGGCCGCTGTGAAAACATTGGTGACCGACGATATTTACGCGTATGCGACGGAACGCGCGCACAATGCGTTTAATCCAAAACGCAAATGGTTGGTTAAACATTGCCAGGTTTGGAAAAATTTATATCGGCGTGAATTAATTGCTGATACACCATTTATCAAAGGTATTTTGTTCGAAGATTTTCCGTGGTGGTCGGCTGTGATGTTGAAAAATCCACGGGTGACAATTGCGCCTTTGCCGTTATATTTTTATGTGACGAATTTTGGTGGAATTGTTTTGTCCGCCAAACAGTTGCGCATTTTGCACAGTTTGTGCGATGGAATTGCTGATGCTTTTGTTCGGTATCAGAAAAACGCCAATGAATATCAAATGCGTCAATGGTCTAAAAATTTTAAATGGTATTTTATTAAATGGGCGTTTCGAAAAATTAAATATCTGGACAACAGGGCAGATTTGGACGCTGCGCGCGCGCGATTTGTTGAATTGGAAAAAATGGGGGCGTTGGATATGCCACCATGTCGGTGGGCGCGCAAATTGCGCTGCAAAATTTGCCGGTTTATAAAAATCTGTGATAAATGAAAAAAATTAAAATAGCGTTTTGTGTGCGTGATATGAAAATAGGCGGTGTCGAGTCAGTATTGATTCGCACACTGGACGAATTGGTTAAAAACAAACATTTGGAATTGTTTGTTGTGACATATGCCAAGGTCAAAGAGCCCGTTTATCTGGATTGGTTCGCTGCGCACCCGAATGTACATTTGTTTACGCTGTATCCATCGCGTTGGTTGGGGACCGATTTGGCGCATTTCTTTTTGTTGCGATTAATTCAGCATTGGTGCCGCGATGTGTATCGGTGGTGGTTGCGCGTGTTGCATGGATTGCGTGGTGCGGGCGACATTGATTTATATGTCGATTATTACAATTTTTCATTTAATTCAGAATTTAAAAATGTGCGTAAACCAAAAATTGCGTGGTGGCATGCGTCAATTAATACTTTTGTGTCTGGGAAATATATTCGGTATATGAAAAATTATGACATGATGGTTGCGCTGACCGATGGGTTTACAGATGAATTTAAAAAGATATATCCAGAATATGCCGATAAAGTTATGCGGATATATAATCCGTTGGATTTAAAAAGCGTTGCGGCTGCGTCAGATGTGGCCGTGCGGCCGCGCGGAAAATATTTTTCGTGTGTGTCACGGCTGTATGCGGACAAAGATATTCCGACTGTGTTGCGGGCGTTTGATATATTTTGGAATCAAAATAATCGCCCGAATGTAAAACTGTTCATTATTGGCGGGGGCAGTTTTCGCGAAAAATATGAGCAATTGGCGGGAACGCTGTCGGCCGGGAAAAATATAATATTTACGGGACCGTTGGCGAACCCGTTCGGATATATGCGTGGGGCAATGGCGAATATTTTGTCCAGTTTCAGCGAAGGTTTGCCAACAGTTCTGGTCGAGTCCGCGGCTGTGGGGCGGGTGAATATTGCGTCTGATTGTAAAAATGGGCCAAGAGAGATTTTGTTTGATGGGGCGGGGGGATTATTGTTTCGCCCCGGAAATGCAGATGAATTGGCGGCGTGTATGTCTGATGTTTATAATGAAAAAATAAACGTGCGTAAAATGCAGAAATTGGCGCGCGAAGGATTGGCCCGATTCGATGCAGATGTTATATCTGAACAAATTTTGGCGTTAATAAAATCATATGCCTGATTTTTTAAAACGGGTGGGAATTTTTACCACGCGCTTTATTCCCAACATTCCAGGTTTGTCCAGTGCATATATTGGGCGCGCGATGGTTTGCAAAATGCGTGCGCGGCGCAACCATTTTTCGTTTTGTGCGGGCAGTTGGGTCACTGCGTTAATTGTGCCGTTGCCGCGTCTGCGCAGGTGGGCCAGCCAATCTGCGCCGCGGGCCGCGGCCTTTTGTTCCAGCATTTTCATATCGACCGCGCCAAAGTGCAACAGGTATAAATTTTTATCAATATGAAAATTGTGTCCCGATATGCTGTGGAATCCAGAACCCCAATCAATGGGCGCATTTTTTACAACTGGTTTTGTATATCGTGTGGACAACAGGGCGTATTCGCGTTGGGTCAATATTGGTGCGTGCGGATTTAATTCATGTTCCATATTCATATTTTGACCAACGTCCAGCCCCAGGCCAGATACCGTATTTTTTATGTGTATCGTCGACAGATATTCGGACAATGATTTATTTGTGTTGGGGTCGACGATTAAAAATTCGTCGCAATCGCAACCGATGACGATGTCATATGTTTTTAACAATTCGCGTGATAAATCATTCATTAACCCTATGCGATATTTGTCGCCTGTGGCGCGTGTCATATCGGTGTGGGGTAATTTTTTTACATGTGCGTGCCCGGCATTTTTCGGGATAATTTGATCCGTACCGTCCAGATAAATGTATAAATTTTCTGTGCCGATTTCGTCACCGTAATATTTTATCCACCGGGTCAGAAAAAATTCATCGTTGCGTGCCATTGTTATGGCAGCGATTTTTTTTATTTTTTGTTTCATAGTTTTTCTGTGCAAATTTTGTGAGTGAAATATTTTATGTTTCGCAACCATATTTTAAATGGATTTCGCGTCAACAGCCATGTTATGTATTTGTCACCATATGTCGCACGTGCGGCGGACAAAAACGAATCGCGGGCGTCGGGTGATATGTGGTTTAAAACATATAAAATCTGTCCGCCCAATCGGCCGTTGTGTCGTGTGAACGCGCATTTTTTCATAAAAGGCAATCCCATGCGATAAAATTTTTTTATTTTGTTGTAAATGCTGCGACCAGGGGCGGCAAACGTGCAGCGCCACGGGATATTGCGTGTTTCCAATTGGCGGGTGAATCCGCGTTCGTACAGGTATGTGACGGTTCCTTTGTCCACCTGGTGTGTGACGGACGTTATGAATTCATCAAACCATGGGGATAAAAATACATCTGGGCGCATTCCAATAAGCCACGATTGAATATGTGGTGACGTTTTGTGTGGGTGCCACACCAATCCGAATGCCGGTGTATTAAACGATTCCATTTTTTCAAAATATGGCGCGATTGGATACAATGGTCCGTATACCGAATCGTTTATTAAATATACAAATTCATAATTTTTTAAAATGCCTGTATCGCGCGCGTATGTGTATGCACGCTTGTACGACCCAAAATCATATTCGCCATGGCGTTTCGCGTTTGCGTAAACAGTGTATTTTGAAATTTTGGCCAGTTCGCTGTTTGGAACATCACTGTCCATGAACAGCACAACGTCGCCGCATTCGGCCAAAGCGCGCACCATGTAAATCAGGGCCGTGTCCACAATTTGCTGTGCACTGTATCCGGCCATTAAAAATAATCGTTTGTTAGTAGAATTTTTTTTCATATTCATTATAATTTTTACAGATTTTTAATTTTTTGCAAGGGGGTGGGGCGGGAAAAGAAAAACGACCTGTGGCGAACAGGTCGTGTGCGGAATTAAATTTCCGTGTTTTTCCGTGTTTTTTTGCGAATGTTGCTGTCCAATTCTTTTTTGCGCAGACGAATCGTTGCGGGGGTGACTTCGACCAATTCGTCGTCCTGGATATAGGACAGGGCTTCTTCCAATGATATTTTACGTGGCGGGGCCAGGAATAATTTTTCGTCGGCCGTGACGGAACGGACGTTTGTTAATTCTTTGCCACGGACTGGGTTGACCTCTAAATCATTTTCTTTGCTGTGTTCGCCAACAATCATGCCGGAATATACTTCGGTTTGTGGGCCGACAAACAGCACACCACGTGGTTCCAAATTATGCAGGGCGTATGTTGTTGTCACGCCACTTTCCATTGATACCAACACGCCTGGGCGATATTGTGAAATCGGGCCGCGATACGGTTCGTATCCAGAAAAGACGCGGTTCATTATGCCCGTGCCACGCGTGTCTGTGCGGAATTCGGACAGATATCCGATTAATCCGCGCGATGGGGCGGAAAATACTATGCGGGTTTTGCCGCCGCCAGACGATTTCATTTCTGTGATTTGCGCTTTGCGCTTGGTCATTTTTTCAATAACAACACCAGAAAATTCGTCGTCTACGTCGATGACGACTTCTTCGATTGGTTCCAGTTTTTCACCATTTGGGCCGTCCTGCATAACAACGCGTGGGCGGGATACGCTTAATTCAAATCCCTCGCGGCGCATTGTTTCGATTAAAATACCCAATTGTAATTCACCACGGCCGGATACTTCGAACGATTCGTTGTTTGCACTTTGTGTCACGCGCAGGGCGATGTTGGTTTCGGCCTCTTTGAACAGGCGTTCGCCAATCATACGTGATGTTAATTTTTTGCCCGATTGGCCCGCCAATGGCGATGTGTTTACAAAAAACGTCATGGTCAGGGTTGGCGGATCAATTGGCATGGCCGGAATTGGTTCGGTGACGTCTGGCGCACACAGGGTGTCTGCCACGGTTGCGCGCGAAAATCCGGCAACCACAACGATGTCGCCGGCGGACGCTGAATCCAGGGATACTTTTTCAATGCCGCGGTGTTCGATTATTTTTGTGATTTTTGTTGATTCGACCAATTCGCCACGCATATTGATGGCTTTGACAGTTTGGCCAACGCGAACCGTGCCCGATTCGATTTTGCCGGTTAAAATGCGTCCTACATAGGGGTCGGCCTCTAGCGTGGTGGCCAACATAGAAAATGGCGCGTCGATTTGACAACGTGTGCCGTTGCAGTCAGGGGCAGGGACGTGGTCTATGATTAATTGAAACAGCGGGGTTAAATCTTTGTGTTCATCGGTTAAATTACGCACAGCCCAACCATCGCGGCCACATGCAAACAGGTATGGAAAATCCAATTGCGAATCGGTTGCGCCCAATTTATCAAACAGGTCGAATGTTTCGTTTAAAACCTCGTCCGGGCGGGCGTCAGATCTGTCGATTTTATTAATGCACACAATCGGGCGCAGCCCCAGTTTTAATGCCTTGGACAATACAAATTTGGTTTGGGGCAGTGGGCCTTCGGCCGCATCGACCAATAACACAACGCCGTCAACCATGGATAAAATACGTTCCACTTCGCCGCCAAAATCGGCGTGACCCGGGGTGTCCACGATATTGATTTTATAATCGTTCCATTGAATCGCGGTCGGTTTTGCCGAAATAGTAATGCCGCGTTCGCGTTCTATATCGCCGCTGTCCATGACGCGGTCGGCAACCTTTTCATTTTCGCGGAATGTGCCGGATTGTTTCAACATATTATCAACCAGCGTCGTTTTTCCGTGGTCAACGTGTGCAATAATTGCAATATTGCGAATTTTCATAGTCATTATTTATGTGTCCTGTTTGTATTTTGTGCTAAAAATTTCGTAGTCCATAGATTATACTATAAAATGAAATTTTCAACAAATATCTGTAAAAAATATTGACATTTTTTATTTTTGTGTTATATGTATAGGGGTTAAAAAACAAGGACATATTATTATGAAAGAATTTAAAGAACAAGAAGTTCATACGGCGATTCGCAATGGGTTTGCCGCATATCACGGTATTGCACGTGCACAAATCGCGCGTAATTGGGCCAAAATGGCGCATGGTGAACGTGTGGCTGCGGCGCGCGCGTTGGTGTATTTGGGGGGTGTTGCACGTAATCCGGCTGAATATTTTTCGCGGGCCGCGACAGAAGAAGATTGGTTGTGGCGTGCAAATTCTTTTGCCAGGGAAAAGGGCGTTGGTGCCAACTATGCGTTTTACATTGTGCCGGATCCAACAATTATGGTGTTGAACAATGTGCCTGGCGCGTTTGATGCAAAAACAAGTTCTGATTTTTTCTATTTTTGTTCATTGGTGCAAAAATGGGAATATAAGCGTACAGATAACAAAGCGGCATCTGATTTTATCGCTGCGCAAAGTGCAAACAAAATTATCAAATTGGCTGAACGCGTATCAAATCAGGCGAAAAAAATCGCGCAATTTAACAATGCTATGAAACCTGTGATGCAGGTAAAGCGTGGCATTATGACATTGGTGCGTGTTAATCGTCAGAAATAAAAAACCGGCAAATGCCGGTTTTTTTATTAATGTTTTCCACCGATTTTTTTGCGGCCACCCATTAATGGCTGCAGTTTTTCTGGGATATTTACACTGCCGTCTGCGTTTTGATGATTTTCCAAAATTTGCTGAAATAGTAACGCCGCGTTCGCGTTCTATATCGCCGCTGTCCATGACGCGGTCGGCAACCTTTTCATTTTCGCGGAATGTGCCGGATTGTTTCAACATATTATCAACCAGCGTCGTTTTTCCGTGGTCAACGTGCGCAATAATTGCAATGTTTCTGATTTTTATAACCATAGTTTTAATGCCCTGTATAATAATTTTTTCGCAAACAATAGATTGTACTATAATTTTGCATTTTCAACAAATTATATATAAAATATTGACATATTTTTATGTTTGTCTATAATACTGTGTGTAATTACAGGGAGTAATAAAATGATTGATTATGATGCGACATTGCAACAGTTTTTTGCCGAGTGCATAAAGTTCTTGGAAAAACAGCGTTTACGCGCCAATGACCAGATTGCACTGAAAAGAATAAATGACGCGATTTCCGTGGTTTCACGTGTTGCCGCAAATCCGAAAATGTTCGGGGATTATGATGTGCGTGTAAAGGCGGGCTTGGAACCGATGGATTTGGTTGATGCATTTATGCCGGCCGGTACGGACGACAATCGTGTATATCTGATGTACAGTGCGGTTGTCAATTCAATGGAAAACCTGTATAACGAATATGATTGGTATCGTGCAGAAGCACAACAGACGTTGTTAAATTCCTTAAAGGCGATTAAATACAGAAACACAACAAATATTTTAAAGGATTTTTATTTCCCGTTGCTGTCTGCAAAAAAATTCGCGATAAAATCAGAAAAACAAAGATGATAAAAAACCGGCATTTGCCGGTTTTTTAGTGTTTTCCACCGATTTTTTTGCGGCCACCCATTAACGGCTGCAGTTTTTCTGGGATATTTACACTGCCGTCTGCGTTTTGATGATTTTCCAAAAATGGTACCAATGCACGCGGCACGGCGATACCGGTGTTGTTTAATGTGGCGCAGAATTTAACCTCGTTCGTTTTGTTTTCACGATAGCGGGTGTTTGTGCGACGCGCCTGGAATGTGCCGATGGACGAACAACTGCCAACTTCTTTGTACGAATTTTCAGATGGAACCCAGGCCTCGACATCGTTCATTTTTACTTTGTTGAATCCCATGTCGCCCGTAGAATTTGCAATTACGCGGTATGGTAATTCCAAATCTGCCATAACGTCGCACAGGTTATTCAATAACAATTCATGCATTTCGTCGCTTTGTTCAGGTGTGCAAAATACGTATTGTTCAACCTTGTTAAACTGATGGAATCGGGCCAGTCCGCGTGTGTCGCGGCCTGCGGCGCCGGCCTCTTTGCGGAAGCAGGGCGAAAATCCAGCGTATTTTATTGGCAAATCGTTTTCGGATAAAATTTCACCGCTGTGCAGCGAATTCAAAATGATTTCTGCAGTCCCGGCCAAACATCTGTCTGTGCCGGTTAACATGAATACGTCGTTATTCATGACGGATAAATCCGCGCCCATGAAATGGCCTGCGTCAAAAATCGTTTGCGGTTTTGTAATAGATGGGCATTCGATAAATGTAAATCCGCGCGAAATTAATTTTTGGATAACATATGTTTCAATTGCCAATTGTAATTCGGCTGCTTCACCAATCAGGCAATATGTGCGTGTGCCACAAATTTTGGCAATTTTTTCTGGTGCCCACCAACCGTTCATATCCAACAAATCCCACTGGGCACGTGGGGTGAAATCAAATTTCGGTGGCGTGCCAACACGGCGAATTTCGACATTGTACGAATCGTCTGGGCCAATCGGGGCCGATGCGTCTGGGATTTGTGGAACGCGGTGCAGTAAATCTGTTAATAATGCCTCTTTTTCGGCCAATTCAGCCAAATCAGCCGCGATTTCGTCGCCAATTTGTTTGGATTTTGCAATTAATGGCGCTTTGTCCACGGCGGTTGGAATTTCACGTGTGATTTTGTTTTTTTCAGCCGTCATATTTTGGGTGACTGTTTTTAATTCGCGCACGCGCGCGTCCAATTCCAAAATTTTATCAACGTTGTCATCGAATCCCTTGACCCGACAGGCGTTTTTTACTGCGTCTGGGTTTTCACGAATAAATCTGATGTCTAGCATAACTTTGTCCTGTATTTTATATGTTTGTATATATTATATGTGTATTAAATGAAAAATAAATTAAAACCGCACCCCAAAAGGGGACTGTGACACGTACAAAGATATAAATTTAATCATCATAACGTTGAAATTTTATTGCGAATGCGCAAAAAAATCAACATTTTTATGCCAGCGCGAAATTATTTGCGCGCGGTGCCCAATTATGTTATTCTGTGCCAGAAATAATTCATACTTTATTCAGGAGAATTAAATATGACCGATATAGTTATGTATGACGTTTTAATTTTGGGGTCTGGACCGGCTGGGCTGACGGCCGCGCTGTATTGTGCACGTGGCGGGAAAAAAACTTTGGTTCTGGGGGGCGATACCCTGGGGGGACAGACGGCCGGAATCGCCGTGCTGGAAAACTATCCGGGGTGGGCCGGCAGTGGTTTGGAATTGTCCGAATTTATGAAAAAACAGGCCGAATCGTTTGGCGCAGAAATTAAATTTGTGTCCGCCAAAAGTATTGCTGGTGATGCAGAAACGGGATTTAATATCCTGTGCGACGATGATAACCGCTATGTTGGCAAAACTGTTATTATCGCAACTGGGGCGTCCCCGCGTAAATTACAAATAGAAGGCGCGCGTGAATTATTCGGCAAAGGTGTGTCGTATTGCGCAACCTGTGATGGATTTTTCTTTTCTGAAAAAGATGTCGTTGTTATGGGGGGCGGGAATTCCGCATTAAACGACGCTTTGTATCTGGCTGATATCGCCCGCAGTGTGAAAATTGTTTATCGCAAAGGTGCATTCACCCGGGCCGAGGCCGTCCTGCGCAATCGTGTGGCCGAACGTGAAAACATCGAATGTCTGTTCAACACAGATTTGAAAAAAATTGTCAAACGTGATGATGAACGTTTGGTTATCACCACCACTGACGACGATGAAATCATCTGCGACGGTTTATTCGTTGCCATCGGGCACGAGGCCAACACCGATTACCTGTCCGAAGATGTTCCCCGTGATAACATGGGACGTTTATCCCCATCATCTTTGCCCCGTGGCATGTTTGTTGCCGGTGACGTCGAATCGGATATAAAAATGCAAATCGCGACGGCTGTCGGGACAGGGTGTAGTGCGGCCATGGACGCCATCGCCTACCTAAATCAATTATAACCACGCATCTGCTTGCGGTTGGCTTTGGTCACGTAGCTTCTGTACGTTCCCGACGCCAACCGCGGCGCATCTGCGCGGTTCTAATTGATTTATAACACTCCCTGCGTCAAATCACGCGTATCTGCACAATTCTAATTGATTTATAATACTCTCTGCATCAAATTAATTTATAAATCCGACTTCAGTATTTCTTGATTATTTTTTGCCGAAATGTTTTTTTAACACGTTATATGCGTCGGTGATTTTTGTAAATTGTTTCGCGGCTGCGGTTTTGTCACCGGTTGTGGTATCTGGGTGGTGGCGTTTGGCCAATGCGCGATATCGTGCCGAAATTTCACGCCATGATGCGGTTATCGGTAATTCCAACGCATTCAATGCCGCTGTCACGCGACCGGGCAGGGTATTGCGTCGTGCGGGTGCGCGGTCAAATGTATCGCGGCCTGTGATAAAATCGTTCAAAAATTTTATATAATCGCGTTGATCGGATTCGACCTGATTTTTATCGCGCAGGGGCGCGCCAAACGTTTGGCGTTCCCAATCTTCTTCTATTTCGTCTGGGGTCATGCCGGCGTAATAATTCCAATTCTTGTTATATTCGGCGGCATGTTCACGACAAAACCACCAATATTCACGCAAATCGCGCGTTTTGGGTGCACGACAGGTGCCGGCTTTGTTGCAGCCAGGGTGATCACATTTTTTTATCATTTATTATTGTCCCCCATATGTGCCAGTGGGTGATGTTGTACAACTGTTTCACGCAATTTATCCGGTAAAACGTGGGTGTATATTTGTGTTGTGGAAATATCCTCGTGCCCGAGCATGGTTTGTATTGCACGCAGGTTTGCACCACCCGCCAACAGGTGCGACGCAAATGAATGGCGCAGTACGTGGGGGCTGACCCTGGCGGGGTTGATGCCGGCCAATACCGCGCATTTTTTCAGAATTTTGAAAAATCCATCGCGGGTTATGTGGCCCGTTTTGCCGGGGCCTGGAAATATATATTTTGATTTATCATCGCCACGAATTTCCAACCATTTCCGCAGGGCGTATTGGGCGCGTTCGTGCATGGGAACAATGCGTTCCTTGGCACCTTTGCCATGAATTAATAATTTATCCCCCAGGTTTGCGGTCATTGGTAATTCGCATAATTCCGACACGCGCAGGCCTGATGCGTATACCAATTCCATCATGGCGCGCAGACGTGTGGCATTATGAACGTCACCCGCGGACGAAATTAGCAATTCAATTTCCTGTAATGATAAACATTTTGGTAATGACTGGGTACGTTTGGGTAATTCCAGGTTGGCGGCAGGATTTTGTGAAATGATTTTTTCCAGCATTAAAAATTTGTAAAATCCGCGCAGGGCGCTGGCATGGCGGGCAATTGATGTTGGGCGTTCATTCAGATTTGATAAATAATTTTGAATATCCGTGCCCGTTGCACCCAACAGTCCCCCGGGTAGATTTTCGTCTGCATGGCGCAGGTCGGACGCATAACTGTCCAATGTTTTTTGACTGCGGCCACGTTCTGCAGACAGTGATTCTAAAAATATATCAATATAGTTCATAATTGGGTTATGGGTGCAGGACAACTTCGGTCACGGATTGGGTGGCCGGGAACGATACAATCATTAATATCACAATAACTGCGATAATGGTCCATATAATAATTTGATTTCGTTTTGTGTTTTTTTTACGCAATGGCATTTTGTTCCCCCATTCATTTATATATATTTATATAGTATCAAAACTGGTAATGAAAACACCTGCGCCCGCAATTATTATCAATGGCGGCGCAATTATCGCCAACAGTGGTGGTACAACACCGGTCGATCCCAATGCACCAAACATATTGACCAGAAAATACACCGCAAAGCATGTTAAGATGCCCATGCCGAATTTTACACCAAAACTGTAATTTCTGCGCTGGCGCGTTTGGGAAAATGCAACACCCAATGTTGCCATGGCGACCATGGTCAATGGCAAAAACAGCAATGTCCAAAATTGAACCAAGTGTGCACGTACCGGGACGCCAATTTGCTGCATTTTTTTAATAAATTGTGGCAATTGCCAAAATGAAATTTGATCGGGCTGCAGATATCTGTCCAATACGGTTTGTGGCGTCAGCAGCGTTTGCATGTGCCAATCTGTGGTGGTGGGAATTCCGCGGGCGTCCCATGTGGTGGCATTTGTTGCCCCCAGGCCGCTGTCCGATAATGTGACGGTGGACGCCTGGATTCGTTGGGATAATTTGAAATCGGTGCTTTGTACATATATTGTGGCGTTATCAAATAACAATATATTTCCAGATTTGTGCATGTTTTTGGCGTTCATGGTGATATATCCGTTGTCCGATGATTCGCGCAACCAGATTTCGTCATCAATTAATACCAGGTGATCCGCCGTTATATCGGCCGAATTTAATTTTACTGAATATGGATTTAATACTGTGGTTGCGACAACGCCAATCAGTGCGGCACCAATTAAAAATGGGCGCGCCATTTGATACGGCGACAGACCCGCACTGGCCACAATAATGCTTTCGCTGGATTTGGTCAAATTATATGACGCCAGCAATGTTCCCATAAATACAGCCAGCGGCAAAAACAGCGGGACGTATTCCAATAACCTGCGCCATGCGTCGGCCATGGCGGCAAGGGCAGTTGGATTTGATGGCAAACGTTCCACAAACGTCACCGCCATAATAATCCCGCATACAACCAACATTACCAACCCCACGCCGGAAAAAAATCTGCGCAGCAGGAATCTGTTCAAAATTTTTGGTCTGAATATCATATGTTATCAGTTAATTAAAAAAGTATACCCTGTTCATTTGACAATTGCAAAATTAAAATGAATGCTTATAATTTCAACGAAAATATATATGGGGATAAAAGAAAAATGGAAAAAAAGCCGATTTCGCGGGCTGGGTTTGATGGCCTGATTAAAGAATTAAAAGATTTAAAGGAAGTTCAACGTCCAGAAATTTTGAAAACTGTTCAATGGGCGCGTTCTTTGGGTGATTTGTCTGAAAACGCTGATTACAGCGCGGCCAAGGAAAAGCAACGGCAAATAGACAAACGTATTCAATTTATCGAAGATTTTATCAATAATGCCAATGTTATTGATGTGGACAGTTTGACCGGCGACAGGGTGGTGTTCGGTGCGCGTGTCATGGCCGAGGACGAAGATGGCAATCGTATGCAGTGCCGGATTTTGTCTGATGTCGAGGCCGACGGCAAACATGTTATTTCATGTACTTCGCCAGTGGGGCGGGCCATGATTGGCAGATGCGTGGGTGATACGTGCATTGTTAAATTGCCCAGTGGTGAAAAAGAATATGAAATTTTAGAAGTAAAATTCAAGGAATAGCCCAGATATGCCGATTCGCGTTTTGCCGGATTTTTTGATAAATCAAATTGCCGCCGGCGAAGTTGTGGAACGGCCCGCCAGCGTTGTCAAAGAATTGGTGGAAAATGCGCTGGACGCCGGTGCTGACCAGATTGTTATTGATGTGGTTGATGGTGGACGCACCATGATTTCTGTGATTGATAATGGGGGCGGTATGTCGCGCGACGATTTGGCGCACAGTATTATGCGGCATGCAACGTCTAAATTACCGTCTGATGATTTATTAAATATTAATTTTATGGGATTTCGTGGCGAAGCGTTGCCGTCAATTGCGTCTGTATCAGATATGACCATTGATACATTTAACGGAATTGATGACAATGGTTGGGTGCTGGATTGTGCGTCTGGTGAAATACGGCCGTCTGCATGGGACGGGGGAACGCGAATCCGTGTTCAAAATTTGTTTGCGAAAACGCCTGCGCGGTTAAAATTTTTGCGTGGCGACAGGGCTGAAATGATGTCTGTGTTGGACGTGGTGAAACGTTTGGCCATGGCGCGCGCGGACGTTGGTTTTACATTAAATAATAAATGGCGATTCCCAAAAAATCAGGATATGGCCGAACGTGTGGCGGCGGTTATGGGCGATGATGTGCGGGGGCGTATGTTGAATGTGGACGCGGTGTCGACGTCTGATTCCAGTTTGCGATTGCATGGATTGATTTCGGAACCAACGTTGCGACGGGCAACATCTGTGGATCAATTTTTATTTGTGAATGGGCGGCCTGTGCGGGACAAAGTGTTGGTGGGGGCGTTGCGTGCGGCGTATATGGACGTTATGCATGCGCGTGAATTTCCGTTGTGCGCGTTGTATTTGGAAATGAATCCGCGCAATGTTGATGTGAATGTGTCGCCCGCCAAAACAGATGTGCATTTTTTGGAACCGTCGCATGTGCGCGCGTTTATTATTAAATCATTGCGCGACGTGTTGTCACAAACATTGAATGCGGCGCCACGTGTGGCGACCGGGGTGCAGCCCGCGCAAATTTTTGCGCCCAGGCCTGTTGCCCAGGATTTACATTTTGCGCCGGGCGCGTTTCATGTTTCGTCGCCCAAGCGGGGGGTGGAATTGAAATCTGTGTTTGCTGGCACGACCGCGACGGCGCCACATTCGTTAAATGTACAAAACGCGTCAGATGAAAATCCAGATGAATCCAGGCCGCTGGGGCGTGTCATTGGTCAAATTGGCAACAAATATATTTTGGCGCAAAGTGCTGATAACCTGGTTATTATTGATCAACATGCTGCGCATGAACGCATAACGTATGAACGTTTGCGTCGGCATGACATTCATGTTCAACCATTATTAACGCCAATTGTTATACATTTGCGTGACGAAGATGTTGCGGCGGTGTTATCAATTTCTGAACAATTGGCGGCGGCGGGTGTGCGTGTTGATGCGTTTGGTGATGATGCGATTGCTGTATTTGAACGGCCGGCTGATTGGGATTTGGATTGGACAGATTTGTTTCGTGCCATCGCAGCCGAGGTTCGCGATTATGGGCATTCATCACAACTGGCGGAACGGTTGCATTTAAAATTGGCAAATTATGCATGTCATCACAGTGTGCGGGCGGGGCAAAAATTGGATATGGCGCAAATGGACGCTTTGTTGCGTGATATTGAAAACACCACACGGGGTGGGGAATGCAATCATGGACGTCCTGTGTACAAAATTATTCCGTTGTCACAAATTGATGGTTGGTTTGAACGTGTATGAATATAACTATTTTCCTTTACATAACGGGCTTTTTTTACTATTCTGAACCCATGATAATTGGCAGTTAAGGAGAAAATTATGGAACAAACAGCAGCAGTCGCAGACGCAGCAACCCAGGCCGCAACAACGGTGGCGCCCCAGGCAACTGATTGGTGGGGATTATTGCTGTACTGTCTGATTATATTTGCAATTATTTATCTGTTTATGGTGCGCCCAAATAAAAAGCGTATGGCTGAATATCAAAAAATGGTTGATTCCATTCAGGTTGGCAATCGTATTGTGGCGGCCGGTATTTATGGTACTGTTAAAAAAGTAAACGAAAAAACAGTGGAAATGGAAATTGCCAAGGGCGTCGTTATCGAAGTGGCCAAGGGCGCAATCGCAAGTGTAGAGTAAAAAGGGTAGTGGTATGTTAAAAAAACTGGCAATAATTTTTGTCGCAGTGTTTGGTGTATTATTGGCTGTGCCAACAATGGCGCCCAGTTTGGCGCCTTATTTCCCGTCGTGGATTCAACCAATTCAGTTGGGGTTGGATTTAAAGGGTGGTGCCCAGTTATTATTAGAGGTTGACACCACAACCATGATGCAGGATAAAACCACGCAATTGTACGAAGAGGCACGCAGTGCCTTGATAGACAGGGACAAAGGTGTTATTCGTTTTTCAAATCTGCGCAATCATGATGGTGTTGTGTCGTTCGTTGTGCGTAATGCCGACGATGTGTCCAAGGCGCGCGGACGTTTGCGCAGTGAATTTGGTGACACTGTGGACATTACCGTTGATGGGCGCAATGTTTCGTTGACTTATTCGGCGCGTGCACGCGAAGAAATGGTCCAGGACGCTTTGTCGCGCAGTATTGAAATTGTGCGTCGTCGTGTTGATGCGCTGGGGACCAAAGAACCATCTATTCAAAGCCAGGGCGGAAAATATATTTTGATACAATTGCCTGGTGTGGATAATCCAGAACGTATCAAAGAATTAATTGGTCAGACGGCAAAGATGACTTTCCATTTGGTGAATGAAAATGTGACCGCTGAACAGTTAGCGTCTGGACGTCCGCCAAAGGGAACAGAATTTTTACCGTATATTGATGCGCCCGGGCAATTGATTCCTGTGTATTCGCATGTAGAGGTATCGGGCGAATCGTTAAAAGATTCCCAGGCGGATTTTGACCAAAATAATTTGCCGGTCGTGACGACTGTGTTCGATGCGGCGGGCGCACGCAGATTTGCAAAACTGACGACCGAACATGTAAATGAACGTTTCGCAATCGTCCTGGACGGCGAGGTTTTGTCCGCCCCAACGATTCGTGAACCAATTCCGGGTGGCCGTGGTCAGATTTCTGGTGGGTTCACGTTGCAGGGTGCCAAAGATTTAGCCGTGCTGTTGCGCAGCGGTGCTTTGCCGGCGCCATTGCAGGTTATCGAAGAACGTACCGTTGGCGCGGGACTGGGGGCCGACACTATCGAGGCCGGTAAAATAGCGTCGTTGATGGGTGTCATATTTATTATGATATTCATGATTGTTTGCTATCGCGGTTTTGGTGTTATTGCCAGTTTTGTGTTGCTGATTAATTTGGCGATGATTATTGGTATCACGGCTGTGCTGGGTGGTGTGTTAACGTTGCCTGGGATTGCCGGTATCGTGTTGACGTTGGGTATGGCTGTGGACGCGAATATTTTGCCGTTCGAACGAATACGTGATGAAATTCGCGCCGGGTCAACGCCGCTGCGCGCGGTCGAGGCCGGATTCCACAGATCTATGAAGGCCGTATTGGACGGGAATTTAACCAATTTGATTTGTTCGTTGGTGCTGTTCCAATTCGGGGCCGGACCCATTCGTGGATTCGCAGTGACGCTGTCGGTCGGTGTTTTGACCACGCTGTTCACTTGTGTATCTTTGTCCAAGGTTATCATCGATTGGTACATGGGCGGTAAAAATAAAAAAATTGGTTATGTAAAGACAAATTAAGGGGCGTGTTATGAAATTAAAGTTTATGAAATATCGCAAATTGTCGTACTGGATTGCGGGCGCGCTGATTTTGCTGTCTGTGCTGTCGTTGATATTCCGTGGGTTGAATTATGGTATTGATTTCGCCGGTGGTATATCGATGGAGGTGACGCCGGTTTCCGCGGATTATACCATTGATAAAATGCGCAGTGATTTGGCACAATTTAATCCTGAATTGCAATCGGTTGGTGACAATGGGGCAATTTTGGTGCGTGTTGGTTTGCACAAGGGTGCGACTGATGCCGAACAAAATGCCCGTGTGGCTGAAATCAAAGAAATTTTGGGCAACAATGTTGAATATTCCCAGGTGCAAATTGTTGGGCCAAAAATTGGCGATGAATTGGTGCGCGGTGGTATTTTGGCGATATTGTTTTCATTCATATTAATGTCTGTGTATGTGTGGGTGCGATATCGTGGCGGATATGCCATCGGGTCGTTTATTTCGCTGTGTTTGGATTTCGTGATTATGTTTGGATTCTTTTCAATCACAGGGTTGGAATTCAATCAGACGGCGATTGCGGTTATCCTGATGGGTGTCGGATATTCCATTAATGACAAGGTTGTAAACTATGACCGAATCGAGGAAAATATTAAAAAATATCACAAAATGCCCATGGACGATTTGATTGATTTGTCTGTGAATGAAATGATGCGCAGAACCATTATGACCGGGGTGTCGACGATATTGGCAATGGTGGCGTTGTTCCTGTTTGGTGGGCCGGCGTTGCGTGATTTTTCGATTGCTATGACGTTTGCGGTTGTTATGGGAACGTTCACCAGTATTTATATTTCAAACGTTATTTTGTATCACTTTAATCTGCGTGACGATTCTATTACAAACGGGAAATAATTCGTTGCACACAACCAGGGAGAGGGGCCAACATGAAAATAAAAAATTTATTTGCATATTTGTTTTTCGCCCTGGTTGCTGTGCCGTGTCATGCAGACAGTTTGTTTTTCGAAGATGAACCAATCCAGGACGGTTTGAATGTTTTTGATGTGTCTGCGACGTTCGCGGATATTTATGAAAAACTGGACGGTGTTAAATGGGGTGGCAAAAGCATTAATGTGGCGATTGAAAGTTTGGAAAATTTAAATCCAAATGCGCATATTGCTGCGACTGATGAACGGGTTGTGTTGGTGTGGCGGGACGCGATTATCGCAAATTATCCGCGGCCCCAGCCGGGTGATTGGAATGGGTTTGGTGAAATTACAACTGCGTTGGTGTTAAAACTGCGGGCGAATGACCCGGCGTTGCAGAATCTGTCAACCAGCGAAATGTATCAGGTTGTGGTGGACAGTTTAATGCGCGGAATTGATGAAAATGGCCGATATATTTATTCGCGGGCGGCCGAAATTACCGAAGATGGACGGATTTTGACCAGTGTGGGACTCGAGGGGGCGCGTGACGCACGTGGTAATTGGCGGGTGCATGGCGTGTACAAGGGATCGCCCGCGGATATATCTGGCATACGGGCGGGGGATTTAATTACCGCCATAAATGGGACAAACGTGGCGGATATGTCGGACGATGATTTGTCTGCGGCGATGTCTGGGTTTAATTCCGGGACATCAAAAATAAAATTATTATCGCCGTCGGGTGCGCGCGATGTTGTGTTGCGGCGGGCGACAATTGTGTTGGCGGACGCTGATATTGTTCATCGCAGTGATGAAGCGAGTGGCGGCATACTGGAAATTGTCGTGCACAGAATTTCTGATAATGCCGCATCAATAATTAACGAAGCGTTGGCAACATATACCGACATATCTGGGATAATTTTGGATTTGCGTGCGGCGACGGGCGACGATGAACGGGCGGCGGCAAAGTTGGCGGGGCTGTTTATTGGGGCGCGGCCTGTTATGCGCATAGTCGAAACCGCCAAAGATGAAGTAGAGGTTATTCCCGGTGGGGCGGCTGTGACAGATGTGCCGATTGTTGTGCTGATGTCCAATATGACACGTGGCACGGCCGAGGCCGTGGCCGCCGCGTTTTATGAATATGAACGCGGCGTGTTGGTTGGAACACCAACCGCAGGGGCGGCCCGAATCGCGAGTCGCATTAATCTGGATAATGGCGGGGCGTTGGAATTATTAAACAAATCAATTAAAACAGGAACAGGGCGCGTGATTGATGGACGTGGAATTTTCCCGATTGTATGTTTGTCTAATATTCGGTCGACAAATCAGCAAAATGCGTTTTTCCTGAATGTGATTAATAATGATTTTAATGCCCAGGATTTTAATGATAAATCGGATATCGATGTTGACGCTGTGCGGCGCGGTTGTCCGGTGATTACCAGTGGCGCAGACGAAGATGCGTTGTCTGCGGCGGTGGCGGCGAAAATTTTAACTGATGCCAAGGTATACAATAAACTGGTGGCGGAATAATTAATGCGTATGGGGGAATCATGTTTTTAACAACCAATAATAAAATCAAATGGCGTTTGTTGGGTATTGCCGCGGCTGTGACGGCGGTGTTGGTGTTTATGGGAATTTTTTGGTTCGATAAACCGCTGTATTTATTTATGCGCGGTGGGGACTGTTGGTTGTGGCATTTGTTCGACAAAATTTTTGATGCGAAAATTTGGCTGATTGTATCTGCGGTTGTGTTGTTGGTGTTTTATCTGAAAAAAATTTACAATTCTGGGGTGCGGTACAGAAATGCACAAAATAAGCCCAGCTTTATGGCGTTTTGCAATGATTTCGTTGCAAAGACACGCAACAGTTATGCGTTTTATGTGTTATGTTCTGTGTTTGTTGCCAGTGTGGTTGGCAAAATATTAAAAATTGTTATTGGGCGTATGCGCCCCGTGTTTTTCGAGGCGTTGGATAAAACTGGATTTGTTCCGTTTTCAACCGATTGGGCGTTTAATTCCATGCCATCGGGTCATACGTTTGCGTCATTTGCGGGACTGGTTATGTTGGGATTGTTGGCGCCAAAAATTAAATGGTTTACATGGTCGTTGGCCATAATTATTGGGCTGTCGCGGATATCGGTTGGTGCGCATTGGCCGTCTGATGTTATATTGGGGGCGTTTATTGGTATGGTGGCGGCTGATTTGGTCAAAGCGTGGTTGAAAAACTATGGCGGCGATGTTGCACAGCACTAACATTTTTATGTTTTTTGTGGTACAATGCATGGCATGGCAAAGACATCAAATAATTTTTTCCCAGAAAGTATTTCTGTGGCGTTAAAGGGTTTAATTCGGCGAATCGCAGGCGGACTGTTGTTGGCGCTGGGGTTGTTCGCATTGGTGGCGATGATGTTTTACAATCCGTATCTGGACGGATTTGCCGCCGCCAGTACGTTTGGTGAACAATCGTTTGTTGGGCAAATTGTCGGATTTATTCGCTATGGTATTGGATTTATTCCAGCGGCGTTTGTGTTTTTGTGTGTGGCGCGTTGGGGGTTGGCGTGGTTGGCGAACTGGGGTGATGATGGTGCGCCTGAATATAATTTTCTGCGTTTCTTTGTCGCGATGTGTGCGGGGGCAGCTGGGTTGGGACTGGTTGCGCCGGGCGGCACGTTTGGCGGTATGTTTGGGGCAATAGTTGCCAATGATATTGGTGGAATATTTGGCGCGTGGGGCGTGGCGATTGGTGTGGCCGCGTTGTTGGTGTTTGTATTGCTGGCGTCGGTGTTGTTGCATATTAAATGGGTGCACGTTGTCAGTGCAGGGCGCATGTGTTGGCGGGGTGTGCGGTGGTTGTTGTCTGTGTTCCATTTGACCAGTGTGCCGCGCGGGGAAATTGATTCCGAATCGGACGAAGAAGAATACGAGGATTCCGAGCCCGATGAAGAATCAGAGGAAGTTAATGAAAAGCCCGCACGTCGCACGCGGGGCGCACGGCGCGCTGTGCGTGGGGCACATGCGGTGCGCCGCACCGGGGCGGACAGTGTGCATGAATATGAATTGCCGGATCCTGCATTTTTGGAATATTCGCATTTTGGTAAAAATGTGGTGACACCTGAATTAAAGCGCAATGCGGCCGCGATGGAATTGCATTTTGCCGAATATAATGTCCAGGGCAAAGTTGTTGGAATTCGACCCGGGCCCATTGTGACGCTGTATGAATTTTTGCCGGACAGCGGTGTGCGCATGGCCGACGTGAACAAGACGGTCGATGACATGACGCGCGCGATGGCCACTGAAAAAATTCGTATTTCGGTTATCCCCAGCACTCAATTGATTGGCGTTGAAATGGTGAATTTAAAACCGCAAACTGTGCGGTTCAGAACGCTGATGGAAAATGATACGTTTGTTCATTCCAGTTATAAAATCCCATTGGCGTTGGGTGTGAACATCGGCGGCGATTCCATGTATTATGATTTGGCAAAAATGCCGCACATGTTGATTGCAGGGCGTACAGGTTCTGGGAAATCTGTGTTTGTTCAGACAATTATTACGTCCATTGTGTATCATTTTACGCCTGATAAATGTAAATTGATAATCATTGACCCCAAGGGGGTTGATTTTGGATTCTGGGACGATATTCCGCATTTAATTACGCCGATTGTGAAATTGGATCCGAATGCTGCGGTGGCGGCGTTGAAATGGGCTGTGAACGAAATGGAAAATCGGTACAAGCAATTGCAGAAATTGCAGGCGCGCAATATCGAAACGTACAATGAAATTGCGGCGCAAAAACGCGCCAATGGGGAAAAATTAACAGAACAGGTGGCCGTCGGTACAGACGAAGAAACCGGGGAATTGTTATTTGAAACCCAGGAAGTTGATTTGTCTGATATGCCGTATATCGTCATCATCATAGACGAGGTTGCCGATTTAATGAATGTTGCCAAGAAAGAGGTCGAGGCATATATTCAACGTATCGCGCAAAAGGCACGTGCCGCCGGTATACATTTGATAATGGCGACCCAGCGTCCGGACGCGACCGTGATTACCGGCGTTATCAAGGCGAATTTCCCGACCCGTGTATCGTTCCAGGCGCGCAGTATTACTGATTCTATGACATCGTTGGGTGAAAAGGGTGCTGAACAATTGTTAAAATGTGGCGACATGTTATTCAGCGAAGGTGGCCACAAAGCCGTGCGTATACATGGGGCGTATATTTCTGATGAGGAATTAAAACGTGTTGGGGATTTCCTGCGGTCCCAGGGTGAACCTGAATACGCCGATGGTGTGACCGATGGTGGTGGGGACGGAATACCTGGATTGCCGGGGGCGGTGGCGACCAAGGCCGACAAGGATGCTGATTTGTATACCCAGGCCAAAGAGGTTGTTATTCGTGATAAAAAGCCCACCATTTCATATATTCAGCGTCGTTTGGGTGTGGGATATAACAAGGCCGCCGGGTTTATGGAACGTATGGAGGCCGAAGGCATCGTCAGTCCCCCAGACGCAAATAATAAACGGCATATATTATAGGAAATCCGCCATATGGCGGATTTCTGCTTTTTGATGTTTTAATACTTTTTTGTGGGGGATTTTTATGGTATAATTTTATCCAAAAGGAGAAATTTGTTATGAAAAAACATTTGTCTGTTATTGGTGTGGTTGCGGCGCTGGTTGGGGTAATGCCGGCGTTGGCGGAAACTAATTTTGGGCGGGCGGCGTCCAGTGCGGATTTAACCGGCGCGCCGGCTGTGCGTGAACGTACCCAGGTTAATTATGAAAAATATTCTACGCGCACTTCGCAGAAAACATATGATGCGGCTGATGCAAAAAATATTTATTATACCCAGCCCGCAAATCGCAGTGCGTTGTATAAACAGTATGCTGGCGGTACGTCAACGGCAAATGTGCGTACCACGCGGGCGGAAACATATCGCACTGAATTAAAACGCAAATACTATCTGGCGCACCCGTTTTTCCAACCGACCAAGGGAAAATTTGGGTCTGTGACGGATTTGTCATATAATATGAATTCATATGATATGGCGTTGACGTATTTAGAAGCGGGGTCTGACCCAAATGGTTCGTGGAATGCCAGTCAGTTTTCTATCAAGGAAGATTTCAGTTATGGTATTACCGACAGGTTGGCTGTGTTGGCCATGGCGCGGTTTGATATGTCGAATTATGAATTTGATTGGTCTTTGCCGGAAACGCCCGATGATTCCATGGACGATAATGGTTTGAATTTGTTGGGGTTGGGGCTGCAATGGCGTTTTGCTGATACAGAAAAATGGATTGCGACATTGTCTGCCTATTATCAATATCAGCAGGATATTTCCAATAATTTCGTTTTGGATTTAAAGGGTGGATATAAAATCAGTTCTACGACCATTTATGGGTTGGTGCGTGGTTGGTATTTGGATTTTGATGGCAGTGCATATGGCAATGGTGTGAACGGTAAAATGGCCGATGGCAGAGATGCTACGTTCTTTTTGGCGTATAATACCGACGCGTCCAATGTATTTTATCTCGAGGGCGGTATCGGTGCGTTCAGCGTCCTGGACGAAGATTGGACATTAAACGGAGAATTGGTGTTTGGTAATTATGATTGGCACAATCAGGCCAGTTTAAAGGCGGCCATCGGTTGGCAGCCCAATGATTGGTTCGCGTTAAATCTGTACGGGAAAATCGCGTTGTGGGATTCTGCCGATGGCAAAGATTTGTCATTCTGGCAGACGGACGCAAAAGATGGCGTGTTCCGTAAAATGGGTACCGCCAATATAGACGGATATTCCGAGGCATCTGTCGGCCTGCAGGCGATATTTATGTTCTGATGCGGTGCGTGTGAATGGTAATTCGGGTTCTGGGGATTTCACAGAACCCGGATTTATCTGTTGTTTTATAACCAGGGGGAGAGAATGCGTAAATTTTTAATTTGTTTATTTGCTGGATTTATTGGGTTCGTGCCGATGATGTCAAATGCACGTGCCAATGGGTTGGATTTTGATACGTCTGATCCGTTGTTCATGTTAAAAACAAATGATGTTTTGTCTGAAACGGCGTTGACGTATTGGGATAATATTTTACGGTTGGAAGAAACCATATCATATGGTATTAACGACAGATTGTCTGTTGGTATTAATTTCAATCTGCAACAGGATTTTAACGGGGGCGAGGACGGATTCGGCGCCGTGGATTTGGGCGGTGTTTATCGTGTTGGTACCGCCGCCAGCAACAGCGCACATATAATATCTGATGTGTTGTTCGGATTAAAATTTGGCGGCTCGTCACGTGTGCGTACGCCTGATTATGCGGATTCGACATATTATGCTGGGTATCGGTTCGGGCGTCAATGGGCCGGTGTCACATTGGCCGCAACAATCAAATCCAGTTGGATTTTTGATGATGATCGCGGTATGGCGTATATCGATTTTAAACCCGAGGCATATTTTCGCATAGCGCCTGATTGGCGTTTGGGGGCGCAGTTTACTTTGCGCAAGGCGACCGATTCCCATTATAACCAGGAATGGTTGGGCGGTAAAATCGTTCGTCAATATGGGCGCACTCAATACGGCGCACATTTGGATTATGAATTTGAATCCAGGGATTTACAGGTCGGATTGGACGTAAATATTCTGTTTTAATGTTTCATAAATCCCGCAATTGCGGGATTTTATTTTGGGACAATCTGTTGACATTTTATATATTAGTGCAATAATTTGCGTATGATGAATGAAAAAATTGCTTTTGTTTTTCCGGGCCAGGGCTCGCAATATGTTGGCATGGCGCGTGATTTGTTTGATGAATATGCCGTTGTGCGTCACACGTTTGAACAGGTGGCGGATATTTCGCACAAAAATGTGGCGGACGCATGTTTCAATGGGCCGGTGGACGTGTTGAATAAACCTGAATTGACGTCGTTGGGGACATTTGCGCATTCTGTATCGATTGCCAAAATTTTGGAACAGGAATTTGGGCGGCCGCTGTATAACATTGGTTATGCCATTGTGGGGCATTCGATGGGACAATATTCTGCGTTGCATTGTGCGGGCAGTTTGACCATGGGGGACGCTGTGCGGTTGTTGTCTGCGCGGTCGACGTATATGTCCATGGCCGATAAAATGGGCGGGGGTATGGCGTGCATTGTCGGTTTGGACAAAGAAGCAGTAGAGGCATGTTTAATGGCGGCCAATGGGCGCGGATATGCGGCAATTTCCAATCATAATGCGCGTGATCAATTTATTATCAGTGGGCAAAATGCTGCGCTGGACGCGGTGATTGCGCGCGCACAAAATCATGGCGCGCGTTTGGCCAAACGGTTAAATGTTGCGGTGCCGGCGCATTGTGCGTTGATGGAAAATGCTGAATTTTTGTTGCGTAAACGGTTGGAAACAATCGATGTCCAGCCACCAAAAACAAACTGGTTTTCAAATCAAACGGCAAATGTTATGTCAAATCCCCAGGACGTCAAAGATTCTTTGTCTGATCAAATGACGCATGGTGTGCGGTGGTTGGATATAATGGAAAAATTTCCGGTGTATAATATTACGTCTGTGTATGAATTGGGACCGGGGAAAACGTTGACGGGACTGGTGCGGCGTGCAAATGTTGGGTGTAATGCGCACCATACAGATACGTTGAAAAATGTGCGCGCAGTGATCGAAAAATTGACCGCGTCTATGTCGCGTTAGTTTTTACCGCTGTTTATTTTTTCGCGCAGTGTGTCCCAATATTCCAAACGCTTTTTAATTTCGCGTTCAAATCCACGTTCAATTGGATAGTAGAATTTTTGGCGTTGCATGGATTCTGGGAAACAATTTTGACCAGAAAATCCGGATTTGGTATCGGGTTCGTATACATAGCCCGCGCCGTATCCCATTTCGCGCATCATGCGGGTGGGGGCGTTTAATATGTTTTTTGGGGGCATTAAACTGCCTGTTTCGCGGGCGGTGCGATATGCGGCCGTTTGGGCGCGATAATTTGCCGTGCTTTTTGGGGCTGTGCCCAGATATATAACCAATTCGGTTAATGCCAGGTCGCCTTCGGGGCTGCCCATGCGTTCGTATACCTGCCATGCGGATAATGCAATTTGCATGGCGTTTGGGTCGGCCAGGCCGATATCTTCCATTGCGAATCGGGTCAGACGTCGAAACAGATACATGGGATCCTGGCCCGAGGTCATCATGCGGGCGGTCCAATACAGGGCGGCGTCTGTGTCACTGGCGCGCAAAGATTTGTGTACCGCCGATATCAAATTATAATGTTCGTCACCGGATTTGTCCGATAATGGCGCACGTTTTTGAATCGCTGCGTCCAGGGCGTCCGGGGTTAATTTCTTTTTAAAATTTGCGTTCGACAGGTATTCAATTGTGTTCAGCAAAAATCGTGCGTCACCGTCCGACATCTGGGCCAGGTGCAGACGGGCCGCGTCGTCCAGGGGCAATTTTTTGCCCAAAAATTCTTCGGCACGGGTTATCAGCGTCATTAAATCTGTGGTGGATAATGGTTGCAATACACCCACGTGACAACGTGATAACAACGCGTTGTTTAAATTAAAACTGGGGTTTTCAGTTGTCGCGCCCATGAATACAACGGTGCCATCTTCTAAATATGGCAACAGGGTGTCCTGTTGCGTTTTATTAAAACGATGAATTTCATCAATAAACAGCAAAGTGCCGCGACCGATTTCGCGGTTCATGCGGGCGGCCTCCATCGCTTTTTTAATATCCGCGGTGCCGGAAAATACCGCCGACATCGGAACAAAATCCATATCAACAGATTTGGCCAATGCGCGCGCGATTGTCGTTTTTCCACACCCCGGCGGCCCCCACAGGATTAAATTTGATAATTTATGATTGTCAACCATACGACGAACCAGTCCATTTTCGCCCAATAATTGCGGTTGCCCAACAATATCATCAATTGTCGCGGGGCGCATTAAATCTGCAAGTGGTCTGTTTTCAGATGGCATATTTATATTTTACTTTGGTTTTATTTAATCTTTATTTGTGGTATAATAGAATTCTAGTAAATAACCGGGGGTTTTTCAATTGGTAAGTGCAAATAAAGATTCATCGGAATTTGCGCTGGCGGTGGCAAATTTGGCCGCCGCGGCGATTGCGGCAAATCCGTCGCTGACGATGCAGGACGCTGTGCGCGCGGCGCGCGAAAGTTTGCGTGGCGCCACCGCCAGTGCGCAACAAATTGCTGCGTCTGTGCGGGCGGACAAAATTCAGTGTCTGGAGGACGGAACCTGGCACGTTATGTTGCGCAGGTATGTAAAACGAAAGTTTAATATGACGCCCGACGAATACAGAAAAAAATGGTGTCTGCCGGACGATTATCCGTTTGTCGCGCCGAATTATTCAATGCGGCGTTCCAAAATTGCTAAAAAAATGGGGCTGGGTAAAAAATAGGGGATATACATGGCCGAAAAATTTCAAAAGGTTGTTGCAACACCAGAACAGGCGGCGGCAAAATTGCGGCGCAAAATTGCCGAGACACAGCCCGTGGAATATGTGCGCAGAAAACGTGCAGAAAAAAATGCAAATGGGGAAACGGGAAACGCGGCTGAATTTGTTGACGCGGCAAAAATCAGTATGCTGGGCGCGGGGAAATGGTCTGCTTGGTTGGTGGCCGGTGGCGCACAGTTTTTGTTGACTTTGGCACGGTGGTTGACATTGGATAATGTTTTTCTGCGCCAGATGGAAAATAAATTTGCCGTTATGAATGTTATGCGGAAAAAAACAATTCAGGGCAAAGATGGACGTAAAAAAACAGAAATGCGCCCAAGCAAGTTGCGGGAATTTGCAAAAAAATATCCTAATTTTTCCGCGCATATACTGTGGTTGTTTGGATTGGGATTGATTTCGGGGGGAACGTATACCGGGGTCGAGGTTGTTCCCGATGTCGTTCAGACGGTTAAAGAACGTCGGGCTGAACGTGACGCCATGCGCGCGGCCGAAGAAAACGCGCGCGGTAAATACATGGCGTTTTTAAATAAAATGCAACCGATAACACCGTTTATGATTGCTGATTTAATCGCCAAAGAAGGTGTGCATGTCGATCCTGCGACTGGTATGCATGTGCCGTATCGTGATTCGCGTGACATACCAACCATTGGTTTTGGTTCCACTGTATTAAAAGACGGCAGCAGGGTGACAATGGAAACTGCGCCAATTACAACAGACGAAGCATATGAACTGGCGCGGTGGCATTTGGAAGAGGGCGAAACTTATTTCGTGTTGTATTGTTATGATGTGGCATTGCAGAGCATAGATGTTAACACCACCAGCGAAGCACTGGGTATGAGTTCATTGATGTACAATGCGTATACTAAATTAATTGAAAATCCAAATGATAAAAATTGTCAAAACAGATTTAATGAATTGCGCAATTTGTTAAAAGAATATGGGTATGCTGTGTCTGATGACCAGGTGCGTGAAATTTTATTTCGTATAGGGGATAAAAGCCAATATGGTGCCGCGCAATATAATGCTGGGTTTGCATATGAACAAATGGGAAATTATGAACGTGCGTTGGCCAATTATAAGTTGGCGGTCGCGAATGGAAACACGCGGGTGCGTGATGATATTGCACGTGTACAACAAAAAATAAAATCTGGGAAAACAATCGCGTTTAATGATGCCGTTAAAATGCTGAATGATGGGGATAAAAAATCAACCAATGAATTCGATGTATATGCAGCAAATCATGCACATACACAAAATGCGTAATATATGGAAATGAAAATGAAAGTATATGTAAATTATGAAGATGTACGGTGGCGTAAATATAAAATTGATTTTGAACGTATCGCAAATGCTGCGGCAATTAAATGCGCCCCCGGGGCCGAGGTTTCAATTACCCTGACCAATGACGATGAAATTCATGCACTGAACCGTGAATACAGGCACATAGACAGACCGACGAACGTTTTATCGTTTGAATTGGGCGATGATATTTTGTTGGGTGATATTTATATTTCGTTTGACACTGTCCAACGCGAGGCCGCCGCTGCAAACATTTCAATTGCTGAACATGCGGCGCATATGGTTGTGCATGGTGTTTTGCATTTACAGGGGTATGACCATATAAAAAATCGTGATGCAAAAAAAATGGAAAATTTGGAAATAAAAATATTGAATTCGTTGGGTATAAAAAATCCCTATGCGCCGGATTCGTGCACATACAGCGATTTGTCTGTATGTCCAGGTGGTAAAATTTTGGGGTGGTTTCATAAAATAAAAATGCGTCCGAATGCTGTATGGCAATACGTTGTGATGGCGCTGTTGGGGGTGGTGGCTGCGTTGGGATTTGCACCGTTTAATATGTGGTGGGCGACAGTGTTGGCCATCGGTGTGGCGTATAAAATAATGATTTGGGGCAAGCATAAAAATATATGGCGTGCGTTTTTGCATGTGTTACCGTTCAGTGCTGTATATGCGGTTGCTATGTTTTGGTGGGTGACACATTCCATTTATGTGGTGCCTGAATTGGCGGCCCAGTTTGCTGTGTGGACGGTGCCGGCATTAATTGGAATTGGTATTGTTGGCGGAATAATTTTTGCAATTCCGTTTGTCGTTGTCGCGCGTATATGCACGTTTCCGGCGTGCAGGCCGTTTTTGTTTGCCGCGACATGGGTGTTTGTTTTGTGGTTGCGTGAATGGTTGTTTACAGGATTTCCATGGAATCCGATTGCGAATATTGCGTTGTCTGCGCCGTGGATTTCCAATTCTATGGCGTTATGGGGGGCGTTGGGTTTAACGTTTGTAATTATTGGTGGCGTTGCGTCTGTGGTTGAATTATTGACGCACAGGCGTGATTGGCGCGTATGGATTTCGTTTGGTGTGTTTGTTGCATTATTATGTGGGGGCGCGGTGTATGGTTATAAAAATATTCAACTGGCGCAACGTGCGGATAATGTCAGCCCTGTGATTCGTGTTGTGCAACCGGCACGCAGCCAGGCGCAAAAAATGTCCAATTCACGGGCGGACGCCGTGCGGTGGGCAACTGAAAATGTGCGCGGGTTGATAGAATTGGCCGGTGCCCCCGGCAATCCGGATATAGTTGTGTTTCCGGAAACATCGTATCCGTTTGCAATTGTTGACGGTGACAATATGCCTGTGGCGGCGGCATTGCAACGTGATGTTGTTATTGGGGCGACGTCGGTTTCCAGTACTGGGGTGTATAATTCCATGATTGTTGCCGCGCCGGGCGGGGAAATAGAAAAAGTGTACAGCAAATCACATCTGGTGCCGTTTGGTGAATACAGGCCGTTTGGCGATATTATTCCAACGCCGGGGCAACTGTCACGTGGGGCGGGGCCAGAAATTATAAATGTTGGCGATTTCGCGTTTGCGCCGGCGATATGTTATGAAATTATTTTTTCTGATTCTTTGGTGCCAATGGGCGAATCGCCGGACGCTGTTATTAACATAACAAATGACACTTGGTTTGGTAAAACGCCTGGCACATATCAGCATTTGGATATGGTGCGGCGTTATGCCATTGAATCAGGTTTGCCGATTGTGCGCGCCAATTATTCGGGCGTCAGTGCGTTTATTGCGTCGGACGGGACAATTATGTCATATATACCGGTTGCGCGCAGTGGTTATATGGACGGTGTGGTATATGGTGGGCATATGACTGCGTATCGTGCAGTGCAACGTGATGGGGTGATGATTTTAATACTGATATTTTCATGTATATGCACGTTTGCGCTGAGTGCAGCGTACAGACGTAAATAAAAAATGCCGTACAAGGCGGCATTATTTTTTATACTGATTTAAAATCCAAACGCGGATTGCAGACGACAAATTTGTATCTGGGGTGCGGTTGTCATCTATGTGTTCAATAAGTGACGCGATGGATTTATTTTGTTGGCGTGCAATGTCATGCAGGGCAGTGATAAATTCTGATTCCAGTGAAATACTGGTGCGGTGACCCGACAAAGATACTGATAATTTTTTCATGGTTATATTTTCCCCGCAATCAGGCAATCGGACATGGCACGAAATGCGTCGTCGTATTTGCGCAGTGTATTTAAATTCAAATTATCCAACATAAAACAATTCCCAAATGCGTCAAATGCAAACCAAAATAAATCGTTGCGGCCAAATACTGTTTTCCCGCGCATTGATGAAATTCCGGTCAAATCAGAATTGATTTCTGTAATGCTGGGAATTGGGTGTTTGGTGCCGCGTGCGACCTGGGTCGGACCAAAAATATAACCGTTGCCCAGATTGATTGCCGTGGTGTGGGAATATAAATCTGTCATGAATTTTGGCAAAATAGCGGCACGTATGTTTTGCAATGCACTGTTGGCCAATGCGATGGACGATTCCATGGCGGGCGGGGCGAACAGTGCGCCGTGCGATTTCATCAAAGATATAAATTCATCACAATTCATTTTTTGTTATTCCATTGAACGATTCATTCCAATTTGTGCAGCCATTTGACTTAATCTGTCGGTGGTGGCATTACCGCCGTCGCCCCCGGCCGATTCGTGTACAGATACGTATACGCGTTTTGCGGGGTTGGGCAACCATATTGTTTCTGCGCCGTGTTGTTCGATTATAAATCTGTCCAATCGTTGTGAATGCGGGAATGTTTGGCACAGGAATAAATTATCTGTTTCCAATTTGCCGCCCCATACCAACGGCACACGAAATCTGATTGATAAATTTTGCGGCATTGCGCGCCCCATAATCAGCGCCATAAATTCATTTTGCGACAGATTTAAAAACGCCAATTCGTCGATTGAATCAGTTAATGATTCCATAAATTCGTGGCATAATTTTTTGTATTTCGCGAACCAATCTGTATCCACATGTGTCGCAGTTGGACGAATTTCCATCACGGGCATATCGTCCATATGCAGTTCGGATAATCGTCGTTGTGCGGTGTCATGGGTTAATTGCATTACAGTTTTCCTATGTGTGCCAATACCGCGTCTATGTATTCAGAAAATGCGTCGAACATTCCGTCGTCATCGGCGGGCAGTGGCGGGTTTGGATTTTGTTGTATAAATTCGCGTAATTCGCCGGGTGTGCGGAACATTAATATATCCTGGAATTCAGATGTGTCGGCGTCGGGTGCGGCGATGGCAAAACCGTTTATGGTTATGCTGGTTTCGTCCAGGGTGTCCGCGAATATTTGTTCGAATTTGTTGACCGTGTCGCGTACGTCGGTCGTTTTTACACCAACACAGCCCAGCCACATAACCTCGTTCGTGCCGATGGCGACCAGGGCGGTTTGAATTCCGCCAACACGTGGGGTTGGTTTGACTGTGTATCCGGCGGACGTAAATATTTCGCGCAGTTCGGGCCAATCCTGTTGCTTTTGCGCGGCGGGTGCGCTGTGTGTCGATGCCGGGGTTGTGCGTTGTGGTGTTGTGTCACGCGATGATAAGGTATTGGGTCTGGGAATATTTAACCGCGGGGGACGCAATGCCACCGATGGCGCAGATGTTTGTTGCTGGGGCGGGGTTGTTTGGAATTTTGCGGGTTGCATTTTTGCCGGCAATATGTCCAGTGTTGACGCGTCATTGTTCGGGGTGACGCTTTGTTGGGGCGCGGCGGATTGTGTTGATTGCGTCCGATTTTGTGAACGTGTCGTTTTTATAATCGGCAAACGTATGCGGCGTCTGCGCGGGGCCAAAATCATATACAGTCCCAATATGGTTATGAAAATGGCAATTGCCATGGATACGTAAAATCCGGGTTTAATCGGGGTTTGTGCCGCCTGGAGTGACGAGATATATTCCCAATGTGCGCCGGAAAAAATGTCGAATCCGAATACTGTGTTGAACCAAAAACATGTCCCCAGCGTCACCGCCAGCAACCACAACACGGACAGCAATATATTATCAAAACGTATTCTCATTTGGCTTTTATTATATCATATTTATGATAAAGTAAAAAGTGCAATGATGGATAGTGAAAATATTCTTTTGACGATGAATGCGCCGTTTGCAATTTGGTGCGCCGCGGGTCAGGACGCGACTGAATTGGCGCGTGCGGCGGGTATGGCGATTGATAACAACGTCGGGGCTGTGTCTGTGGCGCCGGGTGATGTTATGACGATTTGGCCGTGGATAGAAAACAAGCATATTCAGATATTGCCGCGCTTTTATTTGGCGCAGACGGATATTGATTCTGTGTCTGATTTAACCCAGGAAATTAATACGGCGTTAAAAAGTGGTGCAGACGGTGCGATTGTGTTTGTGGGGGCCGATCAATTGTCTGAATTGGTAAATCAGGTATATTTAATCAGGGACGATTTGTTTTTTAATAAATCTGCATTTATTGGATTGGACGTTGGAACTGTCGGGCCGTTTGAATGGGACGGTATATTTGCGGCGTTGGAAAAACTGCGTGCAGATGGGTTGGTGTTGGCGTTGACAAATGATACCGGTGACGCATCTGATTTTGTGGGGCGGGTGTATGCTGCGTTATCGGCGTGGAATAATTCAAATATGAATTTGTATTTTGTGTTGGGAACAAATCGCACGCGCATAGAGCAGGCCATGCGATTGGTGCAATCCATGCGGCCAGAATTGGTTGATAAAATCAAATTTTTTGTAAATATTTAATTGGTTAAAATTAAATATTTTGGTGTTGCGGTGCCCGCCATATTTTTTGTTTGATAACGTGTGTGAATCGTCTGTATGTCAGGCGTACGTGCATGCAGCGCGGTTTTTGCTACTGCGTTTTTTATCCAATCGAAATATTCCCAATGGTCTGTGCCGATAATGATTTCGCCGTGCGGCGCCAGGCGCGCGGCAAGCATTGTCAGAAATTCTGCGCGCAGCAGACGACGTTTTTCGTGCCGCGCCTTGGGCCAGGGGTCGGGGTGCAAAATCCATATTTGTTCAAATTTGCAATTGGTGTCGCGCAGAAAATCGCGCACATCGTCCGGATAGACGCGAATGTTTTTATATTCATCGCGAATCGCGTTCGATTCGTTTGTGATTGCCGACAGCAGGGACGCCACCCCATTCATAAATGGTTCGGCACCAATTATAATTTTTGCCGGCGTTTGCCGGGCGATTTCGCGCAAATGTTCGCCCGCGCCAAATCCGATTTCCAGGATTTTGCCGGTGTTTTCTGGTATGTTTTTTGGCAAAATAGTTGGCAAAACGGTGTCAATCAACACGGTTTGGCGGGCTGATAATTTTTTGCCGTGACGGCGACCAAATGTTCTTATTTCTTGTTTTTCCATATATTTAGTATAAAATTCAAAAGTTAAGAAAACAAGGAATTATAAAATGACTGATTTTCCAAAATCAATAGATTGCGGTGATTTTCGTTTGGAAAAAATTATCCCGTCATTTGATAATGCACGTAAAATTTTTGAAATTGTTGATTCACAGCGTGAATTTTTGTCTGAATTTTTGGACTGGGTTGATGTGTCAAATTGCCCAGAAGATATGTATATGCACATGCACAAAGTGTCCCAGAACGATAACGGTTCTTATTATATCATTTATAACGGCGACATAGTGGGCAGTGCAGGTGTGGATATAAGTTCCAAGAAAAATAAAATTGCAGAAATTGCGTATTGGTTGTCGCGTGACTATAATGGGCGCGGAATAATGACGCGTGCGGTGCATGCACTGGAAAAATTTGCATTTGAAAACATGGGCGTCAACAGAATAGAAATTCTGATGGACGTTAAAAATGTGCGCAGTGCCGCCGTTGCAAAGCGTTGCGGATATGTTTGCGAGGGTATCCGCCGCCAGAGTTATATGTTTCGTGGCGAATTGCGCGATGTGTTTACATATTCAAAATTAAAATCAGAATGGGAAAAGGAAAATAAAAATGCGTAATGGTTTATCACCGGATTTAATTGTGCGTGTGTTGGGCGCGGCGCCAAAATATACTTTGGCGGAGTTGGAGGAAAAATTCCCGCCACGCAATTTGCCAGATGGTGCATTTGTGACACGTTTTGCACCCAGCCCCACGGGCTATATGCACCTGGGTGGGCTGTACCAGGCGTTGATTGATTGCAAATTGGCGTATGATACCGGTGGTGTTTTTATGTTGCGCATAGAGGATACAGATACCAAGCGCGAGGTTGCGGACGCCGTGAAAATTATTCAGGATTCTATGCAGCGGTTTGGGTTGAAATACAATGATATGCCTGAATATGGGCCGTATTATCAGTCGCAGCGGCGTGATATTTATCACAGCGTTGTGGCGGATTTGTTGGCGCGTGGTTTGGCGTATCCATGCTTTTTAACCGCGGCCGAGATGGAACGCATTCGTGAAAATCAAAAGGCCGCGGGCTTTGCAACCGGGATTTACGGCGAATTTGCGCGTGACCGCGATATTACCGATGATGAAATAATTCGTCGTCTGGACGCGGGCGAGGTACCTTCGATTCGTTTGTATTCCACAGGTAATCCCCAGCAAAGAATTTTTTGCAAGGACGCTGTGCGCGGTTCAATCGGGTTTCCAGAAAACAACGAGGATATTGTTTTAATCAAATCAAATGATGGATTGCCGACGTATCATTTTGCGCACCTGTGTGACGATCATTTTATGCGTACAACGCATGTTGTGCGTGGCGAAGAATGGTTGCCGTCGTTCCCGTTGCATATTCAATTATTCCGTATGATGGGCTGGACGCCGCCGATGTATATTCATACGTCGACCATTGATAAAATCGATGTGGATACTGGAAAACAGCGAAAATTATCCAAGCGTCATGACCCCGAGGCAAACGTTGCGTTTTTCTTGGCCGATGGGTGGCCGTGTGAAGCGGTGCTGGAATATCTGGGCAATATTGCGGCGTCTGGGTATGAAGAGGCCAAATCCAAAGGGCAGGTTAAATCTATTTGGGAATATCCATTGCGACCGAAAAAAATACCTATGTCGGGTGCGTTGTTTGATATGAAAAAACTGGAATGGTGGGCGCGCGAATTTATTGCGACTTTGCCGGTTGATGAATTGGCGCAACGCGTTATGGCGTGGGCAAATGAATATGATTTGCAATGGGCCGCGCGAATCGGTGATAATCCTGAATATTTGAAAAATATTTTGGGCATTGAACGCGATAATCCAAAACGCATTCGCAAAGATTTTATTACATGGCGGCAAACTTTGGACGAAATTGCATATTTTTGGGACGATTTGTTCGCGCAGAATACTGAATATGAATTTAATCATGATTTATTGCGCGCGTTCCTGGAAACGTTTGATATTTGCGATGACAAGGATACTTGGTGGAATAAAATCGTTGAAATTGCCGCTGCGGCCGGTGTTAAAAATGGCGATGTGGCAATGAATTTGCGCGTGGCGGTGACTGGGCGCACAAATACGCCAGATCTGTATTCTGTTATGCAGGTGATGGGCGCAGACAAAGTTATTGCCAGAATCAAGGAAATATTAAAATGACAAAAACAAAACGTGCACAATTAAAACAGGTTAAATCTGATACGCGGGCAAAACGTTTGTTGCGTTTTTTGCAGGCAACTGGGCTGTTCCGTTGGGAACGCCCCAGCACGCACAGCGAGGAAGTGTTAAATATTTTAACCCATGGTATTGGGGTTGGGTTGGCGATTGCTGCGTTGACGTTGTTGGTTGTGTTCGCGGCGCTGGCGCATAATCCGTGGGCGGTTGTGTCGTGTGCGATTTTTGGTGCGACGATGATAATGTTGTATTTCGGATCCACCATGTGTCACGCAACAATTGGACGGCGTGGTGAATGTTTTTTCGAGGTCTGGGACAGTGTTGCCATTTATGCGTTGATTGCAGGAACCTATACACCGTTTTTGTTGGTTAATTTGCGCGGGGGACTGGGGTGGACTGTATTTGGAATTTTATGGGCAATCGTGATTTTGGGCGCGGTTATGAAAATGCGTCGTCCACACAGCCAGCCCAAATGGATTGTGTTGTTGTATCTGATTATGGGGTGGACGTTGCTGTTTATATTGCCGGCTATGTTGCATAATATACCACCGCGTGGGCTGTGGTTTATTTTGGCGGGAGGTTTGTCGTATTCGCTGGGGGTGATTTTTTATCTGTGGCGACGTATGAAATATTCCCATGCAATATGGCACCTGTTTGTCATAGGTGGCAGTGTGTGTTTCTTTTTCGCGGTGTTGTTTGGTTGCATAATTGATTTCTAGGGGGGGTGTTGACATTTCTTTTTATTGGTACTATTATGTCAGTGTTATGAAAAAATATTGTGTTTTCTTTGTCACAACAACTACAACCCCCACGGGGGTATAAGATTATGTTGCGGTTTTCCGCGTTCAATGCAATAATTAACAACACTTCAATATTTATTTTTTATAACGATAAGGATTTTTATTATGTCATATCCAATTGAAACTGTGCGTCATTCGTTGGCTCATGTTTTGGCGGCTGCGGTTCAGAAATTATACCCAGATGTTAAATTTGCGGGTGGGCCGGCCATAGAAAATGGCTTTTATTACGATTTTGATACTGAACATCGTTTTTCCGAGGAAGATTTCGAAAAAATCGAACATGAAATGCGTGAATTAATCAAATCAAACGGCCGATTCGAACAACGTAATGTATCTTTGGCCGAGGCCAAGGATATTTTCGCCGACCAGCCGTATAAAATGGAATGGCTGAATGAATATGATGCCGCCGGCGAAGATTTATCAATTTATAAATTCCGCGATTTTGTTGATTTGTGTCGTGGACCGCATGTGGAAAGTTCCAAAGAATTACCACGTGATGCGTTTAAAATTCGCAGTGTGGCGGGCGCATATTGGCGCGGGGACGCGAAAAATAAAATGCTGCAGCGTATTTATGTTGACGCGTTTGCAACCAAAGATGAATTGGACGCGTTTCTGAAAATGCAGGCCGAGGCCGCCGCACGTGATAACCGTAAATTGGGCAAGGATATGGATTTGTTCCATTTCGAACCTGATTATGCGCCGGGTGCTGTGTTTTGGCATGACAAGGGATACAAAATTTATCGCAAGTTAATTGAATATTTGCGTCACCGCCAGGAGCGCGCCGGGTACCAGGAAATATCCACACCGTCTGTTATGGACAGATCGCTGTGGGAACGCAGTGGCCATTGGGCAAAATATGGCGAGCATAATTATTCTGGTAAAACCCAGGACGGCAAAACGTTCTGTGTAAAGCCGATGTCATGCCCGGGGGGTATGTTGGTGTTTGGCCAGGGAATTAAATCGTACAAAGATTTGCCGCTGTATCTGGCTGAATTTGGCAAGGTGTGTCGGTACGAAGCCGCAGGCGGTCTGTCGGGACTGATGCGTGTGCGCGAATTTACCCAGGACGATGCCCATATTTTCTGTACCGAAGATCAATTAGAAGCAGAAGTTGTGAAAATTTTGCGCTTTATTAAGGATATTTATGCGAAATTTGGTTTTAATAATATTTCTATGAAATTGGCCACGCGTAAAGAATCTGAATTCCGTATCGGGTCGGATGAAATTTGGGACAAGGCCGAAGGCGCGTTAAAACATGCGCTGGACGCGAATGGTATTGAATACGAAATTGCGCCGGGTGACGCTGCGTTTTATGGACCGAAAATTGATAATTATCTGAAAGACGCACTTGGGCGCACGTGGCAGTGTGGCACTGTGCAATTGGATATGAATTTGCCGGAACGTTTTGATTTGTCGTATATCGGCGAAGATGGTGAAAAACATCGGCCAATTATGTTGCATCGTGCGCTGGTGGGTTCTATTGAACGCTTTATGGGTGTGTTGCTGGAATCAACGGGCGGGAATTTGCCGCTGTGGTTAAGCCCAGAGCCCGTTGTGGTCACACCGATTTCGGAAAAATTCCGTGATTATGCCGTTGAAATTGCCGATCGTTTGCGTGACGCCGGGGTGTATGCGCGGACTGATTTGCGTGATGAAAAGGTTAACTATAAAATCCGCGAATTGTCGCTGGCAAAAACGCCAATTATCGCAGTTGTTGGTGAAAAAGAAATGGAAAACAAAACTGTCACGTTGCGTCGTTTGGGACGGGACGGCCAGGAAACTGTGCCGGTCGACGAATTTATTGACCAAATGGTGGCGGCGGTTAAAATGCCTGCATAAACGCAAAAAAATATGGCGCGGCGTTGTCGCGCCATTATAATATTTATACAGATAAAGGAAGGTAGAACATGAAAAAAGCGATTTTATTATTGGCAATTATCGCGGCGCCAATGGTGTTGGCGGCGTGCGCCGGTGGGTGCGAGGTTGAACCCATCGTCGAAGAAAATCATAAATTAATCGTTCCACCGAATTTTGGGCAAATGCCGGAATAGGGGAACGCGCATATAATCTTTGGAAAATGCTGTTTTTTATGATATAATGTGTTCCAAAGAAACTATGGGGGAATCCTGATGAATGACGAAGACAATTTGGATTTATTGGATTTAAATGATGATGACGCCGATACGACGGACGCTTTGCCAGATGCGGCACCGTTTACTGCGCCACGTCCCAAACGGCCATGGTTGTTGATGGCGGTTGGTGTGTTGGTCATTATATTGGCGACGTACGTTATTATTCGTATCGTTGGCGGGGATTCCGCTTCTACGATGGAGGTTGACCTGGACGCGCCAGCAGTAATTGTTGATGGTGGCGATCCGAATGCGCCGTTGGTTGTTCCGGCACCGCAACCGGCCCCAGTGGCGAATGCTGCGGTGCAGCCCGCCAAAGTAGAGCCCGTGCCCGCGCCACAAGCGGCACCCGCACCAAAACCTGCGCCCGTGGCACAGAATGCAACGCCTGGGGTGCCTGTGCGTGTTATTGACGATCGCAAAGATGTGACATTTAATCCGGACAAACCAGCGGCCAAGCCCGCAGCCAAGCCGGCGGCAAAACCCGCCGCGAAGCCAGCGCGCCGCGCAAGCGCTGCACCGGCACGTGCACAAAATACCACACGCACGTATGCTTGGTATGCCCAGATTGGTTCATACAGCACGCGCGCATTGGCTGAATCTGGCCAGCGTCAATTGCGGGCATCGCATGCGAATTTGTTTAATGGTCATCAATTCGTGATTTTGGCGGCACAGTTGCCAAATGGAAATACTACATACAGATTGCGGGTTGGATTTAATGCGCCGGCCGATGCGAATAATTTCTGTCGCAATGCCAAGGCCGACGGATTGGAATGTTATGTGACTAAATAATTAATGGGGGCAAATGATGTTTGGACGTTTGGGCGGTTGGGAAATACTGATAATCGTTTTATTGGTGGTGGTGTTGTTTGGCCACAATAAAATTCCGGGTATGATGAAAAACCTGGCCGATGGGATTAATACGTTTAAACGTGAATTGACCGCCAAATCCAAAAAGGGTGAAAAAACACCGGTAAATGCCGGGGTGGCGGAAAAATCTGAACCCACGCCAAAATCCACCAAAAAAGCGGCAAAAAAGCCGGCAAAGGCCGGGGCGTCTGGACGTGGTGCGGGTGGCAAAAAAAATGTCGCACGTGGGGCAAAAAAATAGTTCGTATGAATTTATGCATAGGCCGGCAAAAGCCGGTCTTTTTATTTTATTTTGGTCGCGTTTTGTGATATAATTTTTACGTTCAGATTGGAATGTAAAAATTGTTTTTGCGTAAATTAATTTTTATCGCGCTGTTGTTCGTGCCGTGTGTTGCACGTGCATATATTGGTTCATACGACGAACGTGAATATGTTGATTGGTCTGCGGCGCCGTATAACAAAATTGTATTGATAAAGGGAAATACTTTTTCGGCTGATTGGGTTTCTGTGACTTGTGCTGGGCAATATGTCGCGCCAGATATAATTTTAACGGCACGCCATTGTTTGATTTATAGTACAGGATATGACGGCAATCAAATGGTTGGTGAAAAAATACCAATAGAGACATATGATGGCAGAGAAACTTGGGTCGTTTTAGAAAAATATGGAACCTCTTTATCTGATGACTGGGCATTGTTGCGGGTACAAGATGTTAAATTTTTTAGCCGGGACTATTTTGATTCTTTTCCAGATTCTTTGAAAAAAAATGATGCAAGGTTTCCTGTACCTGTTAGTATCGCTGGATTTGGTTGGCTTAGGATATTGACGCCAGATGAAATACAAAAAATACATAAAAAATTGTCAGAACACAATGTGGCGTCTTATGAAAGCGCAGAAACTTATTTAGAACAACTCTATGATGAATTTACAACATTGTTGGATGGTAAAGAATTAAGAGATTGGGATGTTTCGTCCGGGAAAAAAAGATTTAGGTTAAAGGCGGACGCAGCTTGTGAACTGACAGGGGTTGGTAACATTAGGGTTGTGGACAGGACAAAACAAACACTTGCTGTGTCTTATAACGGAAATTGTCAACTGTCACAGGGAAATTCTGGTGGTGCCGCGTGGACAAATGACAATCAGGTATATGGGGTTGTGTCAAGGTCAAGGACTTCTTTTGATGCGAACGAATTTGGTGAAAATGAAACTTGGTATTCTGCATCATCAAATTGGATGGCCGCATTGAAAGAAATGCAAAAAACATCACCGGCACAGGATGTTTTGGGGGATATTATAAGTGGTCGAAAAGTTTGGAACAACGGTTCTGTATCTGATGCTGCGAAAATAGATAAAATTGATGTGCCGGCATCTATGCCAGATAATCGTGTACAATCTGTGAATCCAACGGGTGTAATTGACGCCGATGGTTCGCGGGAAAATTTATTGCCAGTTGCAAGTTTTGTTGATGCGTCTGGTGCGCCAGATGTTGCTGTCGCAGACGATACGGGGGAACTGCTGGAAAAAGAGAAACAGCAAATTGATAATTTGGGTAATCAAGTAATAGATGTAATCGGCACTGTTACGGCAAATACAACTGACGCAGAAATATTTGATATTTTGGATAACTTAGTTCAGTACGATACACAATTAGAAAATTGGCGACAAGCTAAGAAAGCGTATGATGAGGCAAAAGCGCGTGAACAATCGTTGGCGAACCGGTTAATAAGCAGCGTTGCAATTGGTGCTGGCGGTATTGGCGGTATGCAATTGGCGTCCGCCCTGGCCGAACAGCGCGCTGACGCAGACGCTGAACGTGACATGGCGGCATATCTGGCCACGTTCCGTTGTGATTATGGGGCGGGGCGCAATATTTCCGGGGGCGAGGTTAACGTGCAATTGCCCGGTGCAAATGTGTTGTTGCCACTGTATAACGAATACACAACATTGGCGGCGGATTTAAAGATCCGTAAAGAAGCCCTGGGCATGGCGCCCGGTATAGAATCCGAGGTTATCCTGGACGCCGCGACGTCCGGGTTATATGACAACGCGGCCACCGGCATTACCGAGGGTACATATACGTCGATATCGCGTGCGCTGATGAATCCAAACGGGGCGGATGCCGTCGAATGGGCGGCCCAGACAGAACAGACCGCGCAACAGGTAAAAACAGGTGGTACAGTTGCCGGTGCCGGGTTGGGGGTTGGATTGGTTGGCAATATAGTAGAAAACGTTGTGCATAACGCACAGTCAAATAAAAACGAATCCCAGAAATAATAATAAAAACGGCGCGCCGAAATGGCGCGCGTTTTATTTACGTTTTTCGTATTCTTCCTGTTCGTCAACCGTCATTGTGGCCAATGGGCGTGCCAACATACGATTCAGGCCAATTTCTTCGCCAGATACGACGCTGTATCCATATGTGCCGTTTTCAATGCGTTCCAATGCTGCGTTGATTTTTTTCAGCAAGTTATTATCACGTTCGGACATGCGCAGGTTCATGGTGATTTCCTGTTCAAATGCGGCATTATCCGATTCGTCACCAACGCCGCCTGCGTCCGTTTGATCCGCCATGCGAACGGCATTCAATGTCGCGGCGGAATCGTGCAGTAATTCTTCTTTTTGTGCGGACAGCAATTGATAGAAATATGCCAATTGTTGTGGGCACATATATGGTTCCGATTTTTTCGGTGTGTATTTTGGTGGTAATTCAATATTCTTGTAATTTTCTGCCATTTTCAGGATCCTTTTAGTTCACGTATCCAATCCGAAAGTGTTTCTTCGTCCATAAGGCCGGAACGGGCCTCGATTAATTCGCCGTTGCGAAATGCCAGTACGCTGGGAATGCCACGGATTCCGAATTTTGCCGGTGTACGTCGATTTGATTCGTCAATTTCGAATTTTATGAATTTTACATCTGGAAATTTTTCAGACACTGATTCAAAGATAGGCCCAAACATACGGCACGGACCGCACCAAGGTGCCCAGAAATCAACCAGCGCAATACCAGACCCGGTCATGGATTCAAATGTTGCGTCATTTGCGTGTTCCAAAGCCATCTTTTACTCCTTCCTTGTTGATATTTCACAGGAGTGTATTATAATCCCCACAAAATGCAAGGGAAATCATAAAATGAATAATATCATATACTTAGACAGTGCGGCCAGTGCGTTGAAATCCGAATCTGTGATTGCGGCTGAATGCGATTTTTTGCGCCACAATTATGCGAATGCAGGGCGGGGCATTTGTGCGCGCGCCAGTAATGTAGATGATATGGTCGCAAATGCGCGCGAACGCGTTGCCCGGTTTATAAATGCACGGCCGGATCAGATTGTGTTTACGTCTGGGACAACTGATGGTATGAACAGAATTGTGCATATAATAAATGATTGTGTGTGTGGGACGGGGATAAAAAATAAAACTGTGATGGTGTCCGATTTGGATCATCACAGTGCGCGTTTGCCGTTCGAATTGTTATATGATTCTGATTTGTGCAAGATTGTTTTATGTCCAATGGACGACAAATACAATTTAATGTGTTCTGATTTGCCATGCGCAGATGTGTTTGTTATTACCGCTATGTCAAATGTTATGGGCATGGCCCAAGATGTTGCGGGATTGATTGCCGCGGCGCGTAAAAAAAATCCAGATGTTATAACTGTGGTTGATGCCGCGCAATATGTTGTGCATAACGAAATTGATGTTCAAAAATGGGATTGTGATTTTATGTGTTTTTCTGCACATAAAATTGGGGCTGATACTGGTTTGGGAATTATGTATATGAAAAATCCTGAACGATGGGTGTCGCCAGACAAGTTTGGTGGTGGAATGATTTCAAAAATAACGGGCAGTGCGGTTGAACATAATGTTATGTTCCAATGGGAAAGCGCGCCGGCCAAGTTCGAGGCGGGAACATTACCGTTAACTCAAATTATTGGTTTGCCGGCGGCGATTGATTATTTGTCTGCGAATCGGCCAAATTTGGATTTGATAAAATATTTATATGACAGATTATCCAAAAATCCGCGGATAAAGATTATTACACCACGGGACGCGACGTTGTTGACATTTTATGTTGATGGCATGCATATACTGGATTTTGGGGCGTTGGTTGGTGCGCGTGGGTTGTGTTTGCGTGTCGGTAATATGTGTGCCAGTTGGATTCACAGGGCGTTGGGGGTGGCGGGGACTGCACGTATTTCTGTGGGGTCAATGAACACAATGAATGACGTAATGCGCGCCGCTGATATAATAGAAAGTGTGGTAAAATAAAAATGATGGCATTAACAAAAGAAAATATTATCGAGGTTTTGCGTTCCGTATATGACCCTGAAATCCCAGTAAATATTTGGGATTTGGGTTTGATTTATGATATTGGCATTGGTGAAAAATCTGTGGATATTAAAATGACTTTTACCAGTCCGACGTGCCCCATGATGGAAGATTTATTGCAACAGGTACATGATTCTGTGGCGGCGGTGTCGGGTGGGCGCGATGTTCATATTGAATTGGTGTGGGATCCGCCATGGGATTTGTCGCGTATGTCGGACGCGGCGCGGTTGGAATTGGATTTGACTGAACAGGGGTGGTGACGTATGACATATACTGATATGAAAAATATGTTGATGATGGTGGACGACCCTGTGCAGAAACTGGAAATGGTTATGGATTTTGGGGCGCAAATGCCGTCTGTGCCGGACAGCGCTGTATGCAGCGAAATTGTGGGCTGTGCGTCACGCGCGGAAATTTGCCGCGATGGTAATCGTTTTTATGGACGGGCCGATTCGGCGTTGGTGCGTGGCATAGTGGCGATTATGGTCGCAATGGTTGATGGAAAATCCCCGCAACAGATTCGTGAAATGGATTTACACAGTGAATTTGCGTCGCTGGATTTAAATCTGGGGACCGGGCGTTTGGGTGGTGTGAATTCTATGATTAGTTTTTTACAGAATTTATGATAATATTAATATTTGAATAACAGGGCGTGGGAAAATGGGCGAATCAAAAAAAATGTGGTATATCGGGTTGTGGGCGATTTGCCTGATGCTGATGTTGTCGGCTGTGTTGCAGGTGTGTTATCGCACGCAAAGCAAATTGCGCAATCGTGTGCGCAGTGAAATTGTGCAAACGCAACAGGATATTGCCGTGGCCCAGGCGGATTTTGCGTCGTATGTGCGGCCTGAAATTTTGCGCAATATGGTCACCAGTGTGTATCCTGAGTCCGAGGTTATTGGTTTTCATAAAAATGTGTCTGTGTCAGATTTGCCGCTGCGCGGGGAACAACTACAAAAATAAATGTTCGAAATAGGTCGGGATATTTTTAAACACGGTTTTTACAGCGCGTCCAATGACCGCGAAGGCCACAGACGTATGCGCTGGGTTTATTATGTTTTCGTTGCTGCGTTTGTTGTGTTTATATTGCGCACTTTGGCGTTGGGCATAGAGGGCACCGACAGGGCGCGCCGTGCCGGGGCTGACGGGGCGTGGGTTGTGCAACGTGCCGATATAGTCGACAGAAATGGCGATATATTGGCGAAAAATATTATGTCTGGGCATATTATTTTGCGCCCACCATATGTGAAAAATCGCGATGCTGTGGCCCAGGTTATACACCAGATTTTGCCGTATGAATATACTTTGGCCCAGGCGTTGGATTTGGTGAATTCATCACGTAAATTTATATATGTAAAAAAATATGCGTCGGACGCGCAGCGTGCCATTGTCGAAGACGCGGATTTGGTTGGGCTGGAAATCGAGGCAGAACAAAAACGCAGATATCCGAAACGCCGGCTGTTTTCGCACATTGTTGGATTTGTTGGGCGCGACGGTTATGGACTGGAGGGTGTCGAACGTATTTATGACGATTATTTGCGTGAAAATACTGACCCGTTGCAATTGTCACTGGACGCGCGTATCCAGGCCGTGTTTTATGATCAATTAAGTATCGCTATGCAGAAATATCAGGCGCGCGCCGCCATGGGTATGTTGATGAATTCGCGTACCGGTGAAATTATTGCAATGGTGTCTTTGCCCGATTTCGATCCGGAAAATATTAATTTGGATCCGGCGTCCAATCGCATGTTTATGCCTATGCGCGGGGTGTTTGAAATGGGGTCGATATTTAAAATATTTAATACGGCCATGGCCATGGAAAACGGCATAGACAAAGAATACTATGTGGCCGAACCATTCCCGATTACTGATAAATTTGGGCGCGTGGTTAAACGAATCAGTGATGTGCGCAGTTTTAAACCGCCACGTCCGAATTTAACCATAGAAGAAATTATGTTGCATTCGTGCAATGCGGGCAGTGCGCAAATCGCGTTGGATTTACCAGATGGTACGCAACAGGAATTTTTTGAACGGTTGCATTTTGATGAACCATTGGATTTGGATTTTGGTTCCACAGAACGTCCGCTGTTGCCGGCAAAATGGGGGCCTGTGGAACGGGCGACGGTATCGTTTGGGCATGGTATTTCTGTGACGCCAATGCATTTGCTGTTGGCCGTGAATGCGATGACAAATGGTGGAATTTATATTTATCCGACAATATTAAAACGTGGGGTGGGGCCTGTGCAGGGGCAACGCGTATTGTCAGATGAAATTTCCGCGCGTCTGCGTAATATTATGTTCCATATTGCCGAGGAAACCAGCGGTAAACAGGCGCGTGTGGCGGGTATTCAAATTGGTGGAAAAACTGCAACCGCTGAAAAATATGGAAACAGAAAAAAGAATTTAACTGCGTTCGCAGGAATTTTTCCTGTGTCTGCGCCACAATATACAATTTTGGTTGTTTTGGACGAGCCGAATGGGACGCCTGAATCATTCGGGCTGCGTACGGCGGCATGGAATGCTGTGCCGACAACGGGAAAAATTCTTGATGGGATACTGCCGTTGCTATTTGAATAATTTTCGATTATAATCATTCTGATAATAAAAAAAGAGTATAGTGTGAGAAAAGTAGTAGACAAGTCCATACTGGGGCAAGTATGGACGGTGACGACGTATCCAGGTGAAGAAGAAGGCCCCAGTCAGGCAGATAATTTATTACAGAAAATTTTAATCAGTCGCGGGATTACTGATATGGCCGCGATGGAAAAGTTTTTGAACCCCAGTATTCGTGAATATATGCCTAATCCGTCTGTGTTGCGTGATATGGACGTGGCCGCAAAAATAATTACAGACAGTATTTTGGCGCATGAAAAAATTGCGATTTATGGTGACTATGACGTTGATGGAATTACATCAACCGCGATTTTTGTGAAATATTTGCGTGCGCTGGGGGTGGACGTTATTTGGCACCTGCCTACGCGTGAAGGCGAAGGGTACGGATTAAACATCGGGGCTGTTGATGAAATTGCAGACAGTGGTGCAAAATTAATCATAACAGTTGATTGTGGTATCAGCGGCGTGGCCGAGGTTGCGCACGCCACCGCACGTGGGTTGCGGATTGTTGTGACGGACCATCATTCACCGGACGCTGTGTTGCCGGCGGCGGACGCGGTTGTAAATCCAAAGCGTGTTGATGATACGTCGGGGTTGTCGTATTTGGCCGGGGTTGGGGTGGCGTTTTTAACGCTGGTTGCGGTGCGGCGTGAATTGCGGGGACGCGATTTGTCGCCTGATATGGCCAAACGCGTTGCAGATACTGATTTGATGGATTATTTGGATTTTGTTGCGTTGGGCACCATATGCGACACTATGCCGCTGGTGGGATTAAATCGCGCGTTTGTTGCAACGGGACTGCGCGTGTTGGGTATGCGTAAAAATCTGGGGTTGCGGACATTGATGGACGTGGCCGGGATTAAAAAGCCGTCTGTATACGCCGCGGGGTTTGCAATTGGACCACGGTTGAATGCGGCGGGGCGGTTGGATTCGGCGGCGCCTGCGTTGGAATTGCTGTTGACAGATAATCCATTAATTGCAAATGATTTGGCGCAAAAATTGCACCAGATGAATCAGGAACGCATAGATATTCAAAATGCCATTATGTTGTCGGCGGGTGATATGGCTGAACGTTGCTGTGCGGCTGGGCATTGCAGTTTGTTCGTGTGTGGCGATAACTGGCATGGTGGCGTTATGGGAATTATTGCCGGCCGGTTAAAGGATAAATATAATTTGCCGTCATGTGTGGCGACGCGTGCCGATGGCATGATTAACGGTTCGGGTCGTTCCATTCAGGGTGTCGATTTGGGAAAAATTATACATGACGCATTGGCCGCCGGAATTATATCCGAGGGTGGCGGCCATGCGGCTGCGGCTGGATTTTCATTAAGCGCGGAAAAAGAATCGCGTTTTTGTGAATTTTTGGAACAGGCCGTGCGTGCACAATTGAACGGCGTTATCCCGCACAAGGAAATTGTTGCCGATGCAGAAATGGACGCGGGTGGGGCAACGTTAAAATTAATCAACAAATTAAATGGACTGGAACCGTTTGGCCAGGGCAATCCTGAACCCACATTAATATTGCATGGGGCGACGTTGCGTTTCGCCACAACCATGGGGCATGGCGCGCATTTGCGTGGGTCTGTGATGACCAGTGCCGGTACACAATTGGCATTTGTTGGATTTAATTTAGTCGGGACGCCCGTCGGCGATTTTTTGCTGGACGACGCGCATACAAACACTAAAATAATGATGTTGGGTAAATTAAAAGAAAACGATTTTAACGGGCATGTCAGTGCACAGTTTTTTATAGAGGATATTGCTGTATAGCAAAAATATAGAAATTGGAAAATAAACTGGATATTTTGGTCAAAAAATTGCGGGGCGCAAAAAATATTTTAATTGCTGGGCATAAAAACCCAGATGGCGATTCGTTGTGTTCTGTACTGGCGTTGGGCGAATTGATTCGCGTTAATTTGGGGCGCGATGTGTTGTGTGTGTATGATGGAAATATGCCCGATATGCTGGATAACGTGCCGTTGCGAAATCAGATGCATTATTTTGCACATGTGGATTTGAATCAGAAATTTGACCTGGTGTTCGTGTTGGATTATGGGAATAAAAATCATTTGGGCGGAATAATGCCGGCATTAAATGCCGCCAAGTATGTTATAGAAATTGATCACCACAAAAATGACGACACTGTTGGGGATTTGTGTTTGAATGATGTGTCGGCCGCCGCGACTGGGGAAATAATTTTTAATATTGCGAAAAAATTAAATTGGTCGCGAAATTCTGATGTGAATGATTTAATTGCGTTATCGATTTTAACTGATACCGGGTATTTTAAATATGCACGTCGTGGCGCGCCGCTGCGCATAATGGCACAGTTGGTTGATGCCGGCGTCGACATAGAACGCATTTCCAATTTATTAAATAACAAACCGCGCAAGTCAGTATTGACCGAGGCAGCAATTACATCACGTACCGAATTTTTTTATCGTGGGCGGTTGGCGTTGGCCACTGTCGAGGCCACAGAATACAAATATCTGGACGGGCGGGGTGAAATAATACTGTCGTTGTTGGCCCAGATAAAGGGCGTCGAATATATTGTTTTATTAAAGCGGCAAAAGGAAAATCAAACCGGTGTTTCTTTGCGCAGCAAGGCGGGACCTGTGGACGATATCGCGGCTGCGTTGGGGGGCGGGGGGCATGCGTTCGCCGCGGGCGCAATTGTGCATGATAATATTGAACGCGTGCGCGCGCACGTTTTGGAATTATTCAGGGAGAGATTAAAATGATAAAACGTATATTGTCTTTTATCATGTGTTTGTGTGTGTGCGGTGTGGCGCATGCCGCTGTGGACGGGGGATTGGTGGCGTCGGCTGAAAATTATTTGAATTCGATTACTGGGTTAAATGGTACGTTTGTGCAAAATGCAAATGGCAAACAAAATCGCGGAACGTTTTCTATGCTGCGGCCTGGGCGTGTGCGGTTGGATTATGATGATATGCCTGTGCAATTAATTGCAGACGGCAGTGATTTGTATTTTTTTGATAAATCGTTGGATCAAATTACGACTGTGCCGTTAACCAGTACACCGGCCGGGATATTAATTCGTGAAAATATCGATTTGGAAAATGCAGATATTAACGTTATTGAAACCGCGGATATGGATAAAACGTTTTCGTTGAAAATGAATCTGCGGGGCCAAGAGGGATTGGGAAATATGACGGTTGTGTTTGATAAATCGCCTGTGAAATTAAATTCGTGGACTGTGATTGATGCAACGGGGGCACAAACAAATGTTGCGTTTTATGATTTGACACCCAAAACAAATTTCGCGTCCGATTATTTTCAAATTCAACGTCACAGAACAGTCAGTACCAGTGGTGGCGACGCATTTTATGATTAAATATGTTTGGAATCAGTTGGCCTGAATTTTTGGTGATTTTATTGGTTGGCGTGTTGGTGATACCCGCGCGAATGTGGCCTGATGTTGCCAGATTTTTGGCCAATGTCGTCACGTTTGTACGCAAAATGATGTGGAAAATCACTGATGCGTCTGAACAAATTCGGCATCAAATAGATTTGGAAAAACCAATTGATGATTTAATTCGTACCACCACCACAGATATGCTGGACGGTATATCAGAACCGCTGAAAAATGCACGGCAAGGCAAAAGTGCGCCTTCGCGCGTAATTACACGTAAACGGGCGCCTGTTAAAAAATCGCGGGGGGCAAAAAAATGAAACGTGTCACCCGTATGACCATGGGGCAACATTTTGCTGAATTGCGCGGACGCATATTGTGGACGTTGCTGGTGTTTATTGTGGCGTTGTGCGCGGGGTGGTATGTGTCCCCATATTTACAGGAATTATTAGCAGGACCGTTGTTGCATGTTTGGCCGGACGGGGCGTTGCTGTATACCGGGTTGGCCGATGGGTTAATGATTCGTTTTTCGTTGTCTGTGTTGTTTGGGATATTTATTACAACACCGTTTGCGCTGTGGCAGATATGGCGATATGTTGCGCCCGGCCTGCACAGGCGTGAACGTAATATTATGTGGCCGATTTTGATTGCGTCGCCAATATTGTTTTTGTTGGGGGCCGCGTTTGCATTTTATATTTTGTTTCCGTTTGTGTTCGGATTTTTTATCGAACTGAATCAAAATTCGCCTGTGCCATCGGTTTTGTTGCCGGCCGCAACGGATTATTTGGCGTTTTCAATTGGTATGTTGAAAGTATTCGGAATCGCATTCCAATTGCCTTTGGTGTTGGTGTTGCTGAACAGGGTGGGGATTTTGTCGCGGGCACGTGCAGTAAAAATGCGCAGATATATTATCGTGTTGATAGTGACTGTGGCCGCGATTTTAACGCCGCCAGATGTGGTGTCGCAAATATTGTTGGCGTTGCCAATGTGGGCTTTGTTCGAAATAAGTATTTTATTTATGCACGATGACGAAAATAAATAAAATTTGTTTTTGTTTTATGATATAATGTGCGTGTGAAAAAATTCAATTTATATCTTGCTGGGGTGTGTGCGCTGGTTGTGACAGCGTGTGATTTGCAACCAAAAATTTTGGCGTTGCCTGATACTGTGGGTGAATTTATTTCGTCGCGATATCCGGCATTATTGGCAGATCCGGAAACCCAACCAGAAATTTATAATGCTGCTTCGACTGACTATGGTGTGTATGCGTCGCCGAATTTATACGGTTCGGTTGATGATGCAAGTTATGTCGAATACGCCAGTGTTAATGATTATATTGTGCCGCCGTCTGCGACGGTGATGTATGGCGATGTGCCGACGCACAGTGTGTCTGTGGATACAGGGGCTCCGATTGTGTCCGGTGATGTGGCGGTGGCGGACGCAGGGAATGAATACCTGCATGTGCCAATGTATGGCGGAACCCAAATGGTGGCGTCAACGTCTGAAATAACTGTGGCGGCGGGTGATACTTTGTATTCGTTGGCCCAGATGTATGGCACGACGGTTGATGAATTAATTCGTGAAAATAATCTGGTCGCGCCGTATACGTTGGCGGTCGGGCAAAAATTGCGTGTGCCTGTTCAGAAAGAGGCCCCAGTCGTGCAAACGATATCGGTGCCTGCGCGGGCAACCACAACCACCCGCGTCGCATTACAGGAAATAACCGTTGCGGCGGGTGATACATTGTATTCATTGTCGCGTAAATATTCGGTGCCTGTGAATGATTTGGCGGTTATGAATAATTTGACCGCGCCGTTTACATTGTCTGTTGGCCAGAAATTAAAGGTTCCAAACCTGGATTCTGCGCCGGTGCGCAGTACCGTCACAACGGGCGCAACAACCACGGCCAGTGGTGCGGCGACTGGACCCGTTAAACAAAAGATTTCATCGGATCCAACGAAAAAATTGCCGACCATCAGTGCGCGGTCGTCGTCCAAGTTTTCGTGGCCTGTTCAGGGGAAAATACTGTCCGCGTATGGTGCCAAGGGTGACGGGTTGTTTAACGATGGTATTAATATTGCCGCGGCGCGTGGCACGGCCGTGGGTGCGGCGGAAAATGGGGTTGTGGCCTATGCCGGGAACGAGGTCAAAGGTATGGGAAATTTGATTATTATCCAGCATTCGGGCGGTTGGATGACTGTGTATGCGCATTTGGATTCCATGACTGTACGTCGCGGGGCCAAGGTTAGCGTAGGTCAGAAAATTGGTACTGTTGGTGAAACGGGCAAGGTTGACGAACCGCAATTGCACTTTGAAATTCGCAAGGGAACCAAGGCATATAATCCCGCATCATATTTGAAAAAATAGATTGTTTCAAACGGCTGTATGTGCAGGAATTTATGCACATGCAGCCGTTTTTTGTAAATAAAAGCCACACTTCGCGGAATGCTTCGTGTGGCACTAAAATTTCTTAAACTCACTTCGTTCGTTAACGAAATTTTGTGGTGGGCGCACAGGGACTCGAACCCTGGACCCACTGATTAAGAGTCAGTTGCTCTACCAACTGAGCTATGCACCCGGGTCCTTTTGTTTCAGAATGCGCCAATTATAGAACTTTTTTAACCGAATGCAAGGGCATTTATTCTGGCGGCCGGTTGGGGCGCGGCAAATAGGGATTCATGCCTGTGTAAAGTTCCGAGTTTCTTTGATAAAATCACAGTGTTGACATGAAACATTTAATTTATAACAACCCTAACAAAGGAGAGAGAAAATGAAAAAAATAGTTATATCAACGCTGGCGGTGCTGATTGCGTGCCCAGCGTTTGCAGCAGGGCGCGATCCGTACGACACCAGTTGGCAACTGTTCGGATTGGATCCGTACATTGGGCTGCGTGGCGGTGCCAGTTATAATACTTTGAATTATGGTTTTAATGGTCACAAAGATACCATGGCTGATATGGTATTTCAGGGGCGTGTCGCATTAGGTTTGGAAGTGTGCGATACTGTGCGTTCTGAAATCGAATGGTCTATTTACAGCAAGGCCAAAGACAGCGCGAAATTCGGATTGGCCGATGATGTCAAGGTTGAATCCAAAATGCAAACGTTGTTGTGGAACACATATTGGGAATTCGGTGGATATCATATTGTGCGTCCGTTCTTTGGATTGGGTGCCGGTGTGGCGTTTACAGACGTCAGCCGCGATGTGCCCACGGTTGGCGACCACAGCGAAAGCAAAACACGTTTTTCAGCGATGGGTGCGTTGGGCGTGACATTCGATTTGGAACGTATTGCTGTTGATATTGCCGCACGTTATAACTATGTGGACGTGAATTCGGGCCTGCATAATTTCGGTGGTGATATTGGTATCAGATTCATGTTTTAACCCGGGGGTGGCGGTAAAATCCGTCATGATATATGAACGGATTTTTACCGCGCCAAATCGCGCTATGTGCATGATTCCGCTGCATGCGTGAAAATATAAAATATTAAACCAAAGGAGATTTATATGAAAAATATAGTAAAGAAAATGTTGATCCTGACATCTGCATTGGGTGTCGTGGTATTGTTGTCGGGGTGTGCGGGCTGTGGCCAGAAAAAGGCCAAACCACAACCAAAACCTGTGCCGCAACCGACAGAAACGGTTGTGTTTTATCAGACATACGAAGATTCTGATGTGACGCATGTGCATGCAAAAATGTATACGCACAGCAGTCATGGCGGTGAATCCAGAATGGGTTATATCAAGTTTTATGAAACAGACGCTGGCCTGAAAATGGAGGTAGACGTCAAAGATTTACGCCCGGGCAAAGTGTATACTGTGCGCGTGCACCAGTGCAGCAGTTGCAACAACAACAGCATGTGTTGCGACAAAGAACCGATGTCTGTTAATTTCCCGACGTTAAGTTCACAAAAATCTGGTGGCCGTTTGAAAGAATCGTTCATCATTCGTGGGCTGACCGCGGAACAATTGAATAACGCCAAAATTTATCTGGAACGTGACGGCGGGTACAAAGCCGGTTGGGGCACGTTGGAAAAGGGCGTAATGTTATAAAAGTTGTCCGGCATGTATGCAACCCCGATTTTTTCGGGGTTGTTTTTTTAATAAAAACACTTTAAGAAATATTTCCTGTGTGTTATGCTGTTCAACATTATGAAACTGGAAAATATTTTCATTGTCGCTTTTATTGGTGTTTGTGCTGTGGGGCGCGCTGCGTTTGGCATGGATGTTGGTCGGGATATGTATATTTCATCGGGGCAATCTGTGCATGATGATATAAATATAACCGCCACCGTGACCATTGTGAACCAAGGCGATTTTACCGGGCGCATAAATGTTGCGTCTGGGCGGACGCTGTATATTCAAAACAGCGGACAAATGAGTGCCGATATTATCGCGAGTGATACTGCGCGTGTTGTGCAAATTATTAACAGCGATTCAGATGTTAATTTCATTGGTGACGTAAATAAAAATTTTGAAATTGTTGTGCAAAATGATTTTGGTGATGCGATTTCTTTGTCTGAGTTGGCGGAAATTGCCAATGGTGCAGATTTTATAACGGTGACCGATTCGGCATTACTGGTGGACAGCGCGATTGACAGTGGGGCGTTTGAAAATTTGAAATTGCATGGCAACACTGTGTTTTATGTTGATAATTCAGCCGATTTGGTCGATGGTTTTGTGTTGAATAACATAGACGCCAGTACGAATGGCGTGGTTCAGGTTTTGGGTACAGCGAATAATTCGCTGTATCGGGTGAATGCGCAAATTCGTGGTGGGTCGTTATATGTGGATATTGTGCGCGATACCGATTATGCCAAGGTTTTGAATAACGGTGCAGGTCTGTTTTTGAATGAATTGCGCGCGGCAAATCCAAATGACAGATTGATTGCCGCTGTGGACAGGGCGGCCAGTGTTGATGAGATTAATTCTGTGTTGGCACAATCTGCGCGTATGACGCCGATGTTGTTGATGGATTCTGTGCGCGTGATGGATTCGGTTATGATGGCGCGTTTGCCACAACGTACGGCAACGTTGTCCGTTGCGCCGTTGGCGGTAATGTCAAATAATATGGACGCGTTTGGTGTTGCGATTGACAAGGTATACAATGCCGGACATGATTTTACGTTTGGGATTTCTGGATATGTGGTCAGTATGGATTATGCAGATAATTTTGATGAATATAAATCCGCGCTGTACGGCGGAAACGTGCACATAGCGTATTTTGGTGATTTGATTTTTGCACGTGCATTGGCGGGTGTGACCGTTGCAGATTTTAATATCGGGCCTGTGTTTGATGGGCATGATACCGTGACAGATCCGCTGGGATTGTCCATGTATTTGATTTCTGATGTCGGGGTGAATTTCGATTTGTCGTCCGATATTGTATTAACGCCGTTTGTTCGTGTTGGCGCCGATTGGGTAAAAATTACCAACGCAACAGACACTGATTTTATTATTGGTGGTGGTGCCAATATAATGTTTGATGTTAACGGTGATTTTGATTTGGAATATAAATATGGCGCCACGGTCAGTGCTGATGCGCGCGGCACAGTGAATGCCGATGTACAAATGCAGGTTGCGTCGCCCATGGACGGAATTGGCGGCAATATCAGTGTTGGTTTTATATACGACGATGCGGTTGGCGCCGGGGTAAAATTTGGGTTGGGTTTTGGTATGGGCTTTTAATCCATAATGTTCCCGCGCAGTGACGCTTTGTTGGCCGCTGTAATTTTTATTTTTGCCAATTGTGGTGCTGTATCGGCAGGAATGTTTACGATGCATTGCTGCATATATGGGGTACGATAAATAGTGTTTTGTCCGGTTTTATCGGGACCCTCGGCCAGGCATTCCAATTCGCTGTCGATACATGATTCATTGAATTCGCGCTGGATTTCGTTTAGCAATTCGTCCAATTTATATAACCGCTGGGATTTGATTTTTTCAGGTATCTGGTTCGGCATAACGGCCGCCGCGGTATGTGGGCGGGGCGAATATTTGAATGAAAACGAATTGATATATTTTATGCGTCGCGCGATTTCCAAAGTTTGTTCAAAATCATCATCTGATTCACCCGGGAACCCGACAATAAAATCGCTGGAAATTTGAACATCTGGGCGGGCGGATTTTAATTTGTCAACTATATCTATATATAGATTTAACGTGTATGGACGGTTCATCTTTGTCAATACATTTTGCGACCCGCTTTGTATAGGCATGTTTAAAAAAGGCAACAGTTTTGCCTCGGTGCGGAACATGTCGATTAAATCATCGGTCATTTCGGTTGGATAACTGGATGTGAATCTGATGCGTTTAATGGCGTCCAATTTGGCGGCCGCATGAATCAAATCCGACAGACGATATATTTTGCCGTTTGCGTCGGTGTATTTGTATCCGTTCACATTTTGGCCCAAAAAGCATATTTCAATCGCGCCTGTGTTGGCGGCGTGAACAGTGTCGCGCACAACGTCGTCAAATGGGCGTGATATTTCCCGGCCGCGCGTATAGGGTACTATGCAGTATGTACAGCAATGATTGCAGCCCTCTTGGATTGGGATATAGGCAACCGCGGGGGACGCGTCCATTTGTGGCATTTCATCAAATTTTTCCAGGCCGCCCAGGTCAATGTTAAACAGGCGGGCGTCCGGGTTTTCCAAAATTTCCGGTAATTTATGATAACTTTGGGGGCCCAAAACAAAATTTAATTCGGGTACGCGCCGAAATGCGTCAGCGCCCGATTCGCGCGCGACACAGCCGACTATGCCCATTAATGCGTCGGGGCGTTTTTCTGTGCGTATGCGCCCCAGTGCGCTGAATACTTTATCAGTTGCCTTGGCGCGGACGGCGCATGTGTTTAATATGATAATATCTGCGTCGGTGTAATCGTCGGTTTGCGTGTATCCGCGACCGCGCAACATGGACGCAATCCGCTGGCCGTCATAGACATTCATTTGACAGCCGAATGTGTGAATGAAAAATTTTTTCATCGTTTATTTATTCTTTTGTTTTTCGGCACGAATTTGTTTTGCTTTGATTGCCTGAATGTTTTTTATGCGGCGGATAACTTCATGCTTTGGCACGTTGGAAAATGGAATTTCAACTGGGCCATATTTCACGCCTGTGATTGGATCATCTTCGATAATTGTGACGAAACGCATATTTTTTCCTTTTGATTATTACGACAATTTTTTACGCAGAATTTCATTTACAACTGCTGGATTCGCCTGGCCACCGGTTGATTTCATAACCGCACCAACAAAGAATCCGAACAATCCTGTTTTGCCAGATTTGTATTGTTCAACCTGGGGCGCGTTTTTGGCGATTACATCGTCCACAACCGATTCGATTGCGGCGGTATCGGTAATTTGTTGCATACCAAATTTTTCGGCAATTGCGCGCGGGGTGCCCGTTTCACCGTCTAACATTTTGGTAAATATTTCCTTGGCCTGTTTTCCATTGATTGCATTTTCGGCAATCATATCGACCAATTCGGCCAAATCAGATGGTGTGATAATCCGCGCTGTGCCGCACTCAGATGTATCCAGCGCGTTTTTTGTGTCCCAATTTTCGGGGTGTGCGAACAATTCAGAAATCATCCAATTCGCGATGGATTTCGCGCGTTTTGGGTTGTTTCCAACCGCCGCATCAAACCATTTTGATATGTCCGTTGTTTCGGTCAGACGCGCGGCATCATATTCAGACAGCCCGAAATCATGCACATAGCGCGCGCGGGTCGCCGCCGGCAGTTCCGGCATGGTACTGCGAATACGTTCAATCATATCGTCGGAAATTTCCAGTGGCAATAAATCTGGATCCGGGAAATAGCGGTAATCCAGTGCGTCTTCTTTGCTGCGCATGACCGATGTTGTTCCATCGGCCTGGGAATAGCGCATTGTGTCCTGGGACACGGTGCCACCGTTTTCGTATATTTCGATTTGACGGCGGGCCTCGTACTCAATGGCGGATTTAATAAATTTGAATGACACCATGTTTTTTGTTTCTGTACGTGTGCGGAATTCTTGGCTGCCCACGGGGCGCACAGATACATTAACGTCGGCACGCATGGATCCTTCCTCCATATTTGCCTTGGATACGCCCAGGGCGCGTGCGATTTCACGAATTTCGCGCAGATAGCGTTCGGCCTCGTCCGGGGACGATATATATGAATTGTTTTCAGGATTTTTTGTATCCAGGAACGTTACAATTTCCAACAGGGCTACACCCGTACGATTATAGTCCGCAAATGATTTTGTTGGGTGCATATCGTGTTTTAATTTTCCGGCGTCCTGTTCCAAATGTGCGCGTTCGATTAAAATCTTTTTCGGGTTGCCGTCATCACCCATAATTTCAACCCAGCCGCGGCCAACGATTGGTGGTTCTTCGGCCGGTTGGGAAATCTGATATCCCTGGGGCAGGTCAGGGTAAAAATATTGTTTGCGGGCAAATTTACTGCGGCGGGATATTTCTGCATTCAGGCCCAGTCCCATTTTAATCGCCTGTTCAACGCAGTATTCGTTTAATACCGGCAACATGCCAGGCATGGCGACATCAACCATTGATACCTGGGTATTGGGGGAAATCGACGGGTTATAGTCCGCGGACGCACCGCTGAACAGTTTGCTGTGGGACAGAACCTCTATATGCGTTTCTAGTCCGATAACCAATTCCCAATCTGTTGTTTTGCCCTTTATCGTAAACATTTTTTATTTTTCCTTGCTTTTTGTCGTTTGGTACTTTATTATTCGTCTCACGTTGGCCAGATAGCTCAGTTGGTAGAGCAAGGGACTGAAAATCCCTGTGTCAGTGGTTCGATTCCACTTCTGGCCACCATTTTTTATTTCCCCATTATTTTTGTTGGACGATTATCGACGCCGGCGAATTGTTCGATATGTTTTGCCAATTGCATAACGCGCATATCGTCAAAGCGGCGACCGACAACCTGCATGCCCAGTGGTAAACCGTTTTCGGCGATTCCAGCCGGTACGCTGCATGCCGGCACACCGGCCAGGTTCATCGCAACTGTGAACAAATCCAACGCATAATATTCCAGTGGCGTTAAATCTGAATCCAATGGCATTGCGGTGCCTGCGCCCGCAGGGCACAGTATCAGGTCGCACTGTTCAAATGCGGCGTTGAAACTGTCTGCTATCATGCGACGAACGCGTGCGGCCTGCATAAAATAAACCTCGTACGATTCGCTGGATAACACGGCCGTGCCAATAATCATACGGCGTTGAACTTCGGTCCCGAAACCGGCGGCGCGTGTCTTTTTATATGTGTCGATTAAATCAGTGCCGTCCACACGCAGGCCATAACGCATGCCGTCATAGCGCGCCAGGTTTGATGATGCCTCGGCCGGGGCGATGATATAGTATGCCGCCAATGCGTCCAAAATGTTTGGTATGGATACTTCGACGACGTCTGCGCCCAATGATTTTAAATCGGCAACACGTGCGTCAAATATGCGTTTCATGTCCGGTGAAATTTCAACGTCGGCAAATTCTTTGATTATGCCGATACGCAATTTTTTCCCGTCACCCAAAATTGGTGAAAGCGGTGTATGTGCATGAAATCCGGCATCAGCGCTGGTTGAATCCTTTGGATCGTGGCCGGCCATGGCACTTAATAATAACGCAGCATCATCAACCGTGCGGGCGATTGGGCCGGGGGTGTCCAAACTGGACGCGAATGCAACGCAGCCCCAACGACTGCACAGGCCGTATGTCGGTTTCATTCCGACCAGGCCGGTGATGGACGCCGGAAAACGAATCGAACCGCCCGTGTCTGTGCCCGTGCCGCCAATGGCCAGGCCGGACGCAACCGCACTGGTTGTGCCGCCAGATGAACCGCCGGCTGTTAATTTGCGTTCCATTTGCCATGGATTTATGGGTGCGCCAAAGAAACTTGTTTTACTGAATGTGCCCATTGCGAATTCGTCCAGGTTCGCTTTGCCCAGCAGGACTGTGCCGGCGTCGATAAATTTTTGCGATACGGTCGATTCGTATTGTGGAACAAAATTTTCCAACATGCGTGACGCGGCGGTTGTGCGAATGCCGCGTGTGGCAAATAAATCCTTCATCGCGATGGGGATCCCGTCCAGAGGCAATGGATTGCCCGCGGCATAGCGTGCGTCGGACGCGGCCGCGTCCGCCAGGGCACGTTCGGGCGTCGTTGTTATATAGCAATTTAAATCCGCACCATATTTTTCAATACGTTCCAAATATGCGTGTGTCAGTTCTGTTGCGCTGATTTCACGCGATTTTAATTTTTCTAATGCTTCGGTAATTGTTAAATCAATCATTTTATTCGTCCATTACTTTTGGTACTGCGAAATAGCCGCGTGATACGCCGGCTGTGTCCGGATCATTTGCCAAAACTGCATCGCGAATGTTGCCGTCGGTCACAACGTCCGTACGGCGGGGCAGTTTGTGTTCGGCCGGGTTTAACATTGGGTCGACGCCCGTTGTGTCGATTTTTTGTAATTTGTCCAGCCAGTCGATAACTGAATCAATATTCATTTGTTCCAGTTTTTCGTCCGATATATCAATTCGTATTAAATCAGCAAATTTTTTTAATTGTTGCTTGCTAAATGCCATTTTGAATCCTATTCTGTTTATAATCTATAAAACATCAGGGGAAATTATACAATGATTTTGCCGAATTTCAACGATTTTCCGCGCGCTGGGCGCATATTGGGTGTTGATTGGGGCGCACGTCGCACGGGGATTACTGTGTCGGACGCGTCGCGTGAATTTGTGTTTGTGCGACCCGCTATTTTATCGGGGCGGGGCGAAAAATCCATTGCGCGTCAGATTGCAGATTGTGCCGCTGCAGAAAATGTTGTTGGTATAGTGTTTGGGTTGCCATTGCGAATGGACGGAACTGCGTCCGATACAACCGATGCAGTTCGCGCGTGTGCGGCGGAACTGTGCACATACGTCGATTTGCCGGTTGCGTTTATTGATGAAACTTTGACCAGTAATGCCGCCCAGGAAAATATGGGACGGGTTCGGATTTCTGATATAAAACGCGGGTTGGATTCGGAATCTGCGCGTATGATTTTGGAAAATGCGATTGCGGTTATACGTCGTTTGAAATAATAAAAAATGGCGAAAACGGTGCACATAGCACCGTTTTTTATTCTTCGTTTTTATCCGGGATTTTACCGTCCGCGGACAGCAATACCGCAATCCAACGTGTGGAATCAAATTGGGCGGTGATGATGAATATTGCCACCAATAACGGTACGCTGAAAAACATGCCGGCAATGCCCCAAATCATTCCCCAAAATACCAGGTTTATTAATATCGCCAGTGTCGACAGGTTCAAAGTTTTGCCCGTTAATTTTGGTTCCAATATATTGCCGAATATAATTTGCAGTGCAATCAATCCAACGGCCGTTAATAATGGTTGCTGTAATGATGGGGCGGTCACCAATGAATACAATATTGGCAATGCACACGCAACGATTGCGCCGATTGTTGGAATATAACTGGTGACGAATACGATAAATGCCCAGATTCCTGCAAATTCAACACCAATCATTTGCAGCCAGAAATATGACAGCACGCCTGTGATTCCCGACAGCAATGTTTTCATAAATAAATATTTTTTCATATTGTCGTCAATGCTGTCGACGATAAAGCGGGCCTTTTTATATTCGCGTTTGTTTGTAATTAATGCGGAAAATTTTTTGTTAAATGTACTTTGTTCCACGAATAAAAATATCATGTATACCAAAATCATGCCCGTGGATGTTACTATGCCGGCGACAGACGCGCCAATGCCGGCCGCTATGTTGGCTATGTTTGGTATCATGCCCGCGTCAAAGCGCAATCCCAATGACTGTGACAGATAATTTCCAAATTGCACGAATTTGTGTTGTAATTCGGGCAGTGCCACCACCAATTCGCGGAACATCGGCTGAATTTGTGTTGCAAAGAAATACAGCAACCCACACATGGCCAATACCGATAAAATATTTGATGTCCAATCAAATGCGCGTGCGGCAATTGGACGGGCGGCGCGTGCGTCATCATTATTAAATGGGAACAATTTACGCACGTATGTGGCGGTTGCGTTGATTAAATACCACAAAAATGTTGCCACCAGTAATGGAATTAAAATAGAACGCCCCAACCACAAAAATAAAATTAATGCGATAAATAATATTATTCCGTTCATGTTGTTCCCCCTGTGTGCCGCGTGGGCGTGTATCCAGCGCGTTTTTTACTGTACGTTTGTTGGTGCAATATCGCTGATGTTCATTGCGATATTTGCGGCCGAGTTTACCGATGAAGTGAAAAATATCATCAGGCCGATAATGGTCAAAATATTTGCCACTATTGCAACGTATGGATATTGTTTTTTCATGTGACCCCTGAACGATGACAGGCCGGCAATACGGTACCATAATGCGAATATGACCGCCGATATCATGGTCAATGTTGCCATATTAAAACCATAGAAAAAACCTGAATAAATTGTAATCAGCACAAACGCCAATGTTGTATATGCCGGCGATGCGGCCAGCCAATTGGTAAATTTAGAATACCATGTTGTGTTTATGGTGACGGCCGGTGTTGGTTTGTTTTTATCGGCCAGAAAATATCCCGGTATCCACAGTAATCCGAACCCAAATGGCATAGAGCAAATAATTTTCCATGGTGCCAGGCCCATATCGCGACAGCGTAAATATTTCGCATACACATTTGTGAAAAATACACCGCACAGGTACATATAAAATAATCCCGCCAATATTATGATTGCTATTAATAATGCGTTGTTTGTAATGCTTAGCCATGTTAATTGTGTGGTGATTTGATGTCGATATGTGTCTATGGCCAATGCTGAAATTAAAAACAAAGTTGTGACGATTGGAATTTGTAAATTATTCAGTGCGACAAATCCTGTTCTGTCCATGTTGGTGCGTGGCATTGTGCGGAATGTTATCAGTGCCGCCAACAAAATTGCCGTTAATACCCCGGCAGAAATCGGCCAACCGACGTCACCTGTGTTAAATATGCCCAATAATGCTGTAATCAACACAATGAACACAAATGCAATCAACGCGAATTTTATCGGGTGCCACAGTGTCCATGACAAAACAGATTGTGATTTTTTATGTGCCATATTTTCCCCCATTAAAATAATGTCATTATGGTTATTTTATCATAACTTTGCCATTCGACAAAGTTGTAATGTCCGACGGTTGAATTAAATCTGTAAAGTTTTTTTGGTGGCTGATGAATAAAAATGTTGTGTCGTGCATTTCGCGTATTGTGTCCACAATTTGCCGCTGGACAGTTGTGTCCGCCCCGGAATCAGGTTCGTCCAATATTGCAAATTTTGGATTGGTCATCATCAGGCGTAATAACATTAATCGTTTCCGTTCACCGCCAGAAAAACCGACGTTGATACTGCGATTCAGCCATTCTTTGGGAATGTCCAGTTTTGTGCGTACAGATTCCAGTTGGGTTAAAAATTCGCCCATGGATAAATCGCGACCTGTGTTAAAATGATGGTGTGCAGACGCGCTGTGTTTCAGGAAAGAAAGCACCGTTAACCCCGGAATTTCGGGCACGTTTTGTGCGCCGACAAAAATCCCCAACAATGCGCGCGTGGTTGTGTTTTCGTGGGTTATATCGCGGCCATCGAAAATGATAGTGCCGTTGTCAACTGTATATTCCGGGTTGCCGGATATCGCGGCGACCAGGGTGGATTTGCCCGAACCGTTCCGGCCCGCCAACAGATGACGCGCATTCTGCGCGACCGACATATTAATGTCCGTCAGCAATGGTTTGCCGTTCAGTGACACTGATAAATTTTTTATTTCCAAAATATAATTTTTTTTCATTTTCGTTCCAATGCCATTTGAATTAACTGTTTTGATTCAACCAAAAATTCCATCGGTAATCGTGATATAACAGGCGCAGCCGCGGCACCGATTATCAGGGCGGTGGCTGTGTCGACATCAATTCCTGATTCCATTAAAAATTGTAATTGGTGTATGTCGATGGCGCCGGTGGTGGCCTCGTGACTTTGTTGATTATCAGCGTTGCCATGCACGATTGTTGGCAGGGTGTTTGCCACCGCATTTGACCCAATCAGGCGCGTGTCGCATTTTGATGCGTTTTTTCCGTTGTGACCGGTAAAACTGACCAAACTGCGAAATGTTTGGCGCGATGCGTCCAATGCCACGCCATAGGATACTATATTAGATATTGTGTTATCGCCAATGTGAATCATTTTGGTGCCTGTGTCGGCCTGTTGCGCGCCGCGGGTTATGGCCAATGAATAAAAATCAGATTGGGCGCCATTGCCCGCCAAAACAGTGGACGGATATTTCCATGTCATGGCCGCGCCAATTTCAACCTGGGTCCAATCCAGGTGGGCGTTTTCATCGCATTTGCCGCGTTTTGTGACGAAGTTTAATATGCCACCCGATGTTTTGTTTTTGTTGGATAAATCGCCGGCATACCAATTTTGCACAGTGGCGTATTTTACAGTTGCGCCCGCGTGCGCGATGATTTCCACAACACCGCTGTGTAATTGGTGGTTGGGACGACGGGGGGCACTGCAGCCCTCCATATAACTTAATTTGGCGCCAGTGTCCGCAATTATTAATGTTCGTTCAAATTGGCCGATTTTGGCCGTTTCGATTCTGAAATAACTGGCCAAATCAATGGGGCAGGTTGTGTTTGGTGGCACGTATACAAACGTGCCGTCTGAAAATACCGCCGCGTTCAGGGCCGCGAAAAAATTGTCCGTGGCGGGGACGACTGTGCCCAGATATTTTTTGACGATATCGGGGTGTTGTTTGACTGCGTCTGAAAACGGCAGAAATATTATGCCCAATTTGTTTAATTCGTCTGTGTATGATGTGTGAACAGAACGACTGTCGATGACGGTGTCCGTTGCCATGCCCAGTAATGCGTTTTGTTCGCGTTCCGGCAGTCCCATTTTTTCATATGTTTCCCGCAGGTCTGAATTATCAATTGGGCGTGGTTCGTTATAGTAATTTAATTCATCGTAATTAATGGGCGCATAGTCAATTTCCGCCCAGTGTGGTTCCTGCATTTTTTTCCATGCGTGAAATGCCGCCATGCGCCAATCCAGCAGCCACGCGGGTTCATCACGGGCGGCAGATATTTCACGAATAGTTTTTTCACATAACCTGGGCATCTGTTATTGTTCGGTTGTTTGTGCGGCCAGTTGTTTTGCCTGGGCAAAAAATGTTAATGATTGCCCCAACAGACCGTCTGTAAATGTCCCAGCCAGTATGCCATCGGGATCTGTGGTCGTCAAGTGGTGCAAAAATGCGTCCGCGCGGTTCATATAGTTGTCGACACTGCGGGCGATTTCCGCGTCCAGTTTTATACATCTGCGTAATTTTTCCAATGCAAATGGATTTTTTGCGTATTCGTCCATAATGCCGCCCAATGCGCGCCACAGTGGGTGTTCATTCGTATTGCGGGGCATAATGTCAATTGCCGCCATAATCGGAATCAGATTTTGTAATAAATCCTGGTAAATCATTTCTGAATTTTCAGCGACGGCATTTGTCGCAGATTTATTTTTTAATACAGATTGGATTTTTACAATCAAGTTATACTGATACGTTAATGTTTTTGATATGTCGCGCATGCGTGTGTTCGCAGTAAATGCAAAATACAGCAATACAAATTGAATCAATAAAACAACGGCAATTCCGGCAATAATTAACGTTTCTGACATATATAACCCCATATGATTTTTTGTTATCTGGTTCAGTATAGCATCTTTTGCCGATTCGTGCGATTTTATCTTTTGCGGGGGTGCGTTTTCGTCTTGCACAGATTCGGTCAAGTTGTTATAATAATATGTAATAAATGTAATAACACATTCAGGAAAGGAAGTTTTTATGTTCCGCAAATTTTTAATTGTCGCAATGTTTGCAGCCGCGGCCGGATATTGTTTTGCCGCAGAAACACAGTTGCCCCAAATCGTCACGTCCGAGGTTTACTATGACACAACCCCAATCGTGACGGAAACGCAAACGGTTGATGTGAATGTTCAAAATGAAATTCCTGTGTGGCCAATCGCGGGGTCGGACGCTGATGTTGCGATTGCGTGCGATGATGGCACATGTTCGGGCGGCGAAAATGATGATAATATTCGCATTGTGTCAAAAATTGGTGCGGATTTGGTTGTGGAAAATAATTTCAATCTGGGGCGCATGACGGACGGTGATTTTAACGGGTGGTCCGGTGGCGCAAATATGTTGCATGGATCCCAGGTGCCGGCCGGGTTTGACGACCCGTGTGCCAGTGGCGCCGAAATGCCGTTGCTGTCCCGTGAAATGCTGGAGGACGACGGGGGTACCGTGTTGTCTGTGTCGCGCAGCGGACGCCAGGATTGTAATAACTATCGCGATGGGTACGAGGCATTTATGGCCAAGTTCGGCATGAGTGAGGAAGAAATCGCCGCCGCCAACGAGCAGGCGGAATCGCTGGATGCGGAAATTGCGGTGGATATTTCTGCTGATGCCGAGGCACCAGTTAACCTGACCGACCAGGTGCGTTCGTGGGTTGTTGCCAATGGGCAAACTTTGCGCCAGGTTTTGCAAGATTGGTGTAATAAAGAGGGCTGGGATTTGGTTTGGGCGACATCGCGCGAATATCCCATAGAGGCCAGCGCTGTGTTCAAGGGACGCTTTGTCGATGTGGCATCTGCGTTGGTGCGTAATTTTGCGCGCGCGACACCAATTCCGTATGCGAAATTTTACAAGGGCAATCGTGTTCTGGTGATTTCAACAACAGAAGAATAGTCATATTTGCATGGGACCCGAGGAGAACAAAAAAATGACCAATCCGATGAAATATTTATTTATGTGTGGCGTTTTGGGACTGCTGGTTGCGGGGTGCGCCACCAAGGAATCGGCCAAGGTTGCGGCATCTGTGGACCAGGATTTTATCAATGCACACGATGCGTTTGAAATGTCGAAAAATCCCCCGGCCAAGGTTGCCAGTGGCGACACTGTTTCCATGTCCGAAGGTGTTTGGTTGGGTGCGTCGTCGACTGTGTTGGCGCATCGCAATAATTTGCCATCGCAATTTGAATCCAGTACGGGAATTACGATTTTGTTGAATTCGCCTGTGACGTTGACGGCATTATCAAATGATATTACGTCAATTACTGGGATTCCGGTTAAAATTGATAATCAAATAGATTCTGAAAAATTAAAGAAAACAATTAATGTTGCATATACCGGCAGTTTGTCTGGGCTGTTGTCGCAAATCGCGACGGATTTAGATTTGCTGTGGTATTATGACAAAACGTCAATTGTGTTTTATGAAACAGAAACAAAAACATTTACGCTGTATGCGCTGGGGACGGACGTATCGTATCAGACAGCAGTTGAAACCAGCGACGGTAATGCGGTGTCTTTGGAATCCACGTTAAAGGAATGGGACGAAATCGAAAGTGCGCTGGAAACAATCATTGGCGATGCGAATAATTCGTCGTTTACAGTTTCACGCAGTTTGGGCACGATTACTGTGACAGCGCCACCGTCAACGTTGGCACGTGTGGGTGATTATATTGCTCGTCAAAATAAACGGTTGTCGCAACTGGTGACAATTGATGTCAAAGTATTACAGGTGTCGATTTCCAACGATTCTGCGTTTGGGTTGAATTTGGCCGCGGCGATTAATTCGGCGTCTGGGCTGAATATCGTTGCCAATCCGAAAAATAATCTGTCGAATACAGATGCCAGTTCGATGAACATCGCGGTGTTGTCAAATACTGTGTCCGCAATGACCGGCGCCACCCATCAAGAGGGCAGCAGCACTGTGGACGGTGCATATACCCAGGATCAAATTCAAAATGGGTCTTTGTCTGGATTGGCCGGGACAAACGCGTTGATTCAGGCGTTGGCCAAACAGGGCAAGGTTTCTTTGGTGACAAACGTTGGTGTGACAACGCGTAATAATCGTGTCGCGCCTGTGAATAACACCCGTACAACTGGATATATTAAACGTTTTGAATCGCGTAATTTCACGACTGTTGAATCCAGTACCGTTGACCAGGACGATTTGGAAACAGGTTTTTCAATGCAACTGTTGCCGAATGTTTTGGAAAATGGCAAAATTTTGCTGTTGTTCAGAATGTCTGTGCGTGAATTGTTGCGTATGTCAACCCAGACAATTGGCGAAGTGACCCTGCAATTGCCCGAGGTCGAAGAACGCAGTTTCATGCAAGAGGTTATTATGGAATCTGGGCAAATGCTGGTTGTGTCTGGGTTTGAAAAACAGGAAAGCAACGATACGCGTTATGGATTGGGTGATCCGGACTTTATGGCGTTGTCTGGGTCGCGCGAAACGTCCGCCACGCGTGATGTGCTGGTTGTGATTTTGACGCCCCAGGTGTTGGTCAGCCCGATGGACGCCGAACGCACCATACAGCAACATTGGGGTGCGCCGTTGAATTAAAAAATCCCCCGAATGGGGGATTTTTTGTTCGTTTTTGCCGGAACAAAAATATAATATTTTCGCGCGGGTGGCAGTGGTTCAATCGGCGCCAGCGACAGCAGTTTTGTGCGTATTTATAAATTTGGGTGATTTTGGCCGCGTGTTGAACATAGGTTCACAAAAGATTTATCTGCGCAGTGACAAGAAAACAGATCGCGCACTGCACGTTGGGATTAACGGCGACGTGTTCTATGGCAACATGAGCACGAGCATTGACGGCCCATTAAAGATAAATTATAACGGCACAACATATTCCGTATACGACGACAGTATGGAATAAAAAACGGGGCGGTGCCCCGTTTTTTATTAGAGTGTAGAGTGTAGAGTGTAGATAATGACCACCCCGTCGCGCAAAGCGCGCCACCCCTCCGCAGAGGGGAACTTTAGCCCGCGACGGTGCGTCCCCGGTTCCCCTCCATTGGAGATAGAGCATTCAAGAAAACGCGCTTACTCTCTTAACTTGTCATTCCCGCGCAGGCGGGAATAGGGCTTGGGTTGTTATTAGTTATTTAATCGGGGAAATAATTCTGTGTTGTGTTTTTATTATTACAAAATCTGCGATACGAATTTAATAGACCCTATTCCCGCCTGCGCGGGAATGACAGGGAATAGAGTGCCCGAACATCGTCGCACCTGAATGCCCACCGCCGACCGGGCCCCGCGCAAACATAGTTTGCGTGGGTGGTTCCAGGGCGGGGGGTGGCGGTCGTCAGACCGTCGGGGGGTGGGGTACAATGGCCACAATGACCACCCCGTCGCGCAAAGCGCGCCACCCCTCCGCAGAGGGGAACTTTAGCCCGTGACGGTAATAAAATCCCGCGCATAAGCGCGGAATAAAAAAACGGGGCGGGGCCCCGTTTTTTGGAATTTTGAATTATTACGCCATTTTGGCAACGCGTTTTGTCAGACGTGAAATCTTGCGTGCGGCACGTTTTTTCGGCATAACTTTGCCCGCTGATTTCATGATTTTGCTTTCTGCGTTGCGCATAGCGGCTGTGGCCGCGGCTTTGTCGCCGGATTCAACGGCAACCAATACTTTTTTTGCGGCGGTTTTCACCACGCTGCGACGAGAGTTATTTACGGCGTTTTTCTTTTCCGTAACCAAAATTCTTTTTTTAGATGACTTGTGATTTGCCACTTTATTTTCCTTTTATTTAGCAATGTTTTTTGATATTTTATAGAAAACAAACATAAAATCAAGGAAAAATAAAATGATATCAGTTTCTTTTGTGTGTATCGCGGTGGGTGCGTTGCTAATTTCTTATTTATTGGGATCGATTCCGATGGGGTTGATTTTAACCAAAATCACAGGTCATGGCGATATTCGCCAGGTTGGCAGTGGTAATATTGGCGCAACAAATGTTTTGCGGGTTGGTGGGTTGCGTTTAGCGGCGGCAACATGGATTCTGGATATGGCCAAGGCCATTGCCGCGGTTTGTATCGGTTATGCTGTGGGCGATGTGGCGTTTGCTGCGTGGTGCGGTTTTGCGGCGATTGTGGGGCATTGCTATCCGGTTTGGTTGCGTTTTCGCGGGGGCAAGGGAATATCTTCGCTGTTTGGGGTGTTGTTGTCTGTGTCGCCGTTGGCATTTGTTATTTGTGGTGTGGAATGGCTGATTGTGGCGCTGTCGTCGGGGTATTCGTCGCTGGGGGCGGTGGTGGCATTTTGCCTGATGCCGGTGTTGGGTTTTGTCATAGATGTAAATGTTGGGTGGCCGTTTTTGGCAATCGCGTTGCTGTGTTTGTGGCGTCACAGGGCGAATATCGGCCGACTGGTGCGTGGGACGGAATCCAAAATAGAATGGAAGTGGAAAAAATAATTTAATGTGCGCCGCGTTTGCGGCGTGTTGTTTTAGTGCTTTTATTCTTTATTTTTTGCCCGTTTTGTGGTATAATGGCATAAAGTGTAGTGGGGACGAGAGATGAAAAAATTAATTTCCTGGGTTGCGATTTGTTTGATAACTGTGCCGGCGATGGCGGTGACGTCCGCTGGGCAATCGCGGCGGTCTATGACGTCACAGATGGTGATGAGTGCACCGCGCGCAACTGCGTCAACCAATCAAATTTCTGATATGGCAAATGCTGGGGCTGGGGCCGCAGTGGTCGATAAATCCAGTGTGCGTGTGCCGGCGACGGATTATAGTGGTGTGTCGGGCGGTGGCGATTCTGGAAATACCGGCGATGATAATCAGGGCGGTACCGGCGGCGATGATAATGACGATGTGTTGGCCGAAATTGAACGCCAAAAACAGGCATGTTTAAGTAATAATATCGGGGTTGGTAATACCTTTGTTTGGGCGTCGCGGTACAGCAATACGTCTAATTACGCAACCATGGTCGAAGATGTTAATAATCCTGAAAACAACGTTTGTTTTGTGTTGGTTGGGGTGACCTCGTCTGATGCCAGAATCGATGTGTCCGATGTTCCAACACGTTATTATCAAATGGGGCAAACTATTACCTGTGGCAGTTGGGCCGATGCAGATGTTCTGCGGCAACGTATTTTGGACGCCAAACGTTCGGGGCGCACATGGGCGACTGTTGGTGGTGTTGTTGGTGGTGTTGGCGTTGGGGTTGGTGCCATGGAATTGTTTGGAAATCGTCTGATTGGCGGCGATGTTATGGGGCAAAAACAATATGCCGAGGGCAGCGATGCACAGTTAGAAGCGCAACTGCGCGCGTTGCGTAATCAGGATTCTGCACAATTTAACAAGTTTATCAGTGCGCTGAAAGATTTGCAGGACGCGTGTGACAAGTGGCAGGGTGATGGAAAACCGGCAGAATGCAGTCAGTACAATTTTGAATTGCTGTTAAATACAGCGAAATAAAATTGTGCGAATGAGATTTATCCCGCGACACATCGCGGGATTTTTTATTAAAATAGTACTTTTAATATATATGGGTAATTTTTTATAGTGTTGCCATGAATACAGAAGATTTATTTAATCGGTTGTTGATTTTACGCACGCCTGGGATTGGACCGTCGAAATATAATGATTTAATTCAAAAATTTGGTGGGGTGGCGGCGGCTGCAGAAACGTTGCAATCAAACGTGGCGATTCGCGATTCGGTTATGCGTGAAATGGATACCGCCCAAAGGTTGGGTATATATTATATATGTGATGATATGGAACAATATCCCGCGGCGCTGCGGGAAATAAAAAATCACCCGCCTGTGTTAAGTGTGCGTGGAAATGTTGACGTATTATCGCGGCCAACGGTTGGAATAGTGGGGACACGTCATGCGACCGCGGCTGGAATACGAATCGCGTCTGAATTGGGAAATGGATTTGCCGCGCATGGTGTGGCGGTTGTATCTGGTATGGCGATGGGAACTGATACTGCGGCACATCGGGGGGCATTGCGTGCGGCGGGTGACGCCCAGACAATCGCCGTATTGGCGGGCGGGGTGGATAATATATGGCCGGTCGAAAACGAATCGCTGTATTGGGAAATTGTGGCGCGCGGGGCCGTGGTCAGCGAAATGCCTGTGGGTGCCGCGCCATTGGCGCAACATTTTGTTATACGGAACAGATGGATTGCCGGAATCGCCAACAAATTGATATTGGGCGAGGCCGATTTAAAATCTGGCAGTATGACAACCGCCCGATTCGCAATCGAATCGGGGCGCGAAATTTGGGCGATTCCGTCGCACCCGTTGGATTCCCGGGCGGCTGGGCCGAATTCGTTGATAAAAACTGGGGCTGCAAAATTGTGTTGTGGCATTACAGATTTTTTCAGCACAGAAAAAAATTCATCAAAATTACAAAAAAATGAAAAAAATTTAACATCTGAAAATTCTGTTTTGGACGCGTTGGGAATAATTCCTGTGTCTGAATCTGTATTGTCAGAAATTGTCAAAAAATCTGTTTCGGAAATAAAAGCAGAATTGGTTGTGCTGGAATTGCGGGGTTTAGTGCGCAAAGTTGACGGCGGTTATGTGCGCGCATAAAAAAATAGATGTATATACATTGTATATACAAAGCGCGGAAAACAGGGAAAAAAACGAATCGTTGTCAAAAAATAAATGTTTTGAATTTGACCAAGAATTGATTGCAAACAGGAAATTATCATTTAACTTATTTGACGTATCCAAAACGATTGATGTCACATCAATCACCAAGAAAGCGAGAGGGGTTTAAAAGTAGGACTAACATAAACACTAAATTTTTATGATAGGTGCATGCCGAAGTAAAATTTAGCGTTTATGTGCAGGTGATTTTTATACTCTGACGCATTTGACGGAACTCTTTGAAGGGAAGGAAAGGAGGAACAATATGATGCAGACAGCGGCGATGAAAACAATGACAAACTTGGACCAAATCCGGGGGGCAATCGCCGCGAAAATGGATTCTGCAACATTTACTGCCTGGATTTCACCGCTGCAATTTGATGTTTGTGATAATGTGTTGGTGCTGACTGCGCAAAATCAATTTTCTGCTGACTTTATCGGTTCTGTACATAAAAAAGTTTTGATGGACGTTGCGGCCCAGTTCGGTTTGGGTTTGGAAATTGCTGTGCGCGGCGCGGCGGTGGCACCGGCGCCGGTTGCAAACGACAATGCGTTGCAATCATACAGCCCGGCGGGTGCAACTGCGTCAACCACAGACGTGCACGCGTTCGATTCGTTCGTTTGTTGTGATGAAAATTCATTCGTTTTATCTGCGTGTAAAAAAATAGCGGCGGGCGTGGTATCTTTTTCCCCGCTGTTTATTTATGGGCCGGCGGGTTGCGGGAAAACTTTGTTGGCAGATTGCATTGAAAATGCCACAGCCGGGCGTGTGGTTAAAATGTCTGGTGGGCAATTCGTTTCTGAATTCGCGCGCAGTTTGCATGACAGAACTGTTTTCGCATTCAAAGATTTTTGCCGTAATTGCGATACATTTATTTTGGACGATGTTCAGCAGTTGTCCGGCAAACGCGCCACATGCGAAGAATTTGCACAATTGGTGATGGATTTGCGTGTGGCGGGGAAAAATGTTGTGCTGACTGCGAATGCTGCGCCGGGTAATTTGACAGGATTTGATCGTCGTGTGCAATCTTTGTTGGCGTCTGGGTTGGTGGCTGATGTTGTTGCGCCGAACAATCATGTGAAACGCGTTATGTTAATGCGTGCGGGTGTTGCCGGTGAAATGGCGGACGCGATTGCGGCACGTATTGCGGGTGATGGGCATTTGGTGGCCGGCGTTGCAATGAAAATAAAAACATATTCTGAATTAATGGGTGAAACCGTGACAATGGACGTTGCAACACGTTTGTTGGCCGATACATTGCAAAAATCAAAAACACCAATTGCGATGGTCCGTCATATGTGTGAAAAATTGGGCGTGTCGTATGATGCTGTGTGTGGCCGTGGTCGCAGCCGTGCGCTGGTGTTGGCGCGTCAGATTATGATGGTGGTTTTGAAAAATGCGACAAATATGTCGTTGACTGAAATAGGGTGTGTGTGTGGCGATCGTGACCATGCCACAGTTGTGTATGCGATTTCGCAAATTGAAAAATTACAAAAAACAGATTTGGTTTTGGCTGCGCAAATTAATCAATTGGTTGCCGATTGCAAATAATTAAGCATGATAATTTTGTGGCGGTGGAATTTCGCTGTTGGAAATACGCGAATTTTGTGGTAAAATTATCATAATGATTATGTGGGACATTTCCCATATGCAGGAGGGAAATATTATGAAAAAGTTTTTATTTGCGTGTTTATTGTCAATGATTGTTTTGCCTGAAATGGTTTTTGCGGCGCAACCATTTCCGCAGTCATGTTATGCGACGACGCGTTGTGGTGCTCGTACGTCATTGACTACGTTTGCGGCATTGGGTGGTGGATTAGCGGGAACGCATTTAGGATTGGCGCTCGGGGTGCCTGGATATATCATGGGGGGTGTTGGCGGTTATATCATAGGACAAAATTTAGGTGGAAAAATTGCAAAAAATTATTCTGCTAATGAATATTTATATTTCGAAGATGGTACATGTTTGGAATGTGATACTTATCAAATGGGCGAAAATTATGAATGTTCGAATGGTATAATTGTATCAAATGGATCTGATGTTTTCAGATGCAGAACACAATTGTTTGTGGACAGCTGGGAACAGATAGATTTGTTGCCATGTACAGACAGTGATATACAAAATAAAAGTGCAAAAAATACTAAAGTTGAAATCCATGCAACGACGGATAAACCTGTTTACGATGGTGTGAATGCGTATAGTGGCGATGCGTGTTTGATGATTTCTTGTGTAGATGATGGATATACATACGATTCTGCAAGTCAGGAGTGTGTGGAAAATGCTGCCCCAGAAGAAGGTGATACGGGGGATGATACAGGTAAAAATAATGGTGGTGAATCAGTGACGCCGGGTGCAACACAGTCGTGTGTGCAGCGACGCTGTGGCGGGTTGACTGGTAATACATACAGCCAGTGTATTACGTGTTGTTATGTGCCTGCGTCGGTTGCTGTGTGGAACAGTGGCACACGTATGTGTGAATGTGTGGATAAATCCAAGAAATTTAACCCGTCCACATTACAGTGCGAGGTACAAAATGTTGTGCAGCCGCCAGAAGAGGATTACGAATGCGATGAACACCAGATAGAGGTTTTGCAACAGTTGTTTGTGCAATATGCCAATAATGCAGAGGTTGTCGCGCAAATAAATCAGATATTTACGTATTGTGCGGGCGATCCTGTACGGGTGGTGTTTAACAACATGTTTAACCAGGTGAATGTGTTGATTGATCAGCAAACATTGGCGGCCAGTCAATCTGCGTCCCGCAGTCGTATAGAAAGTGCCGCGGCAACGTTGGAAAATATCCGTTCTGGATTACGGTTGACCGTGTGGCGCAATGACGAGGGCAAGTTTAATACATCACGTTTGTTGTCTGATTCCATTGCCGGGGTGGTGCTGGGGACAGCAGGTGGATTGATAACAAGTAATGTGGTGAAAAAGAACCAGGTCGAAGACGGGTTCGAAGATTTACAATGCACCGTTGGTGGCCAGGTGGTTGCCGGCTGGGGCGACGAGTTCCGCGTCGGTATCCAATAAAACTAGATGGGGAAAACAAAAACACCGGGCGAAAGCCCGGTGTTTGTTATTTCTGGTTTTGGCGCGATATAATTGCCGCCCACATTTCAGTACGTTTTTTGCTTTGTTGGGTCATGTCGCGGCGTGTGGCATGATTCAGACGCGCCATTAAATCCGGCAAATTGTCGTATTTGTTTGTGACCAGGTCGCCGTTTGGATACATATATGCGACCGGGGTGCGGGTTTCTTTGTCCAGATATTCAACTATGGTCGATGCCAGGCGTTTTTCGGTGTCTGTCATTATGTCCATGTAGTAATGATAGCGGGCATACATTGTGGCGGGGCCGGGGTTTACAAATTGTTCGCATTTGCCCCAACCATTATCGCGCAGCATTTTTTCACCGTTTTTTTCAATTACGCCCAGTGGGGTTGTTTCGCAATGTTCAAACAACAGTGGGTTCATAAATGCAGTTTGTTTGATTATATATGTGTTTTTTAATTTTTTGCTGGGGCGTGTCGGGGTTGATTGTGTTTTCGCCGCAGCGGTCTGATTTTTTTTGAATAACATATGTGTTCCTTTGTTTTTTGTAGTTATAGTACAGAATTGTAAATTGTCAAGGGAAGCAGACAAAATGAAATGCCCATGTGGGCATTTCGGGGGTTATACAAACAAATCTTTGACAAACTGGGCGTGTTCCGTGATAAATTTAAATCGAAATTCCGGTTTTTTGCCCATTAATTCAGACACGATGGTGCGGGTTTTTTCCGTATCTTCGGCACCGTCATCTGTGCGTGGCGGCAAATCAACGCGTATCAGACGCCGCGTTTTGGGGGACATGGTTGTTTCCTTTAACTGATTGGGCATCATTTCACCCAATCCTTTGAATCGGGAAATTTCGATTTTTTTATTTTTATATTTAGTGTTTTTTAAATTTTCCAATTCTTCGTCTGTGTCGACGTATATCGATTCGGTGCCGCATGTTAATTTATACAGCGGGGGGCACGATAAATACAGGTGACCACCATAAATTAACTGGGGCATAACCTGATAGAAAAATGCCATCAGCAGCGATGCGATATGACTGCCGTCGACGTCGGCATCGGTCATAACGATGATTTTTTCATAGCGTAATTTAGATTCGTCCCAATCGCGCGCGGTGCCGGCACCAATTATGTCGATTAATTCATTTAATTCCTTGTTCGCGCTGAAACGTTCGTCGGAATTGGAAATAACATTTAACACCTTGCCGCGCAGGGGCATGATTGCCTGGGTCGCGCGGTCGCGTGCCTGTTTTGCGGTGCCGCCGGCGGATTCGCCCTCGACTATAAATAATTCTGTGCCGTCAACGCCATGTTTGGAACAGTCCGCCAATTTTGCCGGCATACGAATGCGTTTAGTTGGGGTTTTTCGGGCGATTTCTTTGACCTGTTTGGTTTTGATGCGGGCGTTTGCCAGGTTTACCACAAAATCCAATATTGCATTTGCGGTTTTTGGGTCAGACGCCAGGAATATTTCCCATGGGTCACGCAGTGCGTTTTCTGTAAAGCGGGCAATTTCTGGGTTGGATAATTTTTCCTTGGTCTGGCCCAGGAATTGCGGCGTTTTGTAAAATACCGATACTATGGCCGCAACAGAATCAAAAACGTCGTCGCTGATTATGGACGTGGCGGATTTGTTGTTAACCTTGTCCCCATAGGCCTTTATCCCGCGGGTGATGGCAGATTTAAATCCCGTTTCGTGGGTGCCGCCGTCAATTGTTGCGATGGTGTTGCAGTATGATGCAAAAAATCCGTCGTCGGACGCCGCACCGTTTTCGTCCGTCAAAAATGTTAATGCCCATTCAACGCGGCCTGAATCGTCGGGAAAATCCACAGTTCCACTGAAAATTTTTGGCAAAATGCGCGGTTTGTCCCGTGTTTTTTCGTCCAGAAAATCTGCGACGCCGTTTGGATAATAAAATTCTGTTTGGGTGGGGATATTCATATCCTCGGTCAATAAATCGGGATTGCAAATCCAATCGACACGCACCCCGCGCGACAAGAATGATTTTGCGCGCGCCATGCGATAAATTTTTATCGGTTTAAATACCGCGTTTGCGCCGAATATTTCGTCGTCAATTGTAAATCTGATTTTAGTGCCGTGGTTTTTTGTCGGATTACCCTGGGTCATTTTGCTGGTGGGTTTGCCACGTGAAAATGTTTGACGCCATTCATATCCGTCGCGCGAAATTGTGACAATCATTTCAGATGACAGCGCGTTTACAACAGAACTGCCGACGCCATGCAGACCACCACTGGTTTTATACACATTATTATTGAATTTTCCGCCCGAATGCAGGGTGGTTAAAATTACCTCTAGCGCGGATTTACCGGGAAATTTTGGATGTTCGTCAACCGGAATACCACGACCGTCGTCTGTGATTTCAATTGTTTTTGCGTCAATTAAATTTACTGTGATTTTTTTGGCAAAGCCGGCGACGGCCTCGTCAATCGAGTTGTCCAGAATTTCGATTGGTAAATGGTGCCAGGCCTTTTCATCTGTGCCGCCGATATACATGCCGGGGCGCAGGCGGACCGGTTCCAGGCCCTCGAGTACCTGGATATCTGACGCGTCGTATGTATGTGTGTTTTGTTCTGTCATAGCACAATATTATTAGTACATTTTCAGAATTCTTGCAAGTGAAAGAATTTTATGCCGGGCCAGAAAATATGCTGGGTGTGGGGACTTGCATTTTTATATAAATATACTTATATTTTTGGGGACAGATAAAATTGGGACAGATGAAAAATGAATAAAAATCCGTACGAAGTTTTGGGCGTTGCACGCAATGCGTCTGATGATGAAATTAAAAAGGCATACCATAAATTGGTTATGAAATATCACCCAGACAGAAATCCTGGCGACAAAGCGGCCGAAGAAAAGTTCAAGGAAATTAACAACGCATTTGATATTCTGAAAGATCCACAGAAACGTGCTGCGTATGACAGATTTGGTGACGCGGCGTTCGCGGGGGGCAATGCGTCGGGCGCGAATCCGTTTGGGGCGGGCGGCAATCCGTTTGGCAATGGGGCGTTCCATTTTAATATGGGCGGTGGCGCCGGTATGGACGATATCCTGCGCGAGGCCATGCGTGGTTTCGGTTTTGATATGGGGGGCGGCGGTGCGCGTGGTGACGCGTCGCGTCGCGGGCGCGATTTATTGGACGAAGTTGTCATAGATTTACGTGACGCATTTTTTGGCACCACACATACTGTGAAATTTACAACAAATGTTGAATGCGACAAATGTCATGGATATGGCACGGCCGATGGCAAACAGGCCCCCACGTGTTCGCGGTGTCATGGTACGGGATATGTGCGTGCGTCGCGCGGATTTTTTGCGATGGAAACGCCGTGTCCTGAATGTAATGGCACAGGGCACAAGATTGATAAAAAATGCACCCAATGTGATGGGGCGGGGGTATTACGTAAAACGCGCACGTTGGACGTGAAAATCCCGGCCGGGGTCGAAGATGGTGCCCGGCTGCGTTTGGCGGGCCAGGGCGAGGCCGGACAAAACGGCGCGCCGGCTGGGGATTTTTATCTGGATATTCATATTCGTCCAGATAATCGATTTGTGCGTGATGGGGCGGATTTAATAACCCGTGTTGATATTCCGTTTACTACATTGGCATTGGGTGGTGAAATAGAGGTTGACACCATTGACGATAAAAAATTGTCGGTCAAGGTTCCGGCCGGTACCCAAATTGGTGAAAAATTGCGCGTGCGTGGGCATGGAATGCCCGGGCGTCGTGCGGGCACGTTTGGGGATTTGTATATAGAAATTAATATGCCCGTGCCAACCAAATTAACCGAAAAGCAAAAGAAAATTTTGACCGAATTTGCCGCCACAAAAAGCGCAAAGAAGGGCTGGTTTTAATATACAACACAAAACGCGCTGTGTGCAGTATTTCATGCACATAGCGCGTTTTTTTGTGCAAAAAAATCCCGCCGGTGGCGGGATTTTGATTTGTTATTTTTTTATCTGTTTTAATTTTTGGGCGAATGTAAATGTGTATTGGGTTGCCGACCACAGGGACGCAACCAATGCCAACCACAGACCCCACATGCCGATGTATGGCAATATTGTGATTAACCACATGACAAAACGGCTGTCGGTTGTTGTCATGATTGTGGATAATGCAAATAACAACAATAATGCCGAGATGGCGACCATTTGCAAAGTTGTTTTAATTTTTCCCATGGAAAAGCGGGGCTTTGGTACGGCCATTTCGATTTTTTGTGTGCCCAGAAATTCGCGCAGGCCACTGATGTACAGTTCACGGGCAACCATTATTATGATTGGAACGAAAATGAACCATACTGGTGTCATGATGGCCAACATGATTAATGCGTTTACCACCAATAATTTGTCGCCTATGTGATCCATAACGCCGCCCAATTTTGTGCATACGTTATATTTACGTGCCAAAAATCCATCGAACCAATCTGATATTGATGCCAGTACGAATAATATAAACGTTGTCCAATACAGGCCGAACATCAGTGTCGGGATAATCGCAAATGCGGCAGCAATGCGAAACGCTGATAAAAAGTTTACGAAAAATTTCATTATATACTCCTTTGTAGCAGTATATATTATATCACTTCGGAATGAAAATGGGCATAGATTTTTTCTGCGGCAGATTTGCCCAGTCCCGGTACGCGCAACAGGGCGTCCAAACTGGCGTCTGTGATGGCACGCACAGATCCGAAATGATTCAGCAGTGCGTGTTTTCGTGTTGGGCCAACGCCATCAATTTCGTCCAAAACGGACGATGTCATTTGTTTGGCGCGCACTGTGCGGTGAAACGTGATGACGAAACGGTGGGCTTCGTCCCGGACGGCACGCAGTAATAAAAACAGGCGTGAATCTTTTGGTATGTCGCGGCAAACTGTGCCGTCGGGCATAATGAAATGTTCGTCGCCATCGCGAACCTCGCCCTTGGTGACGCCAAGTATTGGAATGTCGGGCGCTGTTTTGTGTGCGATATTCCATTGTGCGGGGCCGCCGTCGACCACAATTAAATCCAATTTTGGGCCACGTGTTGTGGCACGCTGGACAAATTCGGCCATCATGGCAATGTCATTGCCGGCCGCCGCAGTGTTGCGCAATTTAAAATGTCTGTATCCAGATTTTATAAAACCGTCGTGACCAAATGTTATCATTGCGCCGACTGGATTACGACCAAACAGGTGCGAGTTATCAAATACGCCCGCGCATTCAATTTTTATGCCCAACCATTTTTCCAAATCGTTTACTGAATCAGTCCAATCAAAATTCGCGCTGTGTGCACGATTCCGGCGTATACCGCGTGTTGACGTTTGTGTTAATGCGGCGATTTTATCACGCACCGCGGCGGCGGATTCATAATCCATATTTGCAGAAAATTTTTGCATTTGTTTTGTTAAATCTGCAATGATTGGTTCGCTGTTGCCGGTTAAAATTTTACGTGCCAACGCAACGTTTTCTGCATAGTCGGTTTGGGGTAATACACATGGCGCGCTGCACCGGCCGATTTGATACAGCAGGCACGGACGCGCCCGGTTGCGCATAAATGTGTCTGTGCATGTGCGCAGGCGGCATACTTTTTGTATAGTTTTAATTGTTTCGTTTAATGCCGTCACTGATGGGTATGGGCCGTATACATCGCGACGCTGGGATATTTTGCCGCGGAATTTTAACAGGCGCGGAAATTCCGATTGGGTCAATGCAATCATTGGGTACATTTTCCCGTCGGTCAGCATGATGTTATATTTTGGCTTTAACGTTTTGATTAATTTTTGTTCCAAAATTAATGCGTCTGATTCCGTTGGGGTTATTTCCCAATCAACACGGGCGACCAATGTGCGCATGACCTGTTTGTGCAATTCCAGTTTGGATATGTCCAGATATTGTTTCAATCGGTTGGACAGATTTTTGGCCTTGCCCACGTAGAGCAGGTTGCCGTCTGCGTCGTACATTTTATAGACGCCTGGGGCATTGGGACTGTTTTCAATTAAATCAGAAAATTGAATATTCATGGCTTTTATGATAGAATATAAAAAAATAAATATCAAATAGAGGTTGAAATATGAAATATGAATCAGGTCGTTCTATGATTGAAATGATGGGCGTGTTGGCCATTATGGGGGTGATAACTGTCGCGGCGGTGGCCGCAATATCCAGCGCCATGAAAACGCAAAAACGCAACCAGGTTAATGACGAAGTGTTGCAAATGGTGACCCAGGTGCGCCAGATTTTCAATAACTATGACGATTATTCCAGCATAAACAGTGCGACTGTGTTCGGGGCGATTGGAATGTCGAATAAAAACCCATATGGTGGAACATATGAAATTTCGGTGAATCCGTCCAATACGCGGCAATTCATAGTTTCTATTAATGGATTGACCCAATCCGATTGTGAATCTTTGGTGGCCAAAGCGTGGACCGATTCTGTGGGGTATACTATGTCTGGGCGTACGGAAAGTGGGGCGACAGGGACATGTACGAATCCCAATGGTGAAAACGTTGTCCAGATAATATACGGGGAATAAATCCGTGGGTGGTGCATATGGCGGAATTGGTCGAAATTTCCAAAACTGATGATGGAACGCGACTGCTGCGCTGGTTTTTGCGCAAATTTCCCGCCATGCCCCAACGTGAGTTTTACAAGTTGTGTCGTGGTGGGCAAATTCGTGTGAATTCGTCCCGTGCCCGGGGCCAGGAAATTTTGCGCGCTGGTGACGTGGTGCGTGTGCCGCCAACTTTGGCCAGTTATGCCGTGGTGCCCAATAAAAAAACAGAAAGTGGTGCACGTTTTTCTTTGACTGATTTAGAAGAATTGCGGCGTTGCATTATTCATGATGATGAAGATATTGTGATTTTTAACAAGCCCGCTGGGTTGGCGGTGCAGGGCGGAACGGGTATTCGCAAATCTGTGGATAAAATGGCGGCGGCGTTGTTCCCGTATGACAAAATATCGCTGGTTCATCGGTTGGACAGGGAAACCAGTGGCGTTTTGGTTGTGGCGAAAAATCAGAATGCTGCCCAGGTGTTATCAAACGAATTCCAAAATAAAACTGCACACAAAGAATATTTGGCGTTGTTAAATGGCGATGTGCGTCCACCGCACGGGGTGATTGATAATTATATGACGCGTGGCCAGGTGTTCGACAGTCCTGCACGGATTGATAATGGTACTGGGCAACGGCCACAACGTGCGATTACTGAATACAGGGTGTTGTCCAGTGCCGGTGGGCATTTGTCGTGGGTGCTGTTTTCGCCCAAAACCGGCCGTACGCACCAGTTGCGTGTGCACAGTGCGTTAAGTTTACATGCGCCAATTGTTGGGGACGATTTGTATGGCGTGGATAAAAAGTTGGACGGGGCGCTGCGGTCGCTGTTGGTCACAAATAACTTGTTTTTATTGGCGTATAGGTTAACATTTCAACACCCGGGGACCGGTAAAAATATGACTGTGCGTGCCCCGATACCTGATTTTATGCAACCGGTAATTAAATTTTTGGAATTCAAATTGCCGTAAACAAAATTAATGCTGGGACAAATGGCAAAGGCAAAAAAACAGAAAAAAGGAAGTTTTTTTAAAATAATGCGTGTACTGGTTCTGTTTGTGATGGGACTGGTGGTGGCGGTTGTTGTCGCGTTGTCCCAGATAAATTTGGAATCTTTGCGCAGCAGTGTTTTGACTGTATTACAGGACGCAACTGGATTGCCTGTGGAAATTGATGGGGCTGTGTCGTGGAAATTATCGTTGCGTCCGCAAATTGAATTGAATCGGGTGCGCGTGCCAAATGCTGATTGGGCACACCACGAAAACGCGTTCAGTGCTGAAAAAATTGATGTGACGTTGGATTTGATTTCTTTGTTTCGGGACAGACCAACAATTCAAAATATAAAAATTTATGATGCGAATATATGTGTTGAACAAAACGCAGGGGGCGAATTTTCCGTTGTGCCGAATATTGGTGATGTGGCGACGGATGCGGGGAAAAGCGTTGACGTGCCGGCCGATTTCCCATTTGCTGCGTCTGGGCTGGGGGGATTGGAAATTCAAAATTTGTCGGCCGATTTTTTGGGTACGCAATATGATATTGATGGGGTGCAAATTCGGTATATGCCACGCGAAGATACATTGGAGTACAGTGGTTGGTTGCGTAATGATGGTGATGTTTTTCCGTTTATTGTGTCGTTTTCAAAATATAATGCTGAACGCAAAGTGTATCCTGTGCGCATAGCGTTCGCGACGGGTGGTGACGCATTGATTGCAAATGTCGCGCTGGAGGGCACCAGCAAAGCCCCCATTGATTTTATTATCAAAGGTGATATCCCAGACGTCGTGGCATTGGGCAATATGTTCAATCTGGATTTACAACCCATGCCGACGATGTCCGTGAATATTGCGGGGGGGTACGATTGGCAAAAATTAACGTTGCGTAATTCATCGCTGACTGTGCGCGGAAATACTTTGGCGTTTTCTGGTGTGGTGGATTGGTCTGGCGATTTGCCGAAATTGACCGCGACAATTGAATCGAAATCAATCAGTTTGTTGGAATTGTTCCCTGATTTATATGGGCGCAGTTGGGTGCACCCAAATCGCGATTTAAATGTGTTTCATGATATTCCATTGTATGGGACTGAATATTTAAAATTTAATGCCGATTTGCATGTGATGTTGGATAATTTCATAGTTTATCGTGATTTTAATTTGCGCGATATGGACGCACATGTGAAATTGGAAAATGGACATGCGCGCATCGATGCAACAACTGTGATTGCAGATGGCGCTGTGCGTGCGGCGGCCAATGTGGATATAAATCCTGATGGGCGGTTGTATATTGATTTGGGCGGCACAGGGCGCGGCATAGTTATTGGTAATTTATTAAATCAAATAAAAATTCGCGATTTTATATCTGAATTGCCTGTGAATTTTGATATGTATGTCCAGGCAAATGGAACGAATTTGTCCGAAATTATGCAAACTATTACCGGGCCGGTGCAAATTTATTCTGCGGCGGGCGGGTATGCGCATTCGGCGTTGGTGTCCAATATTTATGGCACAGATTTCCTGACCACGTTGCGGCACAGTATTACTGATTTGTTCAGTTCTGAAAAGAAATATAACCAGATAAATATTTCATGTGTGTCGATTAATACTAAATTGCGTAATGGATTGATTGAAACGCAAAATGGTGTCGCGTTGGAAACAAATGCGATAAATGTTCGTCTGGCGGGCAGTTTGGATTTGGGGAACGAAAATATTAAATTGGCGTTGACAACGGTTCCTGTGCGGGGATTAAAACTGTCGTTGACGGGCAATGTTGTGAATTCTATCGAGATAACAGATAACCTGGCGGAACCAACTGTGCAAATCAGTGGCGCCGCTGTCGCGGGCAAAGTTGCGTCTGCGACCGGCATTGGTTTATTGTTGGCGCCGTTTACGGGCGGGATTGGCTTGGTCGCCGGGGCGGGCGTTGGATTGTTGGCTGGGGATTTGTTGGAAAATTGGTTGGCCGACAGCAATCCGTGTGAAACGGCCATGAAACGCGGTGCGCCGGCACAGCGCGATGATCCTGAATGGTTAAATGTGCCGGTTGGCGATTTAGTAAACGGCATTTTAAATCAGGATACTGTTCAACAATAACTTTTTTGACGCAGAAAATTTTTGTATATGCTGTTTTTCCTGGAATAACCCTTGCACCGAATCGGGCTTTTTTGTTAAAATCGTCTTAACGGAATGTAGGACGAAAAAGATTTAACAGGAGCATATTATGGAATTTTCAGTGTTTCGTCAGGTGTTAATTCGCGCGCTGGGGCATATGCAATCAATCGTTGAAAAACGCGCGACGTTGCCAATATTGATGAATGTTAAAATAGAGGTTGCAGATGATTTAATTTTGTCTGCGACAAATGTTGATTTGGAATTGGTGGAACATGTCGCCGCCGATATCACGTTGGGCGGGAAAACGACTGTGCCGGTCCAGATGTTGTATGATATCGTTCGTAAATTGCCGGACGATGCGGAAATTTCGTTCAAACAATCTGGGGATCAATTGGTTGTGTCCAGTGGGCGCGCTGTGTTCCATTTGCCAACATTGCCGGCGGAAAATTTCCCGGCCATGGCGGGCAGTAATTTGACCACTAAATTCCAGATGACAACCGGGGATTTGGCACATTTAATCAATCAAACTAAATTCGCAATTCCAACCGATGATGTGCGTTATCATCTGGGCGGGATTTATTTCCACATTTCTGACGAAGGCAAAGAAAAAATGTTAACCGCTGTCGCAACCGACGCCCAGCGTATGGCGCTGTGTGCCATGCCGGCACCGGCGGGCAGTGCGGAAATGCCGGCTGTGATTTTGCCGCGTCGCGTTATTGGTGAATTGTCCAAATTACTGGAGGACGCCACCGTCGACGATGTGACCGTGGAATTGTCTGATACCAAGGCACGGTTTACAGTTGGTGCCGCAACGTTGACCAGCAAATTGGTGGACGCGCAATATCCAAACTATCGTGTCGTTATTCCAAAGGGCAACGATAAAATCGCAATTTTGGATAGAAAACAGTTTTTAAATGCTGTCGATTTGGTGTCGGTTGCCAGTGTTGATAAAACTAAATCTGTACAATTGACATTTACCATGAACAAATTGGTTGTTAATGCGTCCAGCCCAGATGCCGGAACCGCAACCCAGGAATTGGACGTGGAATACAATGGCGACAGTTCGTTTACCGTTGTATTTAATGTGAAATTCCTGATGGACGTTGCCGGCCAGGTAGAGGGCGAAAAATTCCAAATGGAAATGCAGGATCCTTTGTCGCCGACAATTATAAAATCGACCGACAAAAATACAGACGCTTTGTTCGTGTTAATGCCAATGCGTATGTAATGTGAAACAATGTAAAAAAATCCCGCGAAACAATCGCGGGATTTTTTTGCCCGATTCGAATTGCAAATTTGTTTTTTTATGATAATATTTCCCCGGAAAACAAAGGATTAATGATTATGAGTATAGAAGAAATCGCACCAGGCAAACAGCCACCAAAAAATATGAATGCGATAATAGAGGTCCCTGAAAACGGACATGTGAAATATGAAATTGACAAGGCCACAGGTCTGCCGCGTGTGGACAGAATTTTGCACACGCCCATGGCGTATCCTGCAAACTATGGGTATTTCCCGGGCACGTTGGGCGATGATGGCGACCCGTTGGACTGCGTGGTTGTGTGTAATTCGCCTTTGCGTCCCGGCGTTATTATCGAGGTTCGCCCAATCGGCGCATTGCTGATGGAGGATCAGGCCGGTGGTGATGAAAAAATTATTTGTGTGCCGCGTGACAATATTGATCCGTATTACATGACAACCGAATACATTGAACAGTTGCCTGCGATTTTGCGTTCTAAAATCGAATACTTTTTTCAACACTATAAAGATTTGCAGCCGAATTCTTGGTCGCGGGTTATGGGGTGGGCCGACCGCAGCCAGGCCGATAAAATCATTATGGACAGTATCGACAGATATTGGGCGCATAAACGTGCGGCGCAATAAACGCTTGCGCTGGCACGTGCAAAATTTATAATATTCAAAAAATTACAAAGGGGTATCATTATGGCTTCATATATTGCAAACGATATGCGTGTGGGTTGGGTTATTTCCCACAATGGTAAACGTTATTCCGTTATGTCCATAACCAAGGTTAAACCAGGCAAGGGCGGTGCATTCGTCCAGGCGGACCTGCGCGATATTGATTCTGGGAACAAAGACAACAACCGTTGGCGGGCCGAAGATAAAGTCGAAAAATTAATGGTCGAGGATATTGATTGCCAATATCTGTATTCTGATGGCACAGACGCATATTTTATGAACCTGAACGATTACGAGCAATTCACAGTGCCCGCACAATCCCTGGGTGAACAGATGAAATTTTTAGCCCCTGAAATGACCGTCAAAGTCAATTTTGTCGAGGGTCAGCCCGTATCTGTTTCTTTGCCGAAAACAGTCGTTGCCACCGTCGAAGAAACCGAACCCGCATTAAAGGGTCAAACTGTTTCCAACAGTGGCGGCAAACCGGCCATTTTGGACAACGGTGTTCGTGTTCAAGTGCCCCTGTTCATCGAGCAGGGCGAGAAAATCGTAGTGAATACTGAGACCCTGGAATACGTCGAACGGGCAAAATAAAATAAATTATAATAACATATCTGCCGACAAAAAATTTGCTCATGTATGTTTAATACACTACGCAAATTTTTTGTCGGCATCTATATCATTCTAATTTATTTTATATAGCGGTTGTACACTTCACACCCGCCAATCTTCGCATTTATACCGTTCTAATTTATTTTATATCGGTACATTTCGCAATTGTCACCACATTTATTTTCCGCTTTGCATTATGTTTTTGATTTCGTCCACGCAATTGGCGTATATATTTTCTCGACCGGCGTTCAGATAATCGCGCGGGTTAAAATTTTCTGGGTGGGTGGCCAATTGTTCGCGCACGCCCGCCGTGAATGCCAGGCGGGAATCGCTGTCCACATTTATTTTACAAATGTTCATTTGAACCGCGCGGCGTAATTGGTCGGGGGCTATGCCACGGGCGTTGGTCATTTTTCCGCCGAATTCATTTATTGTTTTGACAAATTGTTCAGGTACACTGGACGCGCCGTGTAATACCAGCGGAAAATCCGGCAATTGTTTGGCAACTGCGTCCAGAATGTCAAATCGCAATTCTTCGTCGTCTGATTTGCGTTTGTATGCGCCGTGACTGGTGCCGATTGCGATGGCCAATGAATCTGTGCCCGTTTTATTTACAAAATTTACGACGTCGTCGGGGTTGGTATAACTGGACGTGGCGGATTGAGTGTTTTCATCTTCTATGCCGGACAGAGTGCCCAATTCAGATTCAACCGAAACATCGTATTTATGTGCAAATTCGACAACTGTGCGTGTAAGGTCTGCGTTCGCGTCAAATGGCAATTTTGAACCGTCAATCATTACCGATGAAAATCCCAATTCAATTGCGTGCACGCATGATTCAAATGATGAACCGTGATCCAGGTGCAATGCGACATTTTCGTTCGGTGTTAAATTTAATCCCCAAATCATGCCGCGCAGCATGTCGTCGCCCATATATTTCAATGCAGATTCCGACACCGCCAAAATAACCGGGCTGTGCGTATCGCGGGCGGCGGCCACGATGGCGACCAAAGTTTCCATATTGTAAAAATTAAAAGCGGGCACCGCATAGTGATTTGCCAGTGCGTTCGCAAACATTTGTTTTGTGTTTACCAAACCGAAATCTTTGTAATCCATATTAGTCCCCCATATTTTGTGGAAATTATATCACAATCATTTAATCTGCGCCCATAATAAAATATGGGAAAGTTTGCGGATTCATACAAAAAGCGAATCAACAAAAATATTGACAATGAATATTTTTGTGCAACAATTAAAGTACGAATCGGGGAGCATGTCAGAGAGATAACAGATTAAAAACCAAAAGAGGCATTATATGAAAAAAGTTCTGGTTTCTGTAATCGCGCTGACATCGCTGGCCGGGTGTGGTGCTTATTATGATTATTACAAGGGCGGCGTCCGTTATACCCAAGATGGTCAGGATTGTATTTACTATGCCGGGGAATATGGACGTAATTTTTCGCGCTATGTGGGTGGTTTGGACACAGGCAAAAAAATTGTTTATCGCAATACGCGCTGTGAGGATTTGTATGCCATGGACAATTTTGGCCAGGCGCCACGTCATGATCGCCAGATTTTGGTTCCTGCGGCTGAAAAAGTTTCCTGTGACGCATGCAGTGTGAAAAAAAGTTCATGTGACACATGTGCGAAACCTGTTTTGACACGCAGATATGTTATTGTGCCGGCGATGTAATCAAAATCGTTCGGATACGCGGGCAACGTTTGTTGCCCGTTTTTTTATGTTGATGGGGTGGCGATGGGGCTTGAATCCAGGAAAAATTTATGATAGAATTAAGGGAAAAGAAAGGGGATTTATATGAAAAATATACTGAAAAAAATTGGATTGGCCGGCGTTGTTGTTTTGGCGGCGGGTGGCGCTGCGATGGCGGCTGGGGCCGCCGGGGGCGTTGGTGTCAATGAATCTGGTTTGTGTGCATTGATTGGGCAAATGTACGGCGTGTTTAAAATTTTACGTACGTTGGCGTTTGTTGGTGCCGCGTTCATTATAGCCGGTTGGGCGTGGGGTTATATTAGTAAGCCCGCCGATATGAAATTAGATGACTTGAAAACAAAGGGTACCGGTATGCTGGTCGGTTTTGTGTTGCTGTTCGGTATCGGTGTGGTGTTGCAATTTTTCCTGTCGTCAGCTGGATTGGAACTTATTAATTGCCAAAACGTTATTATGGATTGGTAATTTAAAATGGGCGGCCGAATGGCCGCCCGATTTTTTCCCTTTTATTTTTTACCCCTGGCGCAGATGTTGATAGGCGAATTTATTTACGAATGCGCGTTCCCGTTGTTGTAATTCCCGTGTGATTTGCTGAATTGATTGTTTTGAAATATCGCGTTCGGGGGCGCGGCCTGTGTCCTGAATCATTTTTACACGTGCGTCCACCAGTTCGTTATATAACAGGTTGGTAAATTGCCTAAATGACATATTTTTATTTGTGTCCCATTTGCGAATTGTGCGATACAGGGCGCTTTTGCGGGCGGATAATGACAATAATCCCATGTGGTCCAAAATGTTGCCGGTTAAATTATACGCGTCCATAATTGCGTGGTGGTCGGTGGAATAGAAAAACGCCCTGTGCAGTGATGCGTTGAATTCGCGCATGTTGGCGTGGTGTCTGTTGGCGATGCCGTTGATGGTTTTGTTATATTCGGCCAATTCCGCGCGTTGATATATGCGCGAATATTTATATGACGCGTTGTACAGTTCTGCAAATGTGGCGTCTGGGGTCATGAAATATAACTGCGCGAACAGGGTGTGTGTCCACGGGTGTAAAATTTTCCAGCATGCATAGCGTGTGAATTTTGCGTCCATGGCGCCACGTTTTTCAATTGTGCCGCGTGGCGATTTTAATGTGTAATCATTGAAAAATGTTGCCATGTGTCCACTATAGAACGCATGGTAATCTGGGGCGCGTTTTTCGCCGTCTGGATTTGTGGCGGGCAATTTGTTGAATTCTGAAAAATTTATTGTGGATAAAAACGTGTCGGGAATTTTGTTGGGCGTGCCCATATATTGTTCGCCGAACAGATTATACAAATCTGAAAATAACCAATATTCAGTGTCGTTTAATTCGTCCGCGGTTGGAAATAAACTGGGGGCGATGTTTTCATTCACACGATGTTTGGTGTGTTGCAGTGTGTTGAATGTTTCTTCGTGTAATTTTGTGGCCATATCAGTATCCCAGGGTTGGTTGTTGGGGGGCGGGCGATGGTGCGTCCGCACTGACCAAAGAATATAAAACTGATGATATTAATAATTGGTATGGGACATGTTGCTGTTCCGCCAATTTTTTTATGCGTTCCAATATTGGGTGTGGAATGCGCATGTTTATAACACTGTCGGATTTGTTAAATGCACGATATGCGGCATATTCCTTTAACAGTGCTTCGATGTTCATGATGAACAATTGTTGCATTACATTTGGCATACACAAACTCCTATACTGGCGACAATACTGCCGTACTTACAAGTGACTATATCATCGTATTGACATTTGTCAATACATTTGTAATTGCGGTCGTCAACACGGTTGTAATTACGGCTGTGGGGGCGGTTGTGATGGCGATTGTGTGTGGTGGAAAATGGGTGGTGATTTCTTGCTTTTTTCAGAATATGTATATAAAATTGCTGTATTGTTGGGAAAGGATTTACACAAATGATGAAAAAAATATTTGCAGTTTTGGTGGCCTGGGCCATGGTGGTGGTGCCTGCACGGGCTGAATTAAAGGTTGATATTGTTGCCGGCGCGACCGAGCCCATTGCCGTTGCCGTGCAGAAATTCGAAACGATTGGGAACGTTTCTGCCAAAGATGCGGAAATGTTGCGCGATGTGGTGGATGCCGATTTAAAATCGACAGGGTTGTTTCGCATAGTGTCCCGTGATGCGTTGCCTGAATTTGTTGAAATGGGCAAAATGCCGGATTTTAAATTATGGTCGGCTGTGCGTGCCCAGGTGCTGGTCCAGGCAAAATTATCGGCTGAATCCGGTGGGCGGTATAATCTGGAATTTTGGGTGTGGGATATTGCCGGCCGCGAACAGATAGAGGCACAAAGTTTGGTGTCGTCTAAAAAATCTGTGCGACGTTTGGCGCATATTATGGCTGATGCCATTTATGAACGTTTAACTGGTGAAATTGGGTATTTTGATACTCAAATCGTGTTTATTGCAGAAACCGGACCCGTCCAGGATCGTGTGAAACGTATGGCGATTATGGACCAGGACGGATATGGATTGCGGTACCTGTCGGACGAGGATACTTTTGTTATGTCGCCGCATTTTTCGCCGAATATGCAGACAATCGTGTTTTTGTCGTTCCGCGATGACGACCCGATGGTGTGGACGCTGGATTTGGAAACAGGTGAACAGCGGCGTTTGGGGCAATTTGGGGGCATGAATTTTGCGCCACGTTTTTCGCCAGATGGGAATAAAATCGCGCTGTCTTTGGTAAAGCATGGTATAACGCATATATATGAATATGACATAGAATCCAAAAAATTGCGCCAATTAACGTTTGGAAATTCGCTGAATACCAGTCCGTCGTATTCGCCGGACGGTAAAAAAATGGCGTTCAATTCCGACCGCAGTGGTAATCAACAAATTTATATATTGGATTTAGAAACCGGCGATGTGGAACGCATTACGTATGGGGCGGGGCGGTATGCGACGCCTGCGTGGTCGCCTGATGGTAAATTCATCGCGTTCACAAAAATCGCAGATGATACGTTTTACATCGGTATTATGAATCCGCGTGGACGCAATGAAAAAATTTTGGCCGGCGGCTGGTATATGGAGGCACCGTCCTGGGCGCCTGGGTCGCGTCGGTTGGTGTACTATGAAACAGAAAAATCAATTGATGGTATGGACCGTATGAGCCATATTCGCAGCGTCGATATTACTGGGCAAAATGTGTATGATATCGAATTGCCTGATGGTGTGTATGGGGTGGAACCAACATGGTCGCCCAGGTTGCCGTAGTTATAGTATGCGCTGGATTTTATGTTTTTGTGCTGTATTTTTGGCCGGTGCGGCGTGGGGCGTGCCGGCTGTTGTTGATTATATAGTCGATGGTGATACGTTTGGGGCGCATGTGCTGTTGGACGATGATATAACTGTTGCCGTGCGGGTGCGGTTGGATAATGTGGATACGCCTGAAATTCATGGGCAATGTGACAGTGAAACTACAATGGCGGTGCAGGCGCGCGACAGGTTGGCTGAATTATTGCCAGTTGGCACAATTGTGGAACTGCGTAATGTGCGGGACGATAAGTATTTGGGGCGGATTGATGCGCGTGTGTATGACGCCGATGGGCACGATGTATCAAAAATTTTATTAAATGAAAAATTGGCGCGCCCGTACGATGGCGGGCGTCGCGCATCGTGGTGTGAATAAAAATACAGTATTTATAATAACGTTATTATTATTCTGAATATAAAAAACACCGATGGAAACCGGTGGTTTTTTTCGGCATTTGCTTGTATTTATTTTACCCGAATTTCTGGGCGATTGTCAATGCTGTAAAAAATCCCGCAGTGCGGGATTTTTTATTTATGCGCTGTGGCGGTTGATGGCCGCGGATATTTCGTCCAGCGACGCATTACATGGTAATACAGGTTCGAACCATACGTGTGCGGTGCCACTGTGCATACGGCCATGTTTGGGCCAATATTTTCCTGCGTCTGTGCCGACCGGTAAAATAGGCAATTTTAATTCGTGGGCCAAAAACAGCAATCCGCGTTTTAATTTTACCGTTTGGCCGGGTTTGACACGGGTGCCTTCGGGGAAAATGATTAACACTTTGCCGTCCATGATTTTTTTTGCAACTGCGTGGGTTAATTTTTGCATGTTTGTTGCGCCACGGGCACGGTTTACCGGCTGCAGTCCCATGCGCCAAAATGCCCACCCGTAAATAGGTATCCACAGCAATTCACGTTTGATAATGAAAAAAGAATTGCGAATATGGGTGGATAAAACTGCTATTTCCAATATGGACATATGTTTTGCCGCAATGATTGATTTCCCGTCCAGGCGAATGTTGCCGTTTGGGGCAACTGGGACACCGTTTTCTTCGTGTGGGGGATAGTGTATTTCATATTTTATGCCCGCGACAACACGTGCCAAAAACAGCACACCAGACGCGCATGTCAAAACAAAAAATCTGTTAATACGGTCCGAAATTAATCCCACCAGCAATATTGGTGCCCACAAAATAAAATGCAATGCCAATACCAGTTTAAAAATAATCGTTCTGAACATTTTGTTTTTTTTCCTTTGTGTTATTTAAAGTTTAACCTTCTTTGAATCCGAATAAAGTGACGATGTATTTTACATATTCTATGGCCCATCTTTCAAGTCGTTTTGTGACCGGCATATCCGACAATGGCACAGGGCAGGCGACTATTTCCGTATATGGCAATTCGTGTTCTATTAAATATTTGGCGCGGTTCATGTGATCTTCGGTCGTAATCAGGACGATGCGATTTAATCCGTTGGTTGTGGCTATGTCCCGTATGGCCAATGCGTTTTGGTATGTGGATTTAGATTCTGATTCAATTGTGACGCGGCGGGCCATGTCGAACGAACCGTTTACGCCCGCGCCGATTATGTATAAATCTGTGTTTGGATATTTGCGCAGTTGGCGCATGGCAAATGGTATGCGGCGCATATCGCCCGTCAGTACAAATATGGTGTCGTTGGGTAAAATGGCGGGGCACCTGCGCGGGGCCACGGATTTAAATACCGCACCACCAATTACAAAACACGTGATTAATAACAAAGATGGGGTTAACAATCTCATTAATCATTCTTTAATATATTTACAGTTGTGCGTTTTGTTATCCATATCGCGAAAATTATAATCGCCACAGGCAACAAAAACAGCGCAAACCAACCCCAACCAGAAATTCCCAACATTGCCATCAGGCCAACACGCGCACTGTGTGCCGCACCCAGGATTAATAACAATACAGGTGCCGCGACAACGAATCCAGCACTGCATGCGACGGTGCAGATTTTTGCAATGATTATCTGCATTTGGCGCGCGACGTACGAGTCCGTTGCGCCGATTTGATTTAATATTTCCAATTCACGTTTGTGCAGTAATGCTGTGTTTCGTGCGATGTACGAAATGCATACGCCAATTGCGCCCAACGTTAACAGCAACACGAACGCCGATATAAATATCATTTTCCACCCGGCTGATGTGGAACTGTGCAATGCCGATGCGTGTGTCAGGAATCGTGCATTGTCGCCGATTTGTGTTTGAACTGATTCCATGTCGTCGGCGGAATTAAACTGAATTTCATACATTTTTGGCAAATAATTTTCCAATGCGCCACCGCCCCCAGACAGCCATGGGCGCAATAAATCACGCATTTCATCGGTCGTGATTTCTGTGCTGGATTTTATTTTATCGCCATTTTCATCAATAATTTTGTTGACGGCCGCGGCGTTATCTGGATTCATAATTTGCACAGTTGCAGTCAAATCCCACTGTGAATTCCAGCGCACTACGCCCGTGCCGATTGCCAATGCGATTCCAAACGCCACCACGGCCAAAAATGTCAGCAACCCCATGATTGCCGTCATGAATATAGATTGTTCGTGTACCAGTGAAAATACAATTGGCCGTTTTGTCATTTATGCGTTCCCAATATCGTCAAATTGTTTTGATAATTCTGCGAAGTAATTTTGTGGTTTGGGGCCACGCCATACCCGCGTTGGTTGGGCGGGGGCGGTGGCATGCACAGCAGTGTCGCGTGCGCCAGAAAAACTGACGCGATGATTTTCCACGTGAATGATTGGGAATTTGTATGTTTCCATTAATTTAGTGCTGTGTGTGGCCAAAATAATAGTTGTCCCAAATGTTTTGTTCATTTGTATAAACAATTCCATCAGGCGCGACGCATTTTCGTCGTCCAGGTTGCCGGTTGGTTCGTCGGCCAGTAAAATTGCGGGCTGGATAATAATCGCGCGGGCGACTGATACACGCTGTTGTTGGCCACCAGACAAAGTTTTGGGATTTGCGTCCGCGTATTTAGCCAGACCGACCCATTCCAGAACCTTGATTACCAGTTTTTTGATTTTGGATTCGGGTAATCCGCGCACGCGCAGCGGCAGTGCCACATTGTCAAACACAGACATATGCGACAACAGGGAATATTCCTGGAATACAATTGCCATTTTGTGGCGCAGATTTGCGATTTCGTCGCGCGTCATTTCGTTTGTAATGCGCCCGAATAATTTTATTTGTCCACGGCACGGTTTATGCAATTGATAAATTAATCGCAACAGTGTTGTTTTGCCCGCCCCAGATGCCCCAGACAGGAAATAAAACCCGCCAGAAGATATGTTGAACGAAACATCGGATAATACTTCGCGACCGTTATCATATCGCGCACCCACATTTGCAAAAGATATTGCTGTGTTATTTTCCATATGAAAAATGATATTAAAAAAAGATTATATGGTCAAGCATACATAAAAATAAAAATGCGCCGTGGCGCATTTTTATTTTTTTATTCGGCATCGACAACCTTGGTCGTGGAATTACGATTTAATGCCCATACTTCTTCGCCTGTGCCGGGATATTGCGGACGTTCTTTGCCATATGAAATTGTTTTAATACGTTCAGGTTCGATTCCGTCGGCAATCAGCACGTGTGCCGCATTACCCGCACGCAATGCCCCCAGTGCCAGGTTGTATTCCGTGGAACCGCGTTCGTCACAGTGACCCTCGAGCACAACATTTTTATCCGGATTTTGTTTCATATATAATGATTGTTTTTCCAATTCTGCGCGTGCGTCATCAGAAATCACCGCGGAATCGAATGCGAAAAACACCTTGTCATCATTGATGTTGCCCACGCCGCTGCACGCAGTCATTGTCAAAATTGCCATGCACAATAAAATTTTTTTCATAATTATTTTTCCCCTTCGTGATATCTATATGATATTAATTTACCAGATTTTATAAAAAAATGTCAATATATGATTTTCTACTTTTTTTGATGTGTCGTTTTATGATATAATAAATCGAATTAAATAAAAAGGAAGGAAATATGAAAAGATTAGTTTCTTTGGCTGTTTTGCTGGCCTGTGCGACGCCTGCGGTTGCGGCACCCAGTTATTTGACACGCGGCGCAGACGGCGGGTATGTCGTGACATATGATTACACGGACAAGGCAAAAACCGGCTGGTACATTGGTGCACGCGCAGATTTAAATTTCTGGAATTGGAAAAACGAATACAGCACAGGTGATAATTTTAATCCTGTCGAAAGTTATGGCAGCGACAAATATTCGTTCGAGCCCGCATTTGGTGGCAGTTTATTCGGCGGTCGTCAGTTCGCGTATTTTTGGCGTGCAGAGTTAGAGGCCGGTTATCTGGGCTATTTCAAGGACAAAGATTTCGCCGCTGAATTCACAATGCAAATCCCGTATGTATTGCTGAATGGGTATTATGATTTCACAAACGGTTTGTATTTGGGTGCGGGTGTTGGTGCGGCTATGTCCATTACTACGTTGGATATGACCTGGGCCGACGGCAGTGAACGCACAGAATATAATTTTTCACCGATGGCCGGCGTGATGGTCGGGTATTCACACGAATTGGATAATAATTTAGTGCTGGATATTCGGTATCGTCTGTCGGGTCTGATGGGCGGGGATCAGCGCATAAATAATCTGCATTTTGATGACGGCAGTGGTGCGACATGGTTCCAGAATGATATCGATTTCATATTGGATAATTCTATATCGGTCGGAATCAGATATGAATTTTAACACAAAATGCTATTGACCCGATTCGCAGAAATATGTTATCATTGCGTAAGTAGAGGGAATTGATGAAACACGATCTGAAAATTTCAAGATTAGCAATTATTTGCGTATTATGCACGGCGGTTTCTGGGGCGTACGGCGCGTCGTCGGTTCGTGCGTTGGGCGGGGCTGGGACATATGCCAGTGCGTCCGATGCGGCGGCCGCGGGCAGTGGCAGTGCCGCGAATTCCACGGCGTCTGTGCGCGGTGGGTCGCTGCGGGTGACGCCGAATTCCGGTGCGTCTGGGACGGCCACATCAATCAGTACCAGCAACACCACATCTGGCCGCGTTGCAACGTCGCCGCGTTTGTCGATTGGTCATTATTTGGGTGGCGGCACGGCCGTCAGCGGGGGCAGTTCACTGCGCCCGTCTGGGGGTGGTTCTTCGTCGTCTGGTGGTGGTTCGTCATCTGGGGGTGATACCAATCCTGATGTGTCCGGATTGCGCCAGGACGTGGACGATTTAATGCGCGAGGTCGAGGATTTACACACCGCCGACAGTGATATTCACGAAAGCATTGATATATTAAGGGACGAAACCCAGGGTAAATTAATCCCGGGGGCGGACGGATATATTATTATCGAAGATGACAATGAAATCTTTGTCGATGTTGATGCGTTGCAGGGTGCGTTGGAAACTGTTGCGGGCAAAGATGGGCGTGAGGTTGAATTAGGTTCCAATGATACGCATTTGTTGTGGCGCTATGTTGGTGAAGGAAATGATGACTGGCGTGAACTGATTGCCAAGGCGGATATTACCGGTCCCCAGGGTGAAAAGGGCGAACCCGGCGATCCGGCGAATTTGGACGCATATTCCACGACCGAACAGATGAATGCTGCGATTGGCGCGGCAATTGCGAATTTGGCCGATACATACGCGACTATACAATATGTAGATGACAAACTGTCCACCAAGGCGGACAAGGCCACAACCCTGGCGGGCTATGGCATCAGTGACGCCATGAACAGGGAAGAAATTACCAAGGCCATCGAGGACGCCACCAGCGATATTGTTGGCAGTGCGGAAATCGAACAATTTAAAACTGACGTTGCTGGGTTAAAAACAACGGTTGGCGATGTGAATTCCGGTCTGGTCAAAAGTGTTAATGATTTGTCTGGCAATGTGACCGCGTTGGACGGCGAATTGGAAACTGTTTCCCAATTGGCGGGCAGTGCGGCAGCCACGGCAACCGGGGCGGCGGAAAGCGCGGCCCAGGCGTTGGCTGGCCTGACCGGCAAAGAAGATGTTTTGAACAAAAAAACAACACTGACCAACAGCGATACAGATTATCCGTCTACGTCCGCGGTGACGGCGGCGTTGGCGGCCAAGGCGAACGTTGATGACGTTCCCACAACTGTTGCTGAATTGACCGATGCGTCGAACTATGTGACGACAGACGGTTTGAGTGGTGCGATTTCGACCGCCACGGAAAATATGGTGACGGATACGGAACTGACGGACGCTTTGGCGGGCAAGGCCGATAAAGCCACAACGTTGGCCGGATACGGCATTACCGACGCGTATACCACAGCGCAGATTGACGAAAAGTTAGAGGACGTTGCCGTTGGCGGTATGGAGGGTATGGAACAGGTCCTGGCCGGAAAACAAGATGTTTCGAACCTGGTTCAGGTTGTGTCCGAGGCCGATACAACAAAATACCCATCTGGCGCGGCCGTGTATAAAGAATTGGAAACCAAGGCCAATGCGTCCGAACTGGATACACTGGAACAGACGGTTGGGCAATTGGATTCGACCATTAATGCCGAGGGTACAGGTTTAGCCGACCAGATAGGGGCGGCGAATACCGCGGCATCAGCGGCACAAACCGCGGCCGAGGAAGCGGCGCAAACCGCGGAAAGCGTGCAAGCCAATTTGGCATTAAAGCAAGATGTTTCCGCGCGCGAGGCGACAACAATTACCAATGACGAAGCAAAATATCCATCGTCTGCGGCGGTGACTGCGGCATTGGCGGCCAAGGCCGACGCATCTGTGGTTGATGATTTGCAGACAACTGTCAGTGGTGAAGATGGCGCAGGTGGCCTGGTTCAGCAAATCGGTGAATTGACCGAAAACGTCACGAATGTCACAGAAAACGTGACGAATATTACCGAACAGGTATCCGAAATCACGAATCCTGACACTGGTGTTCAATCCCAGATTACGAACATTACCAATATAATTGGGAATGGCGAATCCGGATTGGTTGCCGATGTTGCCGATGCCAAGGCGGCGGCAGAGAAGGCAAGCCAAGATGTCGCCGGGAAACAGGACGCTTTGACCGCCGAACAATTGAATGCCGTGAATTCGGGCATTACCGCGGAAAAGGTTTCTGTGTACGACGGCTATGCCGATGATATCGCGGGCAAGCAAGACGCGTTGGGATACACCGCCGAAAATGCCGCGAACAAGACCGACGATATGACGGCGGATACCGGATCCACGACCAAATATCCGACGGTTCACGCAGTCGAGGCATATGTCACCAACACTGTGGCCGAGGGTGTAGATATTAACACCGATCAAATCGATGATGGTGCGGTGACTAAACCGAAATTGCACCAGGATTTGCAGGACGAAATTGATGGCAAGGCCAATACCGCAGATCTGAAGGCGTTGGCGTACAAGGATCAGATTCATGACGCCGATGTTGCGGCCGATGCGGCAATTTCGAAATCTAAATTGGCGACCGATGTGCAAAGCGCGTTGGATAACGCGGCGAACGCAGTGGCCGCGCCGGCGGGCGCAAAACCAGCGAACAGCGTACTGGGCACGGATGGCGATGGCAGTCCAGTGTGGTATGAAATCGCAATGTAAAGGAAAGAAAGAATGAAAAAATCAAATATCGCATTTTCTGGATTTATGGCGGCAATTTTGGTCAGTGTCGGTGCGGCCAACGCTGCAACCCAAATCGCCAGCAAGCAGTACGTTGATAATCGTGAAACGTCAATCCTGCAAACGGTCAGCAATACATATGAAACCAAGGAAAATGTTACAAACCTGACTGAACAGGTTACCCAGTTGGGTGATACAATCAATAACGAAGATACTGGTCTGGCGGCCAAGGTTGACGATGCTGCTGCCGCTGCGGCCGAAGCGAAACAAACCGCTGATACCGCCCAATCAACTGCAACCGGTGCACAAAGCGCGGTTGAGGCATTGGGGGCAACCGTTGGTAATGCTGAAGCTGGCTTGGTCAAAGATGTAAATGATTTGGAAACATCGGTCGGTGGATTGCAAACAACGGTTGGTCAGTTGGGTACAGAAATGGAATCCAAATTGGATTCTGCAACCGCTGCAACAACGTACGAAGTTTTATCAAACAAGGCGGCTGCAATCAACGAAGGTAATCAAACATCGCCAACAGCATATCCGTCAGTGGGCGCAATCGTTCAATGGACTAATAAAAAGATTGCGGACTTGTCAGATACTGGGTTGCCAGTTAACCCCGGTAATATCGAAGATGGAACTATTGCTGGCAGCAAATTGGAAAACGGTGCCGTGACGGGTGATAAAATCGGGGCGGACGCTGTTAATGGCGACAAAATTGCCGATGATTCCATTGGTGCCGAGCATATCAAAGATGGCGCGGTTAATTCCGATGCCATTGCCGATGGCAGTGTGACCGGCACAGATATTGCCGATGGTACCATTTCCGCGGGTAAGTTGGATACTGCGTTGAATGCAGAAATTGACGGCAAGGAAGATAAATCAAACAAAGCCACCGTCATTAATTCAACCAACCAGGCATCCACAGACGCATATCCGTCTGTCAAGGCCGTATACGATTGGACCACGCAACAGATTGCAAATGTTGAATTTGATCCGTCGACTGATTTGGGTGATGGGGCTGTATCTGGCGATAAAATTACCGATGGCACGATCACCGGTGATAAAATTGCCGATGACGCGATTGATGCCGATGCGATTGCAGATAACGCGGTTGGAACCGGTCAAATTCAAAATGGCGCAGTGACTGGCGATAAAATCGCGGACAGTGCGGTTGATTCCGCGGCGATTGCCGACGGCACCGTGACCGAGGCCGATTTGAACACCGGCCTGGCCAGCAAGATTAATGGCAAACAGGACAAAAATGTTGGTGCGGAAAATAACGGTAAAATCCTGACCGTGGGTGCGGACGGAAATATCACTACATCTGCCACAATTGCCCAGGCAAGGGTTGATGGATTGACAGACGCCCTGGCTGCCAAGGTTGATGATTCCGAATTGACCACAATCAACCAAACAATTGAACAGATTGAACAAAACGTCACCAACATCACCGCCCCTGATAGTGGTTTGTTGGCGAAAAAGGAAGATTCCGCGAACAAGATAAATTCTATTACGCCTGAAAATAAATCATCTGATACATATTTCCCGACGATCGGCGCAATGACGTCGTGGGTATCGTCAGAAATATCGGATTTAAGTGAATTGCCTGTTAACCCTGGGTTGATTAAAGATGGTACATTGGCGGGGTCTAAATTGCAAAACGGTGCGGTTTCGTCGGATAAAATTGCAGCGGGTGCGGTGACCACGGAAAAGATTGCGGATAACGCCGTGACATCGGATAAATTGTCTGACGATGTTGTTGCCGAAATTGGGGCCAAGGCGGATTTGTCGGACGTTTACACCAGACAGCAAACAAACGATAAAATCGTTGAAATTGCTATCCAGCAGCCGTCGAATACATGTACGACTGAATCGGATTTGTGTGTGCTGACATTGACCAAGGATAATAAACTGGCGTGGGTGCCGGTGACGGATCCTGCAACGGCGCCGGTTGACGCTGGGCCGGTTATGGGCTCGCAAAATACCGACACAACGGTGGATTAATCGGTTCCGCGATTCAACAAGGAAATTTGAAAACTAAATAAAAAAACAAAAAAACAAAGAAAGGAAAGGAAAAATGAAAAAACTGACAGCAGGCATTTTTGCAACATTATTGGCCGTGGTTTCGGCCGATGGGGCATACGCCGCAATCGCATCATCGGGATACGTCGATGAAAAAGTTGGCGAAGTATCGCAAACCGTGACGACATTGAGTGGCACGGTCAGCGGACATACAACGTCGATTGGTGAAATTGAAGGCAAAATGGGAACATACGGTGACATCGTCACACATAATGTGGCTGAATTCGCCACCGCGGCCGAGGGGGATTTGGCCACCAGCGCGGTTCAGCCGGCCGATATAACCAATGTTGAAAGAACGACAAACAAAACACAAACGGTTAATGCACAGTCAACCGAAGCACAATACCCATCGGCGAAAGCTGTGTGGAACGCGGTTAGTTCTGTTGACGCAAATGCATCAGTGGAGGCATTAGAGGGACGTGTTGATACATTGGAAGCTACGTCTGCAACACACGCAACCAAAACTGAATTAGCGGGCAAGCAGGATAAATTATCGCAAACTGGTAGTGCATCTCAACCTGTGTATGTTAATGCCGAAGGCAAGGTGACCGCGGGTAATACAATTCCGACCGTTACAACAAGCATCACAACAGGTCAAACGGGCGCAGCCCAGGCGGGTGCAGTTGCCACCGCTTTGGCGGCCAAGGCAAATAGCGTCGATTTGGGTGCTTTGGCAAAATTGAATGCCGTTGGCAGTGCACAAATTACAGATGGCGCTGTTGCGACCGCTGATATCGCAGATAAAGCAGTGACCGAAGCAAAATTGTCCGATACAGTTAATGCGTCTTTGGATTTGGCAGACAGTGCATTGCAAGAAGCCGATTTGGCAGATTATGTGACCAAAGAAGCGGCTGACGCGGCGTATGCTGATATTGCAACTGAAACTACTGCCAGTACCGCCAGCACAAATGCACAAACTGCATTATCAAACATTGGTACTTTGTCACAATTAACGACAGATGCCAAGGGCAACACCGTTGCGGCAATCAATGAAGTAGCCAAAGAGGCCGCAGATGCAGCCACTGCAGCGGCAGGCGCAAAAACAGCAGCAGATACCGCACAGGGCGATGTTGACGCGTTGGAAGCCGTTGTAAATCATGAAACAACCGGTTTGGCCGCCGCGCACACCGCAATTGATGCGTTGGAATCCGGTAAATTGGATAAAACCGCTACAGCCGCACGTGCAACGGCGGACGCATCTGGTAATGTAATCACAACGACATATGCCACCAAGGAAGAAGTTGCCGATCTGCCGACTTCTGCAAACCTGGCATTGAAACAGGATAAAACAGATAACTCTTTGACAACAACAAACAAGACAGTTGTCGGTGCTATCAATGAAGTAAAGACAACCGCTGACGGTGCAAGCACTGCTGCAGGTGCGGCGCAAGATGCGGCTGATGCAGCACAGACAGATGCGACCCAGGCATTAGCAGATGCAGCAGCTGCACAAGAGGCAGCAGAAGCAGCACAAACTGCGGCTGATTCAAAATTACCGACCTCTACATATAACACCCAGGTTGGTACTGTGACCGCCGGTAATATGGGTACAACAGCCACAACGGTTGTGGCCGCTATCAAGGAAGTAGCAGGTGAAGCGTCGACCGCACAATCAACCGCCACGGCGGCGCAGCAAACTGCAACCCAGGCACAACAAACAGCAAACGCTGCAATCCCGGCACCAGATGGTGAATGTGCCGATGGAACCGCAAAGTGTGTATTAACATTTAATAACAGTGCATATGCATGGGAAGTTATTGCCCGTAATGGCGAAGGCGAATAATAGCGGCATAACAATATGTGCGGCGTGATGTCGCGTCGCACATATACAACCAAAAAAACAAAGCAGAGCAGAGTAGCGAAATTAAATAGACATTTATTAAGTTTTTTTGAGACACAGATATGATGAAAGTTAAAGGTATTTTCGCAGTTTCATTTATCGCCATGATGGTCGTGGGGGGGGCGTATGCCGATATCGCGTCCAGTGGGTATGTCGATGAAAAAATCGACGGGTTGGCCACTGTCGCGAAAACGGGCGCGTACGGCGATTTGTCGGGTCGTCCGACCATTCCGACGGTGAATAACGCCACGTTGACCATTCAGAAAAATGGCGCCACCGTCGATACGTTTACTGCGAATGCGTCTGCGAACAAGACGATTAATATCACTGTGCCGACAACAACCAGTCAATTGACCAACAACAGTGGGTTTATTACATCGGTGCCGGTTGCAACCGCCAATGCGTTGGGTGGTGTGAAATCCGGTGGTAACATAACCGTTGGGTCTGATGGTGCGGTTACAGTAAATCAGGCGGCGCGTGCGACCAACGCAACCAATGCCACAAATGCTACAAACGCGACGAATGCCACAAATGCGACCAAGGCGACACAGGACGCGTCCGGGAATGTGATTACATCAACGTATGCAACGAAAACTGAATTAACGTCCGGTTTGTCCGGGAAACAGGCGACTTTGACGAGTGCGCAATTGAATGCGGTGAATTCTGGGATTACGTCGACCAAGGTATCAACCTATGACGGATATAATGCGAAAATAACCGCCGCGCAGAGTGCCGCCGATGACGCGGCCGCCGCCGCCGCCGCCGCACAAAGCACGGCCAGTGGCAAGTTATCCAGCATATCGGGGTCAACCGGTGGAACGGGGAATGTGGTGACCAGTGTTTTGGCATCGGGTTCGACTGTTTCCGCAACCAAGGGTATAACCGCAGAAGAAACCAAAAATAAAGTGACGTCTGTGCGTGCCGCAGCCAGCGCGACTGATACTGCGTATCCGTCTGAAAAGGCAGTTGCCACCGCTTTGGCGACCAAGGCGAATACGTCCGCACTGTCCGGGTATGCGACAACGTCCGCGTTAGGTGCAGTAGAGGACAAGGCCGAAGCGGCGCAATCCGCCGCCAGTGCAGCGCAGACCGCCGCGAATGCCAAGGTTACCGCAAATGCGGCCATAACCGCCGGAACCGCAACCAAGATTACGTACGATGCCAAGGGATTGGTTACGGGTGGCGCGTCACTGACGGCGTCAGATATACCAACAATTCCGTCAACCAAGGTTTCAGGGTTGGGGACGTTGGCGACCAAAAGCGCGGTTACCAGTGCTGAAATTACCGACGGTACAATAACCAATGCTGATATTGCGGCCAGTGCGGCGATTGCCCAATCAAAAATTTCTGGTTTGACAACTGCGTTGGCGGGCAAGGCAAATACTGCTGATGTTCCGACAAAAACCAGTGATTTAACAAACGATAGTGGGTTTATTACCGCGGACGATTTGCCAGATGGTTATACTTTGCCGGCTGCAACCGCCAATACGTTGGGTGGTGTGAAATCTGGTGGTGATATTACGGTCAGTTCAACTGGTGCCGTTACCGTGAACAGCGCAACCAAGGCCGACAGTGCAACAACCGCGACGAATGCCACAAATGCGACCAAGGCGACCCAAGATGCGTCCGGAAATGTGATTACATCAACCTATGCGACCAAGTCGCAAATAACCGCGCTGGACAGCACATCGACCGGCACCGGTGCCGTGGTGACGGGTGTGTCCCAGACGGACGGCAAGGTTTCTGTGACCAAGGGGAATGTTAAGATTCCGTTTGGTGGCCAGAATGCCACGGATTATGCAGCCATTTGGGTTGAATAAAAATCCCCGCTGTATTTATTCCCGCGCCACGGCGCGGGAAAATAATATAGTGGAGAGTGTAGATGTGGGCCGCGCCATTGGCGCGGGATTTTATTAACCTGGATTGCCACAGTCGTACGCCAACGTTTCCAACGTTGATCGTACTCCTTCGCAATGACAAGGGGGGGCGAATGCGATGACCTAATTCGTAATTATCAGATTAGTCCCCATTGTCATCGCGAGCGGAGCGTGGCGATCCAGTAAATAAAAAGGCACCGCGCGTTGCGCGGACATATTGACCTGGATTGCCACAGTCGTACGCCAACGTTTCCAACGTTGATCGTACTCCTTCGCAATGACAGGGTGGGGTGGAAATGCGAAAGTATGAATTGACCTGGATTGCAATGGGCATGGTGGGGGATTTTTATGCGAAAGTATGAATTCTTTGTATATATTATGGCAAATTGTAAAAATGGGACTTTGTACATTGGGGTGACGAATGATATTCGCAGGCGGGTGTATGAACATAAAAATAACGTGTATCCAGGGTGTTTTACCGCCAGGTATGGCTGTGATAAATTGGTTTATTGCGAAGATTATCAATACATTAATGATGCGTTGGAACGGGAAAAACGTTTGAAAGCTGGGTCGCGGAAAAGAAAAATACAATTGATTGAATCTGTGAATCCAGATTGGATTGATCTGGCAGAACAGGATAATTTCTGGTTGGGATAAAAAGGCACCGCGCGTTGCGCGGACATATTGACCTGGATTGCCACAGTCGTACGCCAACTTTTCCAACGTTGATCGTACTCCTTCGCAATGACAGGGGGCGTTCCGCGATGGGGCGGGGGGGAAATCACAAATTTTCTAAAATTTTGTCCAGGCGTTCGGCGCGGTCGAGTGTGTCGTCGTATTCAAATTTGATTTCTGGGACGTATTTTTGATCCAGGCGCGATGCCAATTCATAACGGACTGTTTTGGTCACTTCGTCCAAGCGGCGCTGGACCGACGTGATGTCTGGGTTGCGCGAGTAATAATACAAATGCACAAACTGGGTGCCACCGCGTGCAACAGATCCAACCAATGATACACCTGAAATTATTTTGTCGTCGCCAAAGCGGTCGCGCAGAATTTGGGCGACTGTTGTTTGGACTGTGCTGGCCATGCGGGCCGATCTGTTCGAATTTGGGTTTTTGTTATGTTTCATTTGCTTTTTCCAATTTATGTAATTGTAAATTATTATTTATTAAATTACAATCAAGTAAATTTTGCGCCAAAAAAACGGAAAGGATTATTATGAAATTCGCTGAATATATTTTAAGTAAATCGGAAAGTCGTGCGTATTCGTGGATCGTGTTTTTGCTGACTGTGTGCGAATCGATTTTTTTGTTCATTCCGCCCGAAGTGTTCATGACGCCCCCCATTATCGCAAATAAAAAACGCGCTGTGCCGATTACTGTCGCGGCCGCGTTGGGGTCTGTCGTTGGGGGCGCAATTGCGTATATGATTGGCGCGTGGCTGTGGGATTCGTTGGGGCTGTGGATTATAAATACTTTTTCCAATTACGAATTGATTGAAACGGCAATCAAGCCCATGTTTTCTAAATACGGGATTTTAATCATAGTGTTGACTGCGGTGACGCCGATTCCGTATAAGTTATTGGCGCTGTGGCTGGGGTTTATTGGATATCCAATCTGGATTTTTATCGGGGTGTCTGCAATTTTCCGGACAGGGCGATTCGCAATTGTTGCTGCGTTGCTGTATTTTTTCCAGGAACGCGCAAACGCCATAGTCAAAAAATATTTCTGGCCGCTGACAATCGGGGCCATTATCGCCGCAGGATTGGGAATAGGGCTGATTTCTTTGTTCACTTAGGTGAAAATTGTGGTTGCAGATTTGTTTATACTGGTGTATCATTGCCGCAAGTTCAAGGCAAAACACCAGGTTTTTTATGAAGCAACAAAATATCAGAAATTTTGCAATCGTCGCGCATATCGATCACGGAAAATCTACCCTGTCCGACAGGTTGATTGAATATACTGGTGGGTTGCAATCGCGCGAAATGAAGGCCCAGGTGCTGGATTCCATGGATATTGAACGGGAACGCGGAATCACGATAAAGGCGCAAACTGTGCGGTTGAACTATACCGCGCGCGATGGCCAGGTGTATCAATTGAATTTGATGGATACGCCCGGGCATGTCGATTTTTCGTACGAAGTGTCGCGGTCGTTGGCTGCGTGCGAAGGGGCGCTGATTCTGGTCGATGCAACCCAGGGGGTTCAGGCGCAGACGTTGGCTAATGCTTATTTGGCGTTGGATAATGATTTGGAAATGCTGCCTGTGTTGAATAAAATTGATTTGCCGTCCAGCGATGTGGCCGCCGCGCGCGAGCAGATTGCCGATGTTATCGGGCTGGACGCCGCAGATGCGTTGTGCGTGTCTGGGAAAACCGGGGCGGGTGTGCCCGAGTTATTGGAAGAAATTGTGCATCGGTTGCCGGCGCCACGCGGAAATGAAAATGCGCCTGCGCGCGCGTTGCTGGTGGATTCGTGGTATGATTCTTATTTGGGGGTGGTGGTGCTGGTGCGCGTGGTTGATGGAAAACTGGTGCGCGGACAAAAAATTCGATTCATGGCAACTGGCGCCGAGTATGTTATTGAAAAAATAGGTTATTTTACACCAAAAATGGTTGATGCCGATTCGTTGGAAACTGGCGAAATCGGGTTCATTATAACAGGCATGAAAACCATTCATGATTGCAAGGTTGGCGATACAATCGTGGACGCGCGCAGTGGGGCGGATTGTGAACCGTTGCCCGGGTTCAAGCCGTCTGTGCCGGTGGTGTTCGCGTCGTTTTTCCCGGTCGAGGCCGATGATTACCCGGCCCTGCGTGATGGGGCGGAAAAATTGGCGCTGAATGACGCATCGTTTGTGTTTACTGTGGAAAAATCGTCTGCGTTGGGGTTTGGATTGCGGTGCGGATTTTTGGGTTTGCTGCATATGGAAATTATCAGCGAACGGCTGCGGCGCGAATTCGGTTTGAATTTAATTAATACTGTGCCCAGCGTGTTGTACAAAGTGTATTTGCGCGATGGGAATGTTGTGGATTTGGAAAATCCGGCTGATATGCCTGATTTAACGCGAATTGCGTCCATAGAAGAACCATGGGTGCGTGCGACGATTATGATGCCTGATAAATATATGGGGGGCATTATGTCGCTGTGCGCGGAACGGCGTGGGGTTCAGGAAAATATTTCGTATGTCGGTAATCGCGCGGTGTTGGTGTATCAATTGCCCTTGGCCGAAATAGTGTTTGATTTTTACGATCGTGTGAAATCTATTTCGTCGGGATATGCGTCGTTTGATTATGTGGTGCAGGGGTATCGACCGTCTGATTTGGTCAAGGTTTCAATTCTGGTGAATGATGAAAATGTGGAACCGCTGTCTTTTATGTGTCATCGCAGTGCGGCTGAAAAACGTGGCCGGCAGATTGTAGAACGGTTAAAAGATTTAATTCCACGTCATCAATTCAAAATCCCGCTGCAGGCCGCCATCGGTGGCAAAATTATCGCACGGGAAACAATTGCTGCATATCGCAAAGATGTGACCGCCAAGTGTTATGGCGGGGATATCACGCGAAAGCGCAAGTTGCTGGAAAAGCAAAAGGAAGGAAAAAAACGTATGCGTACTTTTGGTAATGTAGAAATACCGCAGTCCGCATTCATTAACGCATTAAAGGTTAATTAAACAAAGGTAGAATAAAATATGAAAAATAATATTTTTAGTTCGTTAAAACAGTATGCTGATTTATCAAAACAAATCAAGGAACAGCGCGCGTTGGTTCTGCGTCAACAACGTTTGGTGCGTGCGCTGGGCGAATCGTTTGATTCAGAAGTATGTGCCAGTGAACGCGCGGTTGCCGATGGTGAATTTTTGGGGCACGTTTCGTATGCGTTTAATGAAAATCTGCCGTGCGCATTTTTTACTGATGGTAAACAGACATGTGGCCAGGTGGCGTGTTCTTTTTATGTTTGCAATAATGAATATTTAGACGCGTTGGCAAAATACAGAAATTTATGCGCACAGAAAAAGAATTTCTGGGTGAATAAAAAATCGCGTAATAAATAGGGTTTGCAATGGGATTTATGCAATACGTTTTTAAAACACCGATTCGCAACGTGTGGACTGATATCGGTCAGTTCCGTGCGTTGTGCGCACAAATCGCGTCTGTGCGGCGCGTGTCGCGTGCGGCATACGATAACATGATTGTGGACAGGGGTGAATGCCGATATGGCATGCCGTATGCAAATCCGTTTGCTGGGTGCGTGCAACAGTTTTGGAAATGGGAATACGATATTCAGATGCGTATGGATATTGCGCGTCAGTATGATTTGAATTGTCCTAAATTTTCCAAGGACGGTTGGCGCTGTTCGTATGAAAACTGTCGGTATTTGCCACATAACAACACGTTTTTTGATGCGCGTCGAAAATTGAAACAACTGAAGCAGAGCAGGGCTGAATTTTGGGCGCGGAAATTTGCACGTGTGAAATAAAATAGGGGTGTTGGAAATGTTTTCTGATACTGTGAATTATTTAATTAAAACACCATTAAAGGATATCATTTCTGATATTCGCGAATATTCGGATATTAAACGCGAATGGGCCGAGGCCAAGCAAAATTACGAGGCGGCTGCGCGCAGATTAACAAATAATGTGGGGCATGCCGATGATGCTATGGCGCGGTTGTCTGTTGGGTGCAAAATTAAATATGTGAAAACTGTGCGTGATGTAAAAACCAGTGAATCCAGACCGCAGTTTGGTGAATTTGAATGCCCTGGATTCAGCGGAATATTCCCATGTAAAAAACCGGGGTGCGGTTTTGGCGCGCGTAATGCTGCGTATTTTGCGGCGCGCGAAAAATGGGCGAATTTAAGCATGGAAAAAAGATATTTTTGGGCGGAAAGAAAATTGTATGCCAGATTTAAATAACTGAAATGGTTAACCAAAGGGGTACAGGCCATGGCACACCAATTCTTTTTTAATTCATTTATTTTGGATAATTTGCCACCGCCGGCCACCGGGTTTGATGTCGTCCAGGATATATCTGAACCACGGCTGCGTATGTATGTGACCAGTCGCGGGGTGAAAACTTTTTTTGTTCGTAAACGTGTGCATGGACGGGACAAGCGGATAATTATCGGAAATTATCCAACCATGGATATAGAAGATGCGCGCAGTGCGGTGCCTGATATTTTGGAATCTGCCATGCAAAAGCCGCGCTTACGCAGGAAAAAAATTACGCTGAAAAAATTTCTGGATATTTATTTGAACGCGCGTGTGCGGCGAAACAGTGTGTCACGCGATAAACTGGAACGTGCAATTGCACGGCATTTTGTGCCCATTTTGGATAAAAATTTGGACGATATTACGTCCGATGATGTTGCGGGTGTGATTGGCAATATTTCTGGTCGGGCGATTGCGGGACGTATGCAGGAATTTTTGCAAAGTGTGTTTAAATATGCGCTGGATTCGGGATATGCAAAACAAAATCCCGTGGCGGGGTTGCCACGTGTTGTGCAGCATCGTCGGGTGCGGCCGCTGAATATTCATGGATTTCATCGGCTGGTGCGGGCGATTGAACGCGAAAGTGACGCGAATTTGCGGGCTGCGTTTTTAATGTTGATATATGGGTTCGCGCCAAAGTCCCAGGTGTTTTCTATGCAGTGGCGCGATTTGGATTTTAATCATTATACATGGTGCGATCGGCCGTTGTCTGATATGGCGGTGGTTTTATTGCAGGATTTGCCCCAGGACGGACGTTGGGTTTTTCCTGGACGGGGGCGGGGGCATTTGACTGACCCACGCACGGCGTGGCGGCGTGTGGTGAATGCGGCCGGGATCCCCAATTTGACGATGGACGATGTGAATAAATTTTTAATGCGTCAATTGACTTGGGCGTCTGATCGCGAAGATCTTCGCACAAATATGAATACGCTGTTATCCGATGTGATGGCATAAACATATATTTTGGCCTGTGTCAAGCGTTTGTTATAATTTGTTATAATTCCTTGACACTGGGGCGGGAAAATGATAGTTTTAAGTAATGACGCCCAGGATTGGGCCACAAATTTAACTGAAACAAAGGATAAAAAATGACAACTTTTGAAAAAGTGAAAAAAATCGTGTCCGAAAAATTGGGCGTGCCAGAGGCAAAAGTCGAAGAAAAATCTTCGTTCGTGAATGATTTGGGCGCAGATTCTTTGGACGTTGTTGAATTCATTATGGAAGTTGAAAAAGAATTCGGCATTGAAATCCCAGATGAAGATGCATCGAAATTGGATACTGTTGATAAAGCAGTTGCTTATATCGAAGCACACAAAAAATAATCTTGGGGTGAATGCACCAGATTACGTTAATCCGTCACAGTGTTTTTTACGCTTGACGGATTTTTTTCTGTACGTGTGCCCATAAACAGGGTATCATGTGGGTGTGCAAGATAAAGGATAAACAGTATGAAACGAGTTGTTATTACCGGTATGGGTATTGTATCGCCGGTTGGAACTGGTATCGAATACGCATGGAAAAATATCGTTAATGGTGTTTCCGGCGTTCGTAAAATTGATACGTTTGACGCGTCTGATTTAACGTCGCAAATCGCGGGGTTGCCTGTTGTGGGAACTGAACCGGGGCAATATAATCCCGACGCGGTTGTTGATGTGCGCGAACAGCGTAAAATGGACAAATGTATTGTGTACGGCATGGTCGCCGCGGACGAGGCCATTCGCGATGCGGGATTGATTGACTATGACGGTGATAAAACCCGTATGGGTGTGTCCATTGGTGCGGGTATTGGCGGATTGAACACAATATACGATAACTGTGCGGAATTGTATGCAAATGGTCCGCGCCACATCAGTCCGTTTTTTATTCCAAAGGTTATTATTAATATGACCGCTGGACATGTTTCCATTAAATATGGGTTAAAGGGTCCAAATTTATCCGTCGTGACGGCGTGCGCGTCGGCCGCCCATTCCATTGGCGAAGCCGTTCGTTTGATTCAACATGGTGATGCCGATGTTATGGTTGCAGGTGGGGCCGAGGGCGCAGTTGGTAAAATCGGGGTTGCTGGGTTCTGTGCGATGAAGGCATTATCCACCCGCAACGATGAACCGACCAAAGCGTCGCGCCCATGGGACAAGGAACGCGATGGGTTCGTTATGGGCGAAGGTGCGGGTATTCTGGTTTTAGAAGAATACGAACACGCTGTTGCCCGTGGCGCAAAAATTTATGCCGAGGTCGCAGGATACGGACTGTCGGGTGATGCGTATCATATTACAGCGCCGGCCCCCGGGGGCGAGGGCGGTATGCGCGCCATGCAGGCGGCGTTGAATGATGCTGGTATGTCGCCGACCGACGTTGATTATATTAATGCGCACGGAACATCGACTGGGTTGGGTGATTTGGGTGAATTGAGTGCTGTGAAAACTTTGTTTGCCGGCACCGATGTTTGCATGTCGTCAACCAAATCCATGACAGGGCACCTGTTGGGTGCGGCCGGCGCGGTAGAGGCGATATTCTGTGTCATGGCGATACGCGATGGCATTGTGCCGCCGACAATTAACCTGGAAAATCCCGAGGACGAAGTCGGTGATTTCAACCTGGTGCCGAATGTGGCGCAAAACAGACCTGTTAACGTTGCGTTAAGCAATTCGTTCGGGTTTGGTGGAACAAACGCGTCATTGGTAATAAAACGATTTGAAAAATAAAAACGGGGCCACGCGCCCCGTTTTTTTATTTGTAGCGGACAGGGCAGAAAAAATCCACCCGTTGGGTGGTTTTTATTTTGTGGTCGGAGTGACTGGGCTACTTCGTCACCTGGGCGCGTTTGCGCGCGTGGCGCGCTGCACCGGCGTACTTCCGTCCGCCTCTTGCCGGCGGTTCGAACAGCTTCCTTCGCTGGTTCGAACCCACCACAGGCACAAAACAAAAAGCCACCCGTTGGGTGGTTTTCATTTTGTGGTCGGAGTGACTGGGTTCGAACCAGCGACCTCTACGTCCCGAACGTAGCGCTCTACCAGGCTGAGCTACACTCCGAAAACTGTTCAGCAAGCAGGGCGATTATGCAACTGTTGTGATAAAAAATCAACCTTTTTTTAGTTGTCATTTTTCTTTTACATTGGCGATTTATTTGCAATACTTTCCAGGGTACTAATAAAGGGTCGAATATGTTTGCGTTGAAATTTTTAAAAAAAGATAAATTTGACAGTTATGATGACTATGTCCAAAATGGCGCGCCAATTGTTCCAGAACATTTTAATTTTTCTTATGATGTGATTGATGTTTTAGCACGCGAGGAACCAACCAAGGTTGCGTTGCTGTGGACCGATGACAGCGGTGAAAAAAAAGAATTCAGTTTTCGTGAATTGTCGCGTATGTCGAATTCTGTGGCGAATTTTCTGACGTCGCGGGGGTTGACGCGTGGGGATACTGTGTTGCTGTTTATGCGGCGGCGTTGGGAATATTGGATTTTAATGTTGGCAATGCATAAAATTGGCGTGATTCCTATTCCGTCCACCAATCAATTAAAGGCCGAAGATATCGAATATCGCATAGAACAGGCGGAATCCAAGGCGATTATTGCGTTTGATGATGGGCATATTGTAAATGAAATTAAATCGGCCATTGGCGACCGCGATGTTCAATTGATTTCCAATGTCGAAGTTGCCGAATCGATTGATACTATGCCGGATACGATTGAACGCGTTATGAATGAAAACACTGACACCATGGTGATTTATTTCACCAGTGGCACCACAGACATGCCGAAAATGGTGGCGCATAATTTTATGTATCCGTTGGGGCATATTAATACTGCGGTATTTTGGCAGCGTTTGCATGATGGCGATGTGCATTTTACTTTGTCCGAATCGGGTTGGGCAAAATGTTCGTGGGGTAAAATGTACGGCCAATGGTTGGCTGGGGCAACTGTATTTGTGTTTGATTTTGCAGGCATTGCAACGGCGCATGATTTGCTGCATGCGATGGCTGATAATCATGTCACTTCGTTTTGTGCGCCACCGACTGTGTATAAAATGTTAATCCATGCGGATTTTAAAAGATATGATTTGTCTGCGCTGGCCAAGGCCGATGTCGCAGGCGAGGCATTAAATCCCGAGGTTTTTGAACGTTTTTACAATTCAACCAATATAAAACTGCACGAGGGGTTTGGCCAAACTGAAACATGTGTGATGATGTTTACGAATCAGTGGATTGAACCAAAGCCCGGCAGTATGGGTATGCCTGCGGCGGGGTGGGACGTGCAATTGTTGGACGAGGGCGGTCGCCCTGTGCCCGCCGGGACAGTTGGTGAAATTTGTGTGTCGTTGAAAAATGGGCGTCCTGTTGGGCTGTTCCAGGGATATCACAAAAATGAAAAATTAACGGCCAAGGTTTTTCGTGATGGTTTTTATCACACTGGTGACGTGGCGTATCGCGACAATGACGGATATTATTGGTTTGTTGGGCGCAATGACGATTTAATCAAAACGTCTGGGTATCGTGTCAGCCCGTTCGAGGTTGAAAGTGTGTTGTTGGAACACCCCGCCGTACGCGAGGTTGCCGTCACGGGCGTGCCTGATCCGTCGCGCGGTATGGCGGTCAAAGCGACAATCGTTTTGAACAAATATTTCCAGGGGACTGATGTTTTGGTGCGCCAATTACAGGATCATGTGCGCGCACGGACTGCGTCGTATAAATATCCGCGAATAATCGAATTCGTGGACAGTTTGCCGATGACCATTTCCGGGAAAATTCGTCGCGCGCTGATTCGTACGTTGGACAGTGCCAAGGGAACTATTATCGACCCTGTGAAAAATGTTATGGGTTTGGGCAAGGACGACGATAAAGAAAAAGATAAGTAGCAATGTAATACACCGCCGGAAACGGCGGTGGTATTTTTTGGTTGTTTGTGGTATAATTTCATACATGGCAAGCAAAGAAGATTTCAAACGGGCAACCGAACAATTAAATTTTGACGAAGACGCCCAGGTGGCGTATATGTCCAATCCGGCAAATTGGCTGACGGTGCATTGCACAAAATACATGCCGCGCAGGTTGCCTGATGGGCGCCTGGCTGTTCCGACGACGGCGATGGCGACAAATTTTGAATTGCCGCGTGCGACTGTGCATGTGACGCTAAATCACCCGGTCAAGGGTCACAGTGGCGGCAGTTGGAACGATATGCAGTTTGTGATTTTGGCGCCATACTCGGATTTGGTACAGTCAAATGGGAATCCGCTGCAGGTGTCTTTGTTTGATACCTATTTCGCGCCAGATGTGAAAACAGGATTGGTGTTGCCGGCCGATGCACATATTGTGCGGCCTGGGGACGTGGCGGACGGCGCGTTGTATAAAATTCAGGGCAATGAAACGATTTATAAAATTGACGGATTTACCCAGGACGACATTCAAAAAATATTACCGCGCATGAGTGATATGCAGCGCTATGAGTATGATAAATTGGCGCGTGATGAAATTCCCGAATGGGAAATCAAAGATATGTTAATGCGTGCGGGAAAAACAGCGCAAAAAATGTATGATGGCGCGCGTGATAAAAATGCGTTTATTCGCGGCATGATGCGTGACGGTCAAAATGCAATTTTGGCAAATGTTGTGCGCGATATGGCTGTTATAAATACGACCGAAAAAATGGGCTATCGTTCTGTGACGCATGTTGATGATGCGGGTCTTGTCGCGGACAGTGCCGCACGTGCGGCCCAGAATATCGGATTGGACGGCGTGGCCAGCAACAAGGGGCATTTCAGTTCTGTGGCGTCCGCCATTGAAAATGTGTCTGGTGATATAAAATCGGTGTTTGATGGCGATGGGGTGTTTGATAATAATTTAATCAGTAAATCGGGCGATTTGAATTCGCTGTATGATTATATTAATTCTGAATTAAATCATCGGGGAACGCGGTCACAAATTTTGGACGATGTTGTGCGTGATTTAACCGGGGCTGCGCCGATTGATTTTCATAAATATTTCGATGGGGTGGTTGACGCATTTGACCCCGAATATAAACATTCAGACGCCAAAAACATGGCCGAATATAACAAAAATATTTCAATTACGGTTGATAATTGGCTGAAAAAATTTGTTGCGCAATATAACAAATGGCGCGATGAATTAAAAAACAAACCCGGATACGAACAATTTATTGCGCGTTTGCGTCAGATGCCTGATTATCAAACGCGTCGTTTAATGCGGGGCGGTGCGTCGCGCAGTTTCTGATTTTCTGCGTTTGGCATGGGCTGTCCAATTCGTCATAAAACCAAGCAACCGGGATTTCAAGAAATTTTGCAATTTTGTGCAATGTGGCCGCGCCGATTTTATTGGCACCTGATTCATATTTTTGAATTTGTTGAAAAGTGACGCCAATTTCACGCCCCAAATCCGCCTGGGCATAGCCCATTTTTGTGCGGGCCTGTTTTATTAATTCGCCAATGCGTGCGTCTGTGGCGTCCGGCGCGGATTTTGTATGTGTCATGTTATCCCCCCCCCAGTTAGAGTATTGTAAAAAATAAAACCACCAACAATTGATGGTGGTCGGGGGCTAACAAAATCACAACTCACTATGATTCCACAGTGTTTGGGCGGACCCTTATTCCTGTGGCACCCCGACCATATGTCGGGATTTTTGACAGCGTTGTACGCCGGTGAGCTGCGGGCTTGTTAGAACCCCGAATCCACATAATCCATTGTGAATTCGTGCATATTATAAAAGATTTGTTTTTGTTTTTGCAAGTTCGTTTTTTATCTGTATAATTATTTCGTCATGAAAGCGAAAAAATTATTTAAATCCAAAAAATTCATTAATTTTGTGTGTGGCGCTGTGGTTGTCGTGGTTATCGCGGCGTTGTATATATTTGGTGTGCGGTCCGCTGTGACGCGTGACGCCACGTTCGTGGTGGCACGTGGGGATACTGTGTCGGGCGTGGCCACGCGGTTGCAATCGCGCGATTTAATCGATTCGGTTGCGCTGTTTAAAATAGCCGTGCGGGGAAATGGCGGCGGAATTCAATCTGGGCAATATGACATTCCGCGGGGAACCAGTGTTTGGCGCATTGCTGATATGTTGGCGCATGGCGATGTGGCCGCAACAACCATCGTCGTGCCCGAGGGACTGACCGTCAAACAAATCAAAGAATTATTGTTGGCCGATGATGATTTGACCGGCGATGTGGAATGTGGTGTGGGGACTGATTTGCCGGTGTGCAATTTGCACGATGGGGATTTGTTCCCGGATACGTATCGCGTTGCGCGCGGGACGTCGCGATTGGCGTTGCTGGATTTAATGCGTAAAAAAATGGTGGAATTGGAACATAACTGGGACAGGGCGGGGCGTATTGCACCGCGGCCGCTGAAAACATGGAACGATGTTATAACGCTGGCGTCCATTGTGCAAAAAGAAACACCAAAAAAATCTGAAATGCCGATTGTTGCCAGTGTGTATTTGAACCGGTTGCGCGATGGCATGCGGTTGCAGGCCGACCCGACGGTGGTCTATGCGCTGACCAATGGGTTGGGGGATATGCGTGGGCGGCCGTTGCTGCGCAATCATTTAAAAACAGACAGTCCGTATAATACGTATACTCATGCGGGATTGCCGCCGGCACCAATTGCAAATGTGGGGCTGGACGCGATACATGCAGTGTTGACGCCGGCTGATACGAATTATTTGTTTTTTGTGGCCGATGGCAACGGTGGGCACAGGTTTTCGCGCACGTATGCGGAACATGTAAAAAATCATGCTGACTGGCGTGTGATAAAAAAAATTCAAAATGGGAATTAAAAACGCGTCATTCGTTAAATTTGTTAATGATTTAATTTTGAAACGAAATATATATGCTGTATGGTAAAACGCCCAGTTTCCTGGGCGTTTCATTAAAAATAATGGGAATCGAATCCGATTCGCGAACGGCCACAATATACCATATTTTTGGGAAAAAAGCAAAAATCTTTGTCCTTGAACAGGGGGCGAATCGCGCGGTACAATATTCCTAGCTAGGTAGTAAATCTAGTTTTTTAACTGAACCATAAGGATATATCATGAAAAAATTAGTTTTAACATCTTTGTTGGCAGTTTTTGCGGCAACTGGTGCAAACGCGGCAATCAACGATAATCCGTTGTATCGTCCGGACCAGGGACGCTTTTACAGTGTGACGTCTTTGGAATCAGGGTCAAAGTCATCTAATGCATATGCGCTGACCGAAGAATTCGGTTATGGTGTGACAGACAGATTGGCAATTGGCCTGGCCACAACGTTAAGTGAATCTGATTGGTTTGATACAGCCGGGTGGAATACTTTTGGTATCGGCGTAGATTATCGTGTGTTTGATGGTGCAAATTGGAAAGCCGATGTATTTGGATCATACGGCTTTTATGGCGTATGGCCGTATGGCGAAACATTCCTGGGCGAAGATAATACATGGTATCAATGGACAGTTGGTGCAACAGTTGGTTATGAAACAGCATCGTGGGCGGTCGCAGGACATGTTGCATTTGACTATGCCAATTCTGAATCGTTCAATTGGGGCGATGATGGAATGCATATGTTGCGCGCCGGTGCTGATGCGTTCTTTAACATGAACGAAAGCTGGGCTTTGGTTCTGGGCGCAGAATACCAGATTGGCCTGGACGATGAGAATGAACGTGGCACATGGTTGGGCAAATTGGGCGTGAACTATAACATTGATGATGCCAAATTTGTTGGTGCATACGTTGGCAAAGAAATGGTGCACCAAGAAGAGGCCGGTTCCTGGGATATTGTTGACGGCTTTGCCTATGGTGTAAAGTTTGGTGTGGAATTCTAATTGAATTTACATCAAATGAAAAAACGGGGCCGTGGCCCCGTTTTTTATCAGAGTGAAGAGTGTAGAGTATAGAGTGTAGATAATGTCCGCGCATGCGCGCGGGACATATACCACTGGATTGCCGCAGTTGTACGCCAACGTTTTCAACGTTGATCGTACTCCTTCGCAATGACAGGGGCAGAGTGTCCGAGTAATGACCACCCCGTCGCGCAAAGCGCGCCACCCCTCCGCAGAGGGGAACTTGGTCTTCGTCCCGTCGCGGAACTAGTTCCCCTCCGCAGAGGGGAACTTTACCCCGCGATGGGACGAGGTCGGCAGCCACATTCGTCGCAAAGGGGGAACCTGTTTCATGAATTTTGTACCAATAAAAAAATTGTCATTTTGTGGGAATTTTGTACGTCCCGGATTTTTGGGAATTTCCAGCCGTTTTTTCGGCAAAAATCCCCAAATTCTGCTTGACAATATGCGGGTTCGTGGTTATAGTGTATTCGCTTTCCGTGTAAACAAGGAAAGAAAAAAACACAGAATTCTGCGCGTTCTGACAGATTTATAATCGCGGGGTGGTCCGTTGAAATAATTCTGAACAGATGTTTTGTGCAGATAAAAAAGGTACAAAAAACAAAGAGATTTTGAATGCCAACAGTAAATCAACTGATTCGGAAGCCGCGCAAAAAGGTCGTTGTTAAATCAACTGCGCCCGATATGATGCAGGCCCCGCAAAAACGTGGTGTTTGCACACGTGTGTACACAACCACGCCTAAAAAACCTAATTCGGCCCAGCGTAAAGTGGCTCGTGTTAAATTGGCCAATGGTCGCGAAGTGACGGCCTATATCCCGGGCGAGGGTCATAATCTGCAGGAACACAGCGTTGTTATGATTCGTGGCGGTCGTGTAAAGGACTTGCCCGGTGTGAAATATCACATCATTCGTGGTGTTCTGGATACCAAGGGTGTCGAAAGCAGAAAACAGGGACGTTCCCTGTATGGTGCCAAGGTGGCTAAATAATAATCATACACGCGGGGTGGCCCGTGTGAGTAATTTGGGAAAACCCAGATGAAGCAATAAAAGGATAGTAAAAATGTCAAGACGTAAAAGTGCAACTAAACGTGAAATTTTGCCAGATTCAAAATACAACAATCTGGTTGTTGCGAAATGTATTAATGTGGTTATGTGGGACGGCAAAAAAGAAGTTGCCGAAAATATCGTTTATGGTGCATTGGAAAAACTGAAAAAAGTTGCAAAAGACGGCGATGAATTGGCTGCATTTTTAGAAGCGGTCGATGCGTTGAAACCATCAGTAGAGGTAAAAGGGCGTCGTGTTGGCGGTGCAACTTATCAGGTTCCGGTCGAAGTCAGACCTGCGCGTCAACAGACATTGGCACTGCGTTGGTTGGTTATGTTTGCACGCAAACGTGGCGAACGTTCAATGGAAGACAGATTGTTCGGCGAACTGCGCGATGCACTGAATGGCCAGGGTGGCGCATTCAAAAAGAAAATCGATACGCATAAAATGGCCGAGGCCAATAAAGCGTTCGCACATTTCCGTTGGTAATTTTGCAAATAAACACAGACAACAGATAAAAAGGGGAAAAAATTTATGTCAGTCGGAAAAACAGCACCTTTGCATATGTACCGCAATATCGGTATTATGGCGCACATCGACGCGGGTAAAACAACAACGTCTGAACGTATTTTGTTCTATACCGGAAAGACATACAAAATTGGCGAAGTGCACGATGGTGGCGCGACAATGGACTGGATGGAACAGGAACAGGAACGCGGTATTACAATTACGTCCGCGGCAACTACGTGTTTCTGGCGCGATCACCGTATTAACCTGATTGATACCCCGGGGCACGTGGATTTCACTATGGAAGTGGAACGTTCACTGCGTGTGTTGGACGGTGCCGTTGCGGTGTTTGAATCTGTGTCTGGGGTTCAGCCACAAACTGAAACTGTGTGGCGCCAGGCCGATCGTTATAATGTGCCGCGTATTTGCTTTGTTAACAAAATGGATCGTATTGGTGGAAACTTTTTCCGCTGTGTCGATATGATTCGTGAACGTTTGGGTGCAAATCCGTTGGTTGTTAATTTCCCAATTGGGGCTGAATCCGATTTCCGCGGCGTGGTTGATGTTGTCGAAATGCGCGGTATCGTTTGGGAAGATGACCTGGGTAAAGATCCGCATGTCATCGATATTCCAGATGATTTAAAGGAAAAAGCCGAGGAATTACACAACAAATTAATCGAAGAAGTTGTCACCCTGGACGACGAGATTATGGAAGCGTACATGGAAGGCAAAAAGCCCGATGTCGCCACAATCAAAAAATTAATCCGCAAGGGTACAATTGCTCAGAATTTCAACCCTGTGTTGTGCGGGACTGCATTTAAAAACAAAGGTGTTCAGCCGTTGTTGGACGCAATTGTTGATTATTTGCCCAGTCCGTTGGATATCCCGGCAATCAAGGGTACTGCGATGGACAAAACAACTGTTATTGAACGTCATGCTGATCCAAAAGAACCGTTCAGCGCACTGGCGTTCAAGGTTGCCAATGACCCATTTGTTGGAAACCTGATGTTCATTCGTATTTATTCTGGTAAATTGGTGTCTGGGTCGTACATCTATAATTCCAACCGCGACAAACGTGAACGCGTGGGTCGTATGTTGCTGATGCATTCCAATCAACGCGAAGAAATCAAAGAGGCATCTGCCGGTGATATTATCACATTGGTTGGTATGAAGGAAACTATTACTGGTGATACGCTGTGTGACGAAGCCAATCCGATTATTTTGGAAAATATTCACGTTCCAGATCCGGTTATGAGCATTGCTGTGGAACCGAAAACCAAGGCCGATATCGAAAAAATGTCGTTGGGTCTGCAGGCGTTGGCCAAAGAAGATCCGTCGTTCCACGTGTCGGTTGACGAAGAATCTGGTCAAACGATTTTGGCGGGTGTTGGTGAATTGCACCTGGAAATTTTGGTTGATCGTTTGTCCCGTGAATTCAAAGTTGACGTTAATGTTGGTGAACCACGTATCGCATACCGCGAGGCGTTTGGTAAACCTGTCACAGAAGAATACACACACAAAAAACAGTCGGGTGGTTCTGGTCAGTATGCCCAGGTGAAAATTGAATTTGAACCGTTGGAACCGGGCACTGGGTATGAATTTGAAAACAAGATTGTTGGTGGGGCTATTCCAAAAGAATATATCCCCGGTGTTGAAAAAGGGTTAAAGATAGCGCAACAGACAGGTGTTCTGATTGGCTATCCCACTGTGGATTTCAAAGCGACATTGGTTGATGGTAAATACCACGAAGTCGATTCCAATGTGTTGTGCTTTGAAATTGCGGCGCGTGCGTGCTTCCGCGAAGCAATGAAAAAAGCAGCGCCAAAGTTGTTGGAACCGATTATGAAACTTTCGGTTAATACACCGGAAGAATACGTCGGTGATATCATCGGGGACCTGAACAGTCGTCGTGGACAAATCAACGGTATTGAAACACAATTCGGTAATCAGTTGATTTCGGCATTCGTTCCATTGGCAAATCTGTTCGGATATGTCAAGACATTGCGTTCTTTGTCACAGGGGCGTGCAAATCCGTATATGGAATTGTCCCACTATGCCGAAGTGCCGAAAAATGTCGCAGACGAGGTTATAAAAAAACTGACAAAATAAAAATATAAAAAAAGATTGTGATTTTTGATTTCTGGTTTATGATTTGTTGTAATGAATCGGAAATCAGATTTCAGAAATCAAACTTAACAAAGCCCAAGGAGAAAAAACTATGGCAAAAGAAAAATATGTAAGAACCAAGCCACACGTCAATATTGGTACAATTGGTCACGTTGACCATGGTAAAACAACATTGACTGCTGCTATCGTTCACTACTATGGCGTCGGTGCTGATCAGTCCAAAGGTGTTGATCAAATCGATAATGCCCCAGAAGAACGCGCACGCGGTATTACAATTAACACAGCGCACGTTGAATACGAAACAGAACATCGTCATTATGCGCACGTTGACTGCCCGGGGCACGCGGACTATGTTAAAAACATGATTACCGGTGCTGCCCAGATGGACGGTGCGATTTTGGTTGTGGCCGCGACTGATGGTCCTATGCCTCAGACACGTGAACACATTCTGTTGGCACGCCAGGTGGGTATTCCAAAAATCGTTGTTTATCTGAACAAATGCGATTTGGCGAACGATCCTGAATTGTTGGAATTGGTCGAAATGGAAATTCGTGAACTGTTGTCTGCGAACGATTTCGACGGTGAAAATGTGCCAATCATTCGTGGTTCTGCCGTTTCCGCATTGGAAGGCAAAAATGACGGTTTGGGCAAAGAATCTATTGACGCTTTGTTGAAAGCATGCGATGAATATATCCCATTGCCAGAACGTCCAGTTGATAAACCGTTCTTGATGCCAATCGAAGACGTGTTTTCTATCACAGGTCGTGGTACAGTGGTGACAGGTCGTATCGAAGCCGGTACCGTCAAAGTTGGTGATGAATGCGAAATCGTTGGTCTGCGTCCGACACAGAAAACAACTGTGACCGGTGTTGAAATGTTCCGCAAATTGCTGGATCAGGGTGAAGCCGGTGATAACGTTGGTTTGCTGTTGCGTGGAACCAAAAAAGAAGATGTGGAACGTGGCCAGATTATCTGCAAACCGGGTTCTATTACCCCACACACAGATTTCGAAGCCGAAGTTTATATTCTGACCAAAGAAGAAGGTGGACGTCACACTGCGTTCTTTAGCAACTATCGTCCGCAGTTCTACTTCAGCACAACAGACGTGACTGGTACAATTACACTGCCGGCTGACAAAGAAATGGTTCTGCCGGGTGATAACGTCCGTATCACAGTGCAACTGATTGCACCTATTGCTATGGACGAAGGCCGTCGCTTTGCTATCCGTGAAGGCGGACGCACAGTTGGCGCAGGTGTTGTATCGAAAATCATCAAATAATAAACAAATGTCGCGGGTCGGTGTAACTGGAATTTAACGCCAGTGATTACCGGCCCGGAATAACGATAAGGAAAACGAACAAATGGTACCAGCATCTAAAATTCGCATCAAATTGACAGCGTTTGATCACAGGGTGTTAATGGAATCTGTGGACGAGATAGTCAAAACTGCAAAGCGCACTGGCGCAGAGGTAGTTGGACCCGTTCGCTTGCCGACATTGATTAAGAAATTTACTGTGAACCGTTCGCCACACATCAATAAAAAATCGCGCGAACAATTTGAAATTCGCAATCACAAAGCGGTTGTTGATATCGTGAATCCAACCCCTCAGACAGTAGATGCATTGATGAAGTTGGATTTGGCGTCCGGTGTTGATGTGAAAATTAAATTATAACAAAGGGTAATGTATTGTTTGTGTTGGACGAACGTAAAAATGGTGTGTACTGTCGCCCAACCTACTAACGAATAAAGGCAAATAAAATGAAACGTAGCGGTTTAATTACAACTAAAATAGGTATGACACGTTTGTATGACGACGGTGGCGTGGCACACCCTGTGACTGTTTTGTCCGTCGGTGATTGCACGGTTATTGGCAATCGTACAGTGGAAAAAAATGGTTATGTCGCAAATGTTTTGGGTATGCGCGAAGCCAAAGCAAAACATGTCGCAAAGCCACAGGTGGTCGCGGCAGAAAAAGCAGGCGTGAAACCATATCGCAAAGTTGTTGAATTTCGTGTGTCTGATGATTGTATGATTCCTGTGGGAACACCGTTGTCCGCAGCGCATTTTATTGCCGGTCAATTCGTCGATGTCCAGGCAACCAGCAAAGGTAAAGGTTTCCAGGGTGCTATGAAACGTCATAACTTTGGCGGTAAAGAAGCAACCCACGGTGTGTTAAAGGCACATCGTTCCATCGGTGGTACAGGTATGCGTGAATGGCCAGGCCGCGTGTTAAAAGGTAAAAAAATGGCTGGTCAGATGGGTAATGAAATCGTGACCGTGCAGAATTTGAAAGTGTTCGGCATTGATGAATCAGAAAATTTAATCTTTGTCGAAGGTGCAGTCCCAGGCGCAAATGGCACATTTGTGTTGGTCAGTGACGCGGTGAAAAAAGAACAAAATGATTTGCCAATCCCGACCAAGGCAGCCGCTGCGCAGAATGCAGATGAATCTGTCGCAGAACAGGCAGCACCAGCAGCAGAAACCGAAACAGAACCTGTTGCGGAATAATATAACAGGGGCAACAGATTAAAGTAAGGTGGAAAAAATGCAAATTGATGTTATTAATTTTGATGGCAAAGCGGTCGGCAAAGTTGAATTGGCAGACCAGATTTTCGGGTTGGACGCGCGTGCAGATATTTTGCATCGTGTTGTGACTTGGCAGCGTGCCAAGGCCCGTGCAGGTACCCATGCAGTGAAAACTGTATCCGATGTCGCCGGCAGCGGTAAAAAAGCATTCAAACAGAAAAAAACTGGTAATGCGCGTCAGGGTGAAAGATATAATGTTCACATGCGTGGCGGTGGTGTTGTTCATGGGCCAGTTGTTCGCAGTCACGAAATTGATTTGCCGAAAAAAATCCGTGCTTTGGGTTTGAAAATGGCTTTGTCGTCCAAGGCCAAAGATGGCAATTTGATTGTGATTGATTCCGAAAAATTGTCGTCCGCAAAAACAGGTGCGTTGGCCAAGCAGTTGAAAAAACTGAATTTGGATTCCGCGTTGTTTGTTGGTGGCGACACGGTGGACGTTAATTTCCAGAAATCCGCAGCAAACATTCCAAACATTGACGCTTTGCCGACAATTGGTTTGAATGTGCTGGATATTCTGAAACATGACAAGTTGGTTTTGACTGCTGACGCGGTCAAAGCGGTGGAGGCGCGCCTGGCATAATTTTGTCATGGTGCAATACGAACAAAGGTATAACAAAATGGCAGAAAAGAAAGTTAATACAGAGAAAAAAATCGTGCGCTCCGCTGGTATTTATGATATACTGCGTCGCCCGATAATCTCGGAAAAGTCAGCAAAACTGTCTGAAAGCAATGGCGTTGCGTTCGAAGTTGCTGCAAATGCAACCAAAGAAGATGTCGCACGTGCCATTCAGGCGATTTACAATGTAAAACCTGTCAAGGTCAATATTGTTGTCGTCAAAGGTAAAGAGAAATCTTTCCGTGGTCGTGGCATGGGCACACAGCGCACAGTTAAAAAAGCATATGTATCTTTGCCGGCAGATGCTAAGTTGGATTTATCGGCAAACGTACAGTAATAATCGTACCAGGACAGAGAACCTGAAATATATTGGGTGTTAGTGTTCTGGGATAAACATAAGGTAAGAATAAAATGGCATTAAAACATTACAAGCCAACTACACCGGGAAATCGTGGGTTAACCCAGGTTGATCGCAGTGAATTGCACCGCGGGGCCCCGGAAAAATCGTTGACTGTTGGATTGAAATCCAAAGGTGGTCGTAATAATTTCGGTCATGTCACCGTTATGCATCAGGGTGGTGGCCACAAACGTAAATATCGTTTGATTGATTTCGCACGTAAAAAACGCGGTGTTCCAGCCACTGTTGTGCGTTTGGAATACGATCCGAATCGTACTGCGTTCATTGCGTTGATTGAATACACTGATGGTGCACGTTCGTATATTTTGGCACCACGTGATTTAAAGGTTGGCGATGTTGTCATTTCCGGTGATCGCGAAGATATTAAACCGGGTAATGCTATGCCGTTGAAAAATATGCCAATCGGTACTATTGTGCATAATGTCGAGTTGAAACCAGGCGCCGGTGGTCAGTTGGCCCGCAGTGCTGGTTGTTATGCACAGTTGATGGGTAAAGACGGTGTCTATGCCCAGATTAAAATGAACAGCGGTGAATTACGCAAAGTTCATTCCGATTGTATGGCAACTGTTGGCAGTGTTTCCAATCCTGACCAACGTAATGTTAACCTGGGCAAGGCCGGTCGCGCACGCTGGTTGGGCATTCGTCCGTCAGTTCGCGGTATGGCACAGAACCCGGTTGATCACCCAATGGGTGGTGGTAATGGTCATTCCAAGGGCCACGAACCAGTATCACGTACAGGTATTCCGGCCAAGGGATATCGTACCCGTAGCAATAAACGTACTGCAAAGATGATTATCCGCAGCAGACATTTGGCAAAGAAAAAATAATATAAAATAAACGGAGTAATTGATGTCTCGTTCAGTATGGAAAGGTCCTTATGTTCACCCGTCCGTCTTGAAAAAGACCGCGGCGGCAAACGAAAAAAATGACCACAAGCCGATTAAGACCTGGTCCCGCAGCAGCACAATTGTGCCGCCGATGGTTGGGTTGACGTTCGAAGTTCACAATGGTAATAAATTCATTCCTGTGTCCATCGTAGAGGATATGATTGGTCACAAATTGGGTGAATTTGCACCAACGCGTACGTTCAAAGGTCACGCGGCAAATAAAAAAGCGGCCGCCGCCAAGAAATAATAAAGGGTAGCAGTTATGACAACGACAAGATATGGAATCAAAGATAATCAGGTGCGTGCGTTCAATAAATTAATCCGCATCAGCCACCAGAAATTGAATCTGGTTTGCGATTTGGTGCGTGGTTTGCCGGTTGAACGTGCAATTGACGTCCTGAAATTTTCGAAAAAACGTGTGTCTGGCGAAGTGCTGAAAACTTTGTTGTCGGCCATCGCAAATGCAGAACATAACAAAAATCTGCCGGTGGAAACTTTGTACGTCAAAGAAATTTGGTGTGGCAAAGCGTTGACAATGAAACGTATTTTCCCGGGGCCACGTGGTAGTGCACGTCCGATTTTGAAACCGTTTTCAAATCTGACGATTGTTTTGGAATCTGGTGTTGCACCAGCCAAAAAGGCACCAAAAGCCAAGGCAGAAAAAACAACAAAACAGGCAAAGGCAAAATAATACACATGGCAAGTGGTATGGGCGTGGGCCCTGAATAAAGACGTTGCCGGTCTTCAAGAACACTTGCCATAAAACAGACAAGGAAAACAAAAAATGGGACAGAAAGTATCGCCAATTTCATTGCGTGAATTTATTAACAAAGTGACGGATTCGCGTTGGATTGCTGGCAAACGTGACTATGCGAATTTGTTGGCCGAAGATATCAAAATTCGCAAATTTATTGAACGTAAATTGAAAAAAGCCGGTTTGGCCAAGGTCGTTATTGAACGATTTGCCAAAAAGGTTGTGGTGACAATCCACACATCTCGTCCGGGTATGATTATCGGTAAAAATGGTGCCGATATCGAAGCGTTGCGCAACGACATCAAAAAATTGGTTAAAAACGACCAGGTTGTTGTGAACATTTACGAAGTGCGTCGCCCGGATTTAAATGCGCAATTGGTTGCGCAGAATATTGCACAACAAATCGAAGGGCGTGTGTCCTTTAAACGTGCAATGAAAAAAGCCGTTCAGAACGCCGTCAAGGCAGGTGCCCAGGGTATCAAAGTGATGTGTTCTGGCCGTCTGAATGGTGCGGAAATTGCCCGCAGCGAACAAATCCGCGAGGGTCGTATTCCATTGCACACATTGCGTGCTGATATTGACTATGCGTCAATTCAGGCGAAAACAACGTACGGTGTTATTGGTGTAAAGGTTTGGATTTACACTGGTGATGTCGTGAATAAAGAAAAGCTGGCATCTGAAATGGCGCGTCCCGCTGAATATGCCGGCAGCAGCGAAAAAAAGAGCAAATAATTTTTGACGGCATCTATATGGTGTCGGGAAATCAAAAATTAAATACAGAAATTAAAAGGTTGTTATTATGTTAATGCCAAATAAAACAAAATTTCGCAAACAGCACAAAGGCCGTATTCACGGGCTGGCCAAAGGCGGCAGTGAATTGGCGTTTGGGTCGTTTGGGCTGAAAGCAATGACGCCAGAACGTGTGACTGCGCGTCAAATCGAGGCCGCACGTCGTGCAATTACCCGTCATATGCGTCGTATGGGTAAATTGTGGATTCGTGTGTTCCCAGATGTTCCTGTGACCAAAAAACCAGCCGAGGTTCGTATGGGTAAGGGTAAAGGTGCGGTTGAATACTGGATTTGCCGTGTGAAACCGGGCCGTATCCTGTTCGAATTGGACGGTGTAAAACCAGAAGTTGCGTACGAAGCGTTTGCTTTGGCGGCTGCAAAATTGCCGGTTAAAACAAAAGTTGTCGAACGCAAGGTCAATTAATATCACAATGCAACCCGCCACGCGGGCCAGGGCAGAAAGGTTAAAAAAATGGCAGAAAAGAAAGTTGAAAAAGAAGCTTTGACAGCAGAAGCATTGCAGAGCAAATTGGAAAATCTGAAAAAAGAACAGATGAACCAACGCTTTCAGCATGCTGCGGGCCAGATGCAGAAAACTCATGTTATGCGTCAGACCCGTCGCGAAATCGCACGCGTGAAAACAGCAATTAACGCGACGAAAAAATAAAAATTGCCGATTTTTGTTGAGATTTCTAAATTTTTAGTTATCATATTGCGAAATCGGGTAAAAAATGGTGGTTATTTATACGTGTGTATAAATACAAAAAAATGAATAAGGGACTATAGTTATGCCAAGACGTATACTGCAGGGAACAGTTAAAAGTACAGCAAACGACAAAACTGTCGTGGTAGAGGTTGAACGTCGTTTTCGTCACCCGCTGTATGGCAAGTTCGTGAAGCAGAATAAAAAATACAAGGCACACGATGAAAACAACGAATACAAAGTTGGTGATATCGTTGCCATCGAAGAACATCGTCCGATTTCCAAGACAAAAACTTGGATCGTAAAGGGTCGCGTTGGCGTATCCAAAGACGAAGCAGTGGACGTTGCTGAATAATACACAATTGTGGGTTCTTTGAGGCGCGTCCGCGCAGTCGGAACCCGAAACAAAGCGGTGGGGGATTGCCCCGCCTGCAGGATAAAAGGTGAAGTGTTATGATACAAAATGAAACAGTTATGACAGTGGCCGATAACTCGGGTGCACGCAAAGCAATGTGCATCAAGGTTTTGGGCGGTTCACATCGTCGTTATGCGACAGTTGGGGACAAAATCGTTGTCGCCATCAAAGAAGCGATTCCACGCGGTAAAGTGCAAAAGGGTACTGTGCAGCGTGCCATTATCGTTCGTACTAAATTTCCGGTTAAACGTCCGGACGGGTCGATTATTCGCTTTGATGATAATGCGGTCGTATTGATTAACAAAAATAATTTTGAACCAATTGGTACACGTATTTTTGGGCCAATTGCGCGTGAAGTGCGTCGCAAATACGATGTTCAGAAAATTGTATCTTTGGCACCCGAGGTTATTTAATACCGGGCAATGCAACAGACAAAGGGTTATAAAATGAAAATCAAAAAAGGCGATGAAGTCATAGTTATTTCGGGAAAATACAAGGGTGTCAAAGGCAAAGTGCTGATGGCGCGTCCGTCTGAATCCCGTGTTGTTGTCGAAGGTGTTAACCGTCACAAATGGCATGTGAAACCAACCCAGGATCAACCGGGTCATATCGTTGACCGCGAGGCCCCAATCCATGTTTCTAATGTTGCGTTGGTGGATCCAAAAACTAAAAAAGCCACACGTGTTGGGTACAAAGTTGACGGCGACAAAAAAGTTCGCATTGCAAAAAAATCCGGTGCGGAATTATAAAAAACTGGTTCCCGCTGTTACGGGGACAAAACGTTAAGGAATAAAAAATGCAAAGCAGATTGCGTGAAATTTATGAAAAAGAAATTGTTCCTGAATTGGTCAAAGAATTCGGGTACAAAAATCCGTTCGAAGTTCCAAAATTGAGTAAAATCGTTTTGAACATGGGCGTTGGCGAAGCGGTCGCAGACAAGAAAAAATTGGATTCTGCCGCTGCTGATTTGACGGCGATTGCCGCGCAGAAAACTGTTATTACGTGTGCAAAAAAATCTATTGCTACGTATCGTCTGCGCGAAGGTCAACCCATTGGTTGCAAAGTGACGTTGCGCGGTAAAAGAATGTATGATTTTCTGGATAAATTGATTACTGTTGCGTTGCCGCGTGTAAAGGATTTCCGTGGTTTGTCAAAATCAAAATTTGACGGCCGTGGTAATTATGCGTTCGGTATCAAAGAACACCTGATATTCCCGGAAATTTCCGTGGATAAAATTGACGCAATTCGCGGTATGGATATCGTTATTGCGACAACGGCAAAAACAGATGACGAAGCGCGTGCATTGCTGACTAAAATCGGTTTGCCGCTGGTTCTGAAATAATAAAAGGTATATAATATGGCTAAATTAGCGTTAATAAATAAACAGAAAAAACGTGAAAAATTGGTCGCCCAATACGCCAAAAAGCATGACGCAATCAAGGCAAAAATGTCTGTGAATGCGACGCCTGATGAACGTATGGAAGCGATGAAGAAATTGGCAAAATTGCCGCGTAATGCGAATCGCACTCGTTTGCATAATCGTTGCGCGGTGACTGGTCGTGCACGTGGGTATTTCCGTCTGTTCGGTTTGTGCCGTCAACAGGTGCGTACCATGGCGTCCGAAGGTAAATTGCCGGGCGTACGTAAATCCAGTTGGTAATTTTGCAATTTTAACCCCAGTTGTGGACAATGCAGCTGGGTTCCGCGGGGATTTCCCCAACGAGTAACAAGGAGTACAAAAAGATGTCATTATCACACCCAATCGGAGATATGCTGACCCGTATTCGTAATGGTCAGAATGCCGGTAAAGAATTTGTGACCGTTCCAAACAGCAAACTGCGCGCTGCGGTTTTGTCTGTGTTAAAGGACGAAGGTTTTATTACAGATTTCCGCAAAGAACAAATTGACGAACATCGTGCAAATTTGGTCATTGAATTGAAATATGTCGGCGGAAATGGTGCAATCCAGGAAATTACAGTTGTTTCAAAACCTGGCCGTCGTGTTTACGCGGGCAGTGCAAAAATGCCACGTGTGTTGAATGGATTGGGTATCGCAATTGTGTCCACGCCAAATGGTGTTATGACTGATCACAAAGCGCGCCTGATGAATGTCGGTGGCGAAGTATTGTGCAAGGTTATCTAATTTATAGTGAGGATTGAATTATGTCTCGTGCAGGAAAACATCCAGTTAAATTGAAAGATGGCGTGTCGGCGGCAATTGCAGGCGACGTGCTGACTATCAAAGGGCCAAAGGGCGAATTGACTGTTTCTTTGGATACTAAACATGCGGGCCTGGTTGATGTGGTTGTGGAATCTGATCAGGTCGTTGTCACACCAAAAGATGCCGAAGATAAAACATCGCGCGCAATGTGGGGGACTATGACCCGCAATGTTCGTGCCGCAGTAGAAGGTGTGACCGATGGTTTTACCAAGGAAATGTACATGAAGGGCGTTGGTTATAAGGCGTCCGTCAGTGGCAACAAATTGGTTTTGGTTGCTGGTTATTCACACGATGTTATTATGGAAATCCCGGCTGGGTTGTCCGTAAAAATGGGTGAAACACCAACTGAATTCGCCATCAGCGGTATTGATAAATGTTTGGTGGGTCAATTTGCTGATAAAATTCACAAAGTTCGCAAAGCGGATCCGTATAAAGGCAAAGGTATCTTTTACAAGGGTGAAAGAATCCGCCGCAAAGAAGGTAAAAAGAAATAATAAATAGTTGATTCCCGCTGTTACGGGAATCGGATACAAAAGGAAACAAAATGCTGAAACATTTGTCTGCAGAAGAAAGACGCACATTGGCAAATCGCGGTGCGTTGAAAAGAAAAAATCCGGGCAAAATCCGTTTGTCGGTTTTCCGTTCGGGTCGTCATATTGAAATCCAGGCCATTGATGATGTGCATGGTCGCACTGTTTGCGCCGCATCGTCCAAGGAAAAAGATTTCAAAGGCAAAGGGTGGAATGTTGCCGGTGCTGAATTGGTTGGCAAAAAATTTGCTGAACGTGCAGTGGCGGCCGGCATTGCCGATAATTGCTATTTCGATCGCGGTGGTTATCGCTATCACGGCAGAATCAAGGCACTGTGCGAAGCAATCCGTGCAGGTGGTATCAGAATTTAATCGGTAATATACGGAGTTTATTATGGCACGTTTTGATGATAAAAAATTACAAACGGATAATTTGGTAGATAAACTGGTTTCTATCAACCGCGTTTCTAAAACGGTAAAGGGCGGTCGTAATATGTCTTTCTCGGCATTGGTTGTTGTCGGGGACAAGGCCGGTCGTGTTGGTTTCGGCAAAGGTAAAGCGTTGGAAGTGCAATCTGCTGTGCAGAAAGCAACCAAAGCAGCCAAAGCAAAAATGATTCGCGTCCCATTAAAAGAGGGCCGCACACTGCACCATGATATTGCCGCCAAATATGGCGCCAGCAAATTGGTCGTGCGCAGTGCTGTTCCTGGTACTGGTATCATTGCCGGTGGTGCGTTGCGTGCAGTGTTTGAATGCTTGGGCGTCCAGGACGTTGTTGTGAAATCCCAGGGTTCAAACAATCCAAACAACATGATTCGCGCTGCGTTTTTGGCATTCGCAAAAATGAATTCGCCGAAAACTGTGGCTGCACGTCGTGGTAAAACAGTGGCTGAAATTATTGCCGGCCGCGATGGCAAAAAGGTTGAAAATAACGAACCAGCGGAAGAAAAATAATTCGGACCCGCCAAATAAAAACGGAGAATAATTATGGCAAAAATCGTTGTAAAACAAGTTAAAAGTATTATTGGCCGTCCGACCGCACAGCGTAAAATTATTGCTGCGCTGGGGCTGGGGCGTATCGGTAAATCGCACGAGGTCGAAGATACTCCTGCCGTTCGTGGTATGGTTGCCAAAGTTTCACATTTGGTCGAAATTGTGGAAAAATAAATTAATTGAACCGAGTACGTCACCCATGTGACGTGCGACACAGAATCAGAATGCTGGTTCGCAGGATAAAAGGAAAAATAAAATGAAACTGAATGCTTTGATGGATAATTACGGTGCACGCAGCAACGCCAAACGCGTTGGTCGTGGTATGGGTTCTGGTATGGGTAAAACCGCCGGGCGTGGAAACAAAGGTCAAAAGGCCCGCAGTGGTTCCCGCAAACAGGCAACATTCCAGGGTGGTCAGATGCCGATTTTGCGCCGTTTCCCGAAATTTGGGTTTAACAATCCATTTGCCAAGGAATACGTGACAATCAACCTGGGCGATATTGAAAAATTTATCGCGTCTGGCAAAATTGATGCCAAATCACCGATTACAATCGATTCGTTGATGGCTGCCAAAATTATCAATCGTACAAAAGACGGTTTGAAAGTATTGGCCAAAGGCGAAATAAAAACATCTGTGAATATCGTTGCTGATAAATGGTCCAAATCGGCCGAGGCAGCAATCGTCAAAGCAGGTGGCACAATCAAAAACAAATAATGTTTATATGTTTGCACCCAGTTTCTGGGTGCAAACAACAATTAAAAGTTCGTTCGCATGAAATTTTTGAGAGAATTTTTTGGAAGTATGTCCGATTTGCAAAAGCGCATATTGTTCACTATTGGTGCGCTGATTGTTTATCGTATCGGATCGTTTATTCCATTGCCGGGGGTAAATGCGTCCGCTGTGTTGCACCTGTTTACAGGCGAAGGCAGTGGCATGATGGGTATGTTTGATATGTTCGCGGGTGGTTCTTTGTCGCGTATGTCTGTGTTGGCATTGAACATTTTCCCGTACATTTCTGCGTCCATCGTTTTGCAATTGTTAACAGCAACCAGCAAATCTTTGAACGAATTACGCAAAGAAGGCGAATCGGGCCGTATCAAGATTAACCAATATACACGTTATCTGGCGGTGTTTTTGGCCGTGATTCAGGGCTGGGCCGTGGTGCGTGGATTGGAATCTATGGCGCCGGTTAATGGTGTTGCGGCCGTTGTGAATCCGGGGTTTGCGTTTGAATTATCGGCGATTATTGCGTTGGTCGGTGGAACTGTGTTTGTTATGTGGTTGGCCGAACAAATCACTGCGCGTGGCATAGGCCAGGGCGCGTCGCTGTTAATCTTTGCCGGAATCATCGCCGAAGTGCCCGGGGGAATTGCACAATTATTCTCGCTGGGGTCGGTGGGACAAATTTCGCCGGCTATGATTGCGTTGGTCGTGACGTTCGTGGTTGGTATCGTTGCACTGATTGCGTTTTTCGAACAGGCACAACGTCGTATTCAAATTCTGTATCCGCGCCAGGTTATGGCCAACGGCGTTATGAATACGAATGCGTCATATTTGCCGATAAAGGTTAATATGTCTGGCGTTATGGGGCCTGTGTTCGCAGCCAGTATCATGATGTTGCCTGCGTTCGTTCAGCGTTTCGTGCAAAGTGAAAATCCGATTGTGCAATCTATTATGGGATTTTTTACGTATGGAACATGGTCATATATCATTACGTATACGGTATTGATTGCGTTCTTTGCGTATTTCCAAACTGCGGTTATATTCAATTCCGAAGAAACCGCAAACAACCTGAAAAATGCAGGTGGTTATATCCCGGGTGTGCGCCCAGGCGATCAGACCATGCACTATTTGGATTCTGTGGTGTCACGCACCACGGCAATTGGTGTGCTGTATCTGATTGTTGTATGCGTGGTGCCGATTATTCTGAACACGCATGCGGGCATGCCGTTGGCGATTGGCGGAACCAGTGTGTTAATCGTCGCTGGGGTTGTGCTGGACACAATGAACCAGGTTCAATCATACTTGGTTGCAAAACAGTACAGTGGTGTTATTAAAAAAGCACAGAAAAAGGGGCGTTTCCGTTAAACTTGGTTTGGTGGAAACAGAATAAAATTTGACTTTTGTGGCATTTCGTATAAAATAATGCGGCAAAATAAAATACGTTTCGAAATCTGGTTTTGGGTGCGAAACGTTCATAAATCGGTGCGGTTCGCATCGCAGTAAATAAAAAGGAAAATGAAAAATGGCACGTATAGCAGGTGTTAATATTCCGACAGAAAAGCGCATTGAAATCGCGCTGCAGTATATTCATGGTATCGGCCCAGCCAAGGCAGCACAAATTTGCAAGGCCTTGAAATTAAAAGATGGGCTGCGCGCCAAGGATCTGACTGACGAGGATATTGTTAAAATTTCGAACTATATCGAACAAAATTTCAAAGTAGAAGGTGATGTTCGCCGTGAAGTCGCTATGAACATTAAACGTTTACAGGACTTGAAAACATATCGCGGTATTCGTCACCGTAATCGTTTGCCCGTTCGTGGCCAGCGTACCCAGACAAATGCTCGTACCCGCAAAGGTAAACGCGTCGTTGTCGCAGGTTCCGCGGTCAAGGGTAAATAAATGATAACAGGTAGAGATTAACACCATAGTTAATTGAAGACATCTAAATCAAAGGTAATAAATAATGGCAGTAACAAAAGCGAAAAAGAAAGTTGTTAAAAAGGTTTCGCACGGCATTGCGCACGTGGTCGCGACCAATAACAATACACGTATAACCATCACAGACCAATCTGGGGCCGTTTTGACATGGGCCACCGCTGGGGCAAATAATTTCAAGGGTGCAAAAAAATCCACCCCATATGCCGCAACAGTCGTTGCCGACGCCGTTGGCAAAAAAGTTGCCGAAATGGGCATGAAAACAGTTGATGTTTTAATGCGTGGTATTGGCCAGGGTCGTGAATCTGCTGTCCGCGGGTTGGCAAACGCCGGTTTGATTGTCCAGTCCATTACTGACACGACGCGTATTCCGCATAATGGTTGTCGTCCAAAGAAAGTGCGCCGCGTCTAAAATTAAATATAATAATATATCTACGCGCGGTGGGGGTTGCTCGTGTACGTTTTGTACACGTCGCAATCCCCACTGCGTGTATCTATATCATTCTATTTAATTTTCTAAAGCCACACTACGCAATCCCGTTCACGTATCTCTGCGCCATTCTATTTAATTTTTTATCGGACTATCCGTAAACGGGATTGCTCATGTACGTTTTGTACACTACGCAATCCCGTTTACGTATCTCTGCACCATTCTATTTAATTTTCAACAATGTACACGTCGCAATCCCCACTGCGTGTATCTATACCATTCTATTTAATTTTCAATTGATGTGGGATTTAATTCAAAATAAAAACGCCCGTGGGGCGTTTTATTTATTGTGTTTTTATCGCGCACATGTACCGCAATGCGGATTTGGGGCATCTATATAGCGGCGGGTTGTGTATGTGCCCGCAGGTTTGTATGTGACCACTGGTTGATAAATTTGATAGTGATCTATGACCTCGGTATACGTTTTTACGCGAACAGGTTTCAAATGTGCAGATTTTGCACAATTTTTTGTGCATTTTGCACAGCCGCCACGTGCGACGTCCAGTGATGATGCCGCGCGACATGGGGATTTTACTGCGCGTGCACATTTCGGTGCGACATAATTGCCATCGATATATTTTACTGTGTCGATTGTCAATTTTTCATACGTGTTAACCGTTTCGGTTGTTGTATAGCCGGCCTGGGCTGCGTTCGCACAAAATCCAGCCACACCAATGATTAACCACAAAACAAATATTTTTTTCATGAACAGTCCTTTGGTTCTGGTTATTAAAAATATAGTACATTTTTTATTGTTGTCAACTTTTTTATGTATTCGGGTGGCTTGCTATAAAAATACTGAAAAATCCAATAATTGTTTGACTTTTGGATATTTGTGTTATAAAATTCGCGGGCGCGTTGGGGAATTTCCCGATGCGGCCGATTGGCGAAAATGATAAACTAAGCCGAATGGAGGATTTTATGATTGAAAAAAACTGGGTGACTTTGATTAAGCCCAAAAAACTGAATATCAAGGTTGATGAACACAATCCGAACCTGGCAACATTGGTTGCAGAACCATTGGAAAAGGGTTTTGGTTTAACGTTGGGTACTGCGTTGCGCCGTGTGCTGTTGTCTTCGTTGCAGGGTTGCGCGCCGATTTATATTAAAATTGATGGTGTTCAGCACGAATTTTCCAGTATTTCTGGTGTCCGCGAAGATGTGACGGATATTATCCTGAATCTGAAGGGCGTTTATTTCAAAGCATTGACCGAGGGTCAGCACAAGGCCACATTAAAGGTCAAAGGTCCGGCCGTCGTCACCGCCGCAATGATTGAAACAACCGGCGGGGTAGAGGTTATGAACAAAGATGCGGAAATCTGCACTTTGGACGATGGTGCGAATTTGGATATGGAAATCACTTTGTCCACTGGGCGCGGTTATGTGCCGGCATCTGCACATGCAGACGGTTTGCCGTTGGGCGTGATTCCAGTTGATTCAATCTTTTCACCGATTTTGAATGTTGCAACCAGTGTTTCTGAAACCCGTGTTGGTCAAAGCACTGATTACGACAAATTGGAAATGACTGTTAAAACCAATGGTTCTGTTTCGCCCGAGGATGCGATTGCACTGGCGGCGCGTATTTTGACAGATCAATTGGTTGTATTCATTAATTTCGAAGATCCGGCACAAATTAACGCCCCGGCCGAAGAAGAAAAGGCCAAAGACGCGTTGCCGTTTGATCCGAAATTGTTAAAGCATGTCGACGAATTGGAATTGTCAGTTCGTGCCAATAATTGCCTGAAAAATGACAAAATTAATTGGTTGGGCGAATTGGTCCAGAAAACCGAGGCCGACATGTTGAAAACACCGAATTTTGGCCGCAAATCATTGAACGAAATCAAAGTTCAATTAGAGGCAATGGGCCTGAGTTTGGGTATGGAGGTTCCCGGTTGGCCACCAGAAAATATTGCGGAGTTGGCCAAAAAATACGAGGACCCCTACAAATAAATTAAACTTTATGGATGCTTGTCGCGATTGTCGGTTCTTATGTAGGTTGACTACACTGCGAACCGCCAATCGCTTCCAATCATCTCATAAATTTTAATTTCTGGTGATGTTGGTGGAAAAAATGTCGACGAAAAAGAAAAATACTTATACAAATGCTAAAAAACGCATGGCGTTTTTGCAGGGTGACGGTGTTTTTGCACAAATGTTTCGTATGATATTTTTTGGCACCGATAAACAAAAATAAATTCGCGTTGCTGGCCACGGTGGGCCAGGGCGCGGTGTCTTGAACCAATCCCCAGGAAACTGGGGCAGAAACAACGCAAAAAGGAGTAATCGATGAGACACATGAAAGCCGGTCGCACGTTTAATCGCGACACTAATGCACGCAAGGCCTTGTTTATTGGGCTGGCGAAAAATTTGATTGAAAAAGAACAGATTAAAACTACTTTGCCAAAGGCCAAAGACCTGCGCGGGGTTGTCGAAAAATTGATTACCCGTGCCAAGGTTGACACTGTTGCAAATCGCCGCCTGGTGGCGTCCCAGTTGGGCAATAATTCGTCCGCTGCGGTTAAAAAATTGTTTACTGTTTTGGGACCGCGTTATGCCAATCGCCCGGGTGGTTATACCCGTGTGTTAAAGGCCGGGTTCCGTTACGGTGACGCTGCGCCTATGGCGATTATCGAATTGGTTGATCGCGATGAAAACGCGAAAAAGGTTGTGAAACCAGCCGCCACCGCCGCAGAAAAAGCAACAGATAAAGTTGCCGACAAAGCGGAAAAGAAAGAAAAATCAGCCAAAGCCCCAGCGGCCAAGGTTGAAAAAGAGGCACCAAAAGCCGCCAAGGCCACGGGTGCGAAGAAAGCGGTTGCCGTGAAACGTCGCGCAACAGGAAAATAAAAAACGGGGCATTCGCCCCGTTTTTTATTAGAGTGTAGAGTGGAGAGTATAGAGTGTAGATAATGTCCGCGCCATCGGCGCGGGACATATATCACCGTCATTGCGAAGGAGTACGATCAACGTTGAAAACGTTGTCGTACGACTGTGGCAATCCAGTGCAATATGTCTGCGGGCGAATGCCCGCAGTGCTTTTTCTATTTACTGGATCGCCCCGCTTTGCTCGCGATGACAATGGGGGCTAAGTGCGTATTCTTGCACTCTCTGACCACCCCCCGACGGTCTGGCGACCGCCACCCCCCGCCAGAACCACCCACGCAAACTATGTTTGCGCGGGGCCCGGGGCGTCATGATTACAGATACCAACCCCGCGATTATTATGATTTGCTTTTTCATATTCTTATCTCCTTTTTTTCCGTTAAGAAAAAACCACCAGAAAAATCGGGTGGTTGGAGTTTAAGAACAATCAGTAGTAATTGCGTGGCTTATTCAATATATTCACTACACTCCAACCGCGTTGGTTGGATTTATTTAACGTCTGTATCACGGACGCGATCAATGGGTTCTTAAGCCCAATGTGGGAACACCCCACATCACGTGTTATAATACCATACCATGGGTGTAAATCAATATGAAAATCCCACCATTGGGTGGGATTTTAAATTATCGTGTGCGTTGGACAACCGCAATCATTTCTGAATTTGCGTTGTCTTTTTCTTTTTTGCAATATCCGACACGCGCCCAGCGTTTGAATTTTTTTGCTGCGTCGCAATATGCGCGGGCGTTTCTGTTTATGCCCCAGTTGCCTGTTTGGGCGATTATTGCGCCGCCTGGACGTACATGATTACGCAGTGCCGCCAATGTTTGGTGTATTTGTTGCGGTGTCATATATTCAAAGATATTTGACAGGTTAATTACATCATATTCGTCAGTTAAATTTGTGTGCAAAGATTTAATGTCTGACCATATAAATTTGAACGGTGCACGAATATTTTCACGCATTTTGGCGTATTCTGCATCTGTTGGAATCGTTTCTTTGTAATAAGACGGGTTTAATCCATTACTGAATATAGGATACGCGCCCATTTGCTGTATGAAATATGCGCTGTTTTGGGGAATGTCCGGCATCAGTTCAGCAATTGATTTTACATCAGATATACGCTGGGCCTGGTGCATGTCGTTTAATAATTGCACATATTCATCGCGTGATAATTTTTGTATGGCTGCGGTTTTGATGTCCATTGCAACTTTGGCACAGAAAGAAATGTCAAACGTATCAATATTGGTCGCACCACGCATTGCGTAAAACATAGGATGGTCGCCAGATGCCGCAACGGTTAAAACGCGTGGCCCTTTGTTTTGTGTCAGACCCGATACCCAACGAATGTCTTCGTTTGTTAAAACATATGACGGCGAATAATGTGAAAAGCCCAGCAGCGAGTTATGAAAACTGTCGCCGTTGTCTGATTTTATATATTCCGCGCGTGCGTTATCTGCATTTAATATCGGTTTTGCAAATTTCATCAATAATCCTTTTGTATTCCCATATAAGTATAGTACAAATAAGCAAGTTGTCAATATTTGGTACATTTTTTCTGAAAAATACGCAAAAAATACTTTCAATAAATTCACGAAGTATGATAAAATAGTGTAATCAGGAAGGGCCTTTTCATGAAAAAAATTGCTATATTTTGCGCATTGTTAATGTCTGTGGTTTATAATGCAGACGCTGCGACGGCACGGAATCCGCGGGGTACGGCGGCGGCGGCGACAAATGCCGCGACCAATACCGCCACGCGCAGTACCACTGCGCGCAGTGCGACGACTGCACGTTCGGCCACGCCAACGCGCGCGTCCACAGCCACGGCCACAACGGCACGTGCCGCAACAACTGGGCGTACAACGGTCAGCAGAACGCCGGCCGCCACGGCCGCCAGTTCGTCGTCCAGTGCGGTTGCACGCAGTGCTGTGACCGCCCGGGCTGGTGCCACGCAAAAGGTTATTAATACAGGTACAAAAATTGCCGCCGCGAATGAAAACGTTGTGGTCAGCGAGGCATGCCGTCAAAAATACTACGGTTGTATGGATTCTTTCTGTATGTTGGATAATGACAACGGTGGGCGTTGTATCTGCAGTGACAAAAATGCCGAGTTGGACGAAATTTTGGCCCAGATAGAGGAATTGGACCAGCAATCATATCAAATGGCTACGTATGGTGTTGAACGTATTGAAATGGGCGACGCTGCCGAGGCCGCAATTGCCAACGCCAATGCTGTGGCGCAGTCAATCATGGATTCCCAACAGGAGGAAGAGGAAGAAAAACGTTCGTTGGATTTGACGTCGTGGTTGTCGCCTGTTGATTTCACCGACGAAGATATTTTTGCCGATACCGGTATGATGGCCAGCCCGATAGAGGGCAAAGAGGGTGACGACCTGTACAAGGCGTCGCACCAGGTGTGTGCGGCACAAATGCCGGAATGTTCGGCTGAATTGTCTATGCTGCAATTAATGTATGCGCAACAAATTCGGTCCGACTGCAGTGCATATGAAAACAGTTTGAAACAGCAGAAAAATGCCAGTGCGCAAAAATTATATGTCGCAGAACAGGCGTTGCGTGATGCTGCGCTGGAACAATACCAAAGCGCGAACAAATACGATTTGGGTCAATGCGTGGTTGAATTTAAAAACTGTATGATTGACACTGGTGGCTGTGGCGATGATTTTTCTGGGTGTGCGTCTGTGGCCGCGTTTGATTCAACAAATACACGTGGGCGTGGTGCCACCGCCACAACATATGAAATCAAGGGTTCGGCGACGAGTATAAGTATCCAGGCATCTACTTATGATATTTTGCTTTCCAAAAAGCCACTTTGTGAAAGCGTCACCAAGCAATGCCAAAATGTTGCCTCTCAGGTTTGGGATACTTTCCTGCGTGAAGTTGCCCCTCAGGTCAAGTCCGCTGAATTAATCGCAGAAGATAACGCAAGACAAAACTGTATCGGTAATATCTCTTCTTGTTTCCAACAGGCCTGTCGTGACACTATTGACCCCAATGATCCTGATGGCTCCTATGACATGTGTTTGACGCGGCCAGAAACCATGTTAAATCTTTGTCAGGTCCCTCTGAATGCATGTGGTATTAACACTACCTCTGCCGCAGAGGCACAGGAATCTGATATTTGGGATTTTGTCGTAGCTCGCCTCGCCTCTATGAGAGTGAATTCGTGCGCTACTCAGGTTAAGGAATGTCTGCAATCTGAGGACAGATGTGGACCCGACTACTCTCAATGTATCGGGTTGGATGTAAAAGCGGTGAGCCAAATGTGCCCGATAGAGGC
>CALXXY010000001.1 GCA_944392815.1 uncultured Alphaproteobacteria bacterium | reverse complement strand
CATCTGGGAAACTGGTTATCGTCGACGATGATAAAATCAGTTTACGCACATTGGATTAATCGCACGGGGCGCAATCACGCGCCCCGTTTTATATTGTTTCTGATTTTGGTTGATGAAATATTTTGTGTATATTTGAAATATACGGGCTTAATATTATGATCGCATAAAAATTTATTTTCGATGTTTTGTGCGGTTGTTCCACGTGCATCATCACCACGATAATATTCAGTAATATTAACGCCGGAATTTAATAATTGTTGAACAAATGCGATTCCATTTTCTATGACATAGGCATTTGTCACATCGCGTAATTCAGCAACTATATCACGACGTACATTTTCCGGTAATACAGGATTATGGCCTTTGTGCGATTGAATGTATTTGTCACTGTTGACACCGACCAGCAACACGTCGCAACGTCGACGGGCGCGTTTAATTAAATTGATATGACCTTGATGTAATAAATCAAACGAACCGCATATTATACCCGTTTTCATTTTGTACCCCCTGTAAATCCGTTGTAAATTTCGTCGTCCGACATTGCCAGATATTTGCGCAATTCAATCAATTTTTGTGGTGATAAATCTTTTGTGTATTCGTGTGTTCTAAATAAATCTGGCGGGAACTTCCATATGTCACCCCAACATTTTGTCGCATATAATTCAGGGTCGTTTGGAAAATATAATTCATATTTATCAAATTTTTTACGCGATACAGGGAATATCGTATTAAAACTGTAAAATTCGCTTGGTTTGCAATCTGTATACAACGGAATAATTGTTTTATTGGTGCCGCCTATATTTGCAAACGTTGCATTTTGTGTTTGCAATGCGTCAGTATGTTGGTTGTATAATTTTGCGTATATTTGCGATATTTCGGACGCGGACATTTCGGCTGTTGCATAAAATTTTAAAAACGGTTTATTTTGGGTAGTTTTATTAAATATATTTTGGGCGTGTGAAATTTTTGTCGCGCCGTCCTGCTTATAACAATCAGGTGTTTTCTGTACGCCATAGCGCAATATATCTAAAAATGCTTTCGTTTTATTGTGTACAATGCGAAACACATTACTGGTCAGCATTAAACTGTATTCGTTGTTGGGTAAAGTTTTACGTATCAACTGTAAAAATTTAGTATAGTTTTCCGCGGTCATGCCAACATCTATGTCATCGTCCCATGGTACACATGCGCTGTATCTGATAAGTCCTGCAATTGCTCCGCCAATCATAAAATATTCCAGGTGATTTTCTGTGGCGAATTTATCAAAAGCCCACAGTAATCGCAGATTGGCCTGTTGTACATAGCGCATGAATCCCCGTGCCCGCGGTACGCCGGCAATATCAATCGATGCGTACAGTACATCAGTAATGTGTTTTGCGGGTGGAATGATTTTTGGACCGCCCAATCGCCGTACATAGTTGCGCATATTTCGTGTTGGTAATGGAAATGCCAAAATTCTGAACAGTGTTCTTTTCATTGCTTTTGTCCTTTTTTGTTTTTTAAAAAAACAAACCGTCAAATTATTGACGGTCGGGGAGTTAAGCAAATCATAACACAAAATGACCCTGTCGGCCTTTGGCGTTTGCCTGTTTTATAACCGACAGCTCCCCGACCATATCAGGACGAGGAGACAATACATGACCCAAGTCATATATTGACGGATTACAAGCGCATAGCGCCGTTGTGTTTATGGGATTGCTTATGTCCCTGAATATCGTATCCATCAATACTCACCACAATGCTATACCAGACATTAAATCTTTTCAAGGTGTTTTTAATCTGTTGACCCGCACCGTATTTTTTTACTAGAATATTTTTCGAAATGAAGGGATTTTTAACCACAATTTTTGCATGTATTATGTCTGTCACCGCGGCGGTGGCGGCGCCGTATCGTGCGGTGCTGGTGGCCGATATGGACAGCGGCCGCGTATTATATCAGGAAAACGCCACTGTCCCCAATTATCCCGCCAGTTTAACAAAAATCATGACGTTATATTTAACGTTTGATGCACTGGAACATGGGCGGTTGCATTTGGACGATTATTTAATCGTGTCTAAATCAGCGGCTGCCGCAGAACCTGTAAAATTGGGTCTGGCCGCGGGCAGTAAAATCCGGGTCGAAGATGCAATACGCGCCCTGACGGTGTTAAGTGCAAATGATGTCGCGCGCGTTTTGGCCGAAAATCTAAAGGGTGGACGCGAGGGAACCTTTGCCGATTTAATGACACGCGTCGCCAGGGAAATTGGATTGTCGGGGACTAATTTTGAAAATTCATCTGGATTGCCGAATGACGATCATATGTCGACCGCGCGGGACATAGCGTTGCTGTCGATGGCGGTATATAAACATTTCCCACAATACTGGAAATATTTCGGAATTAAAACATGGACTTATAACGGCAAAACGTATACCAACGGGAACAGATTGTTGGGTACATATCCCGGCTGTGACGGTATGAAAACTGGATACACACGTAAATCGCGGTATTCGTTGGTTGCAACCGCCAACCGCGACGGACATCATTTAATCGCGGTTGTACTGGGCGCAGAAAGCAAAGATGTTCGTGCCAATGTTGCGACAAATATGTTGAATCGCGGTTTTGATATGGTAAAAAATAACACACCAACAACCACGGCCACAACATATTACGCACCTGTGCCTCAGCCCGCACCTGCACCCGCGCCGCAACCTGTGGCCACATACAGTGCGCCGGCCGGTGCACCAACAACATTTGCCGCGGCATACAACGCTGCAACCGCGCAACCCGCGCCACGCGCAGATGTATCAAACAACGCGCCCGGTAATGCAGGGGTCCAGTTTGGGGCATTTTCATCACGCGATGCCGCCATGACCCAGGTTAATAATGTTAAAAATACTTTGGGAGTGACTGCGGTCATAGAAACTGCGCCAAACGGCATGTTCCGTGTGCGTGCAAATAATTTGTCTGAATCCGCCGCCCAGAATATTCGCACACGTGCACAAAATGCAGGTATTGATTGTTATGTTTTTCATTAATGGGGATTGGGGCAAAATTAAACAATGAATCCGAAAATAGACCGTTTAATTAAACAATTCGCACGTCTGCCGCGACTGGGGTCGCGTGCCGCGGGACGTATAGTTTTATCGTTGCTGCAGGATAAATCGGGTCGTGCGGAAAACCTGGCCAATGCGTTGCTGGACGCTGCGGCAACAATTCGTCCGTGCCCGACGTGCGGCGTGTTGACGGACGCCACCACCACGTGTGAATTTTGCCGTGACGCGTCGCGTGCGAATGGGCAATTGTGTCTGGTGCGTGATTTGGCTGATGTGTGGACGTTGGAAAAATCTGCGATATTTCATGGACGCTATCACATTTTGGGCGGATTGCTGTCTGGGGTGGCGGGCACCACACCGGACGATTTACATATTGCAAATTTGTCGGATCGCATACGCGATGAACATATCACAGAAATCATTTTTGCATTACCCAACACGGTCGAGGGCAAAACCACCCAGCACTATGTTATGTCCATAATCGGCACCACCCAGGACGTAAAATTTTCGGAATTGGCATCGGGCGTTCCATTGGGCGGCGATTTGGATTATTTGGACGACGGGACATTATCTTTGGCATTTGGGGGCCGGCGCGAGTTATGATACACGAACACGACAAAATACAATCTTTGCCACCAGTATCAGAAATGATGCGTGCCGCCGGCATGACTGCAAAAAAACAATTCGGCCAAAATTTTTTGTTTGATTTAAACCTGACTGGTCGCATTGCCCGCAGTGTTCCCAACATTTCCCACAGCACTGTTATCGAGGTTGGCCCCGGCCCAGGCGGCCTGACGCGTGCGTTGTTAATGGCGGGTGCCCGCCGTGTGATTGCCGTGGAAAAAGATACGACCACCGCGCCGATTTTGGACGAAATTGTATCCGCTGCAGACGGCCGATTAACTGTTATTTATGATGACGCATTGAACGTGGATTTTCGTGCGCTGGGGATTGATGAATATGCCATATGTGCAAATTTGCCGTATAATGTTGGGACTGAATTATTAATTCGTTGGTTGTTGCGCATTGCGCACGGCGAAAAAATTACGTCCATGACATTAATGTTCCAGCGCGAGGTTGCGTTCCGTATCACAGCGCGCCCGCGTGACGAACATTATGGTCGCCTGGCGGTGCTGACATCATTGATTGCCGATGCGCGAATTTTGTTTGATGTCCCAAATACTGCGTTTGTTCCGCGCCCACGTGTGCAAAGTGCTGTGGTGCAAATTATTCCAAACGCGCAAAAAATTGCCAAACTGCACAACGTGGAAAATATTGAAAAAATCACAGCGTTATTGTTTGGACATCGCCGTAAAATGATACGCGGAATAATTCCAAACGTTGATTGGGCAAAATATAATTTAACTGGTACCCAGCGCGCCGAAGAATTATCACCGGAAACATTTGCACAATTGGCACGCGATTTGATATAATATAACTGTGATACAAACCGGACAGAGAGAATGACCCCAGCAATATTAATATTTTTGGCAATATTGTTTGTATTGGTGTGCATGCTGCGCGCCGCCCGCATAGGTGCACTGGTTGCATTTTTATTTGCGGGCATTATTTCCGGACCGTATGTGTTGAATTTATTTCAGTTATCTGACACATGGTCGTTTCTGGGGAATTTGGGCATATTATTTTTATGGTTTAATTTGGGGTTGGGGATAAATATGCACCGCCTGTGGGAAATGCGCCACACTATATTCGGTTTTGGTGCGGCCCAGGTATTAATGGTTGCGGTTATGTTGTTTCCGATATTGGCGGGCGTGATCCCATGGTCAATGCTGGGGTGCATAATGGTTGCGCTGTTGCTGGCGATGTCCAGTACATCTGCGGACATGCAATTATTAACCGACAGAAACCAGTTAAACACCAACATGGGCCGTCAAACATTTTCAATTTTGTTGTTCCAGGATTTACTGTCCATTCCATTGCTGGCCATGTTGCCGGTATTTGCCGGGAAAAGTTTTAATCTGGGCGCAACCGCAATTGATATTTTGGTGCTGTCAATCGCATTGATACTGGGCGTCGTTGTCATAGGCAGATTTTTATTAAATCCGATAATGCGCCTGGTCGCGCGTTTGAAATCCCGCGAAGCGTTCCTGTTGACTATTTTGTTGATGATAACGATTGGCGCAGTTGGCATGGAATTGATTGGATTGCCGGCCGGTTTGGGCGCGTTTTTGGCGGGTATGTTGTTGTCTGAAACAATATATCGGCACCAGGTCAGCGCAGAAATTTCGCCGTATTCGATGCTGTTTTTGGCATTCTTTTTCATAACATTGGGTATGGGATTAAATCTGCCGTTATTGGGTCAAAATTGGTATATTATTTTGGCCGGTGTGATTGGATTAATAGTTGTGAAATTCTGGGCGATATTCATGGTTGCGCGCGTGCGCCATGTATCTGTGCCGGACGCGTCAATGATTGCGCTGATATTGGCCCAGGGCGGGGAATTTGGGTTGCTGATGTTGCAAACCATGAAATCCGCCGGCATGGACGCGCTGCCCCAGGCGCACCAGGAAATTTTAACCGCAATCATAATCGTATCGATTATGATGACGCCTATATTATTGGCTGTATTTGATGTATTACGCAGACGCGGCAAAATTTTATCGAAATATCCCATGCAGTCGATGGCAGATAAACACAGCAACGCAAAACCTGCGGTTGTGATATGCGGCTTTGGCCGTGTGGGGCAAATTATTGCGGAAATGCTGACAGCGGAAAATATTCCTTATATAGCCATAGATTTGGACGTAAATGCGGTCATGCTGGGGCGTGAACGTGGATTTAATGTAGTGTATGGAAACACATCAAATGATTCTGTGATGCGTGAATTTGGGCTGTCGCCGCGGCGCACACGTGCGGTTGTGATTGCTTTGGACAATGTATCAACGGCGCGTGATACGATATTAACGGTGCGCAATATTGCCCCACGTGTGAAAATATTTGCCCGGGCACGTAATTTGGCCGACACGCGCGAATTGTTAAAACATGGCGTGACCCAGGCATTGCCTGAAACCATAGAATCATCGTTTATGCTGGCTTCGGGATTATTGACGCATTTGGGGATTTCCGAACATAAGATAAATAATTTGTTATCAGATTTGCGCGCAGATAACTATGCGGGCGTTGGCAAAACAATTGCCGACAAAAACTAAATATTTGATTTTATATGCGCGTACTGTTATATTTCACAAAACAGGACTGTTATAATGAAAAAAATTTGGAAATATATCGCGATTATTTTGGCGGCTATTTTTGTCGACCAATTGACCAAGGGCACATTGCTGTATTTAATCACGGGCACAGTTCCGTTATACGGCGCGGCATGGGATTTGGTGCCGGTACCATATTTAATGGCATATGTTTGTGATATATTCAATGTGGTGTTTACGTGGAATCCGGGCGCATCGTTTTCTATGTTGCGTGCGCTGGGCGAATCTGCGCCATTGGTGATTATAATTGCGACTGGATTCATAATTGGATTCATCACATATTACCTGTTTGCGCGTGCGCCAAAATACGAACGTGCCCCGTTGGCACTGATAGTGGGCGGCGCGATTGGCAATGTTATCGACAGAATTCGGTTCGGTGCGGTCATAGATTTTCTGGATTTTCATGTGGGTGGGTGGCATTGGCCCGCGTTTAATGTGGCGGACATGTGCATAGTAATCGGCGTGGCATGGTTGATTATCAGTGTTATTATTGCGCGTCGTCGTTGTGTTCGTTCGGTTGAATCAAATAAAAATGGAAAATAATCATGGTAAAATATATAAATAATAATTCTGGTTTTCAGCAGTGGAACGCTGCGCGTGACGCGAAAAATAAAAAATCACGCCTGGGCGGGATATTGTGGTGGTTTATATTGTTTTTGGCCGCGTGGTGGTTAATGTCATGGTGGATTGCGCCGCAAAACACACAAACAGCAAACACAGAACCAACCCAGGAATTGGTTGATATATCGGCCGTGCCAACATCTGAAATTTCTTCTGAAAATTTAACTGCCACGGTCCAGGGCCTGCGTATATCCGATGTAAAACTGTTAAAATATGCCGCCGACGCATCAGATGATGAATCGGGTCCGGTTGTATTGCTGGGGTCGGATAATGCATACGCGTTGGTTGGTATGATTGCAAATGGCACAGATGTCCCAACGCAGACAACTGTGTGGAAACAGAACGATAATACATACACATGGCGCAATTCTGATGGCGTGGAATTTAACCGTACAATCACGGTTGATGGATATGTTATATCTGTGGCCGACACAATTAAAAATAATACCAAAAACGCGATATCCATTGCACCGTATGCGGAAATTCAGCGCGCGAACGATATGGAATCATCGGCCGGCGTATACAGCGGTTCGGTCGCATACGTGAACGCTGATTTGGAACACGAAGATTGGCCCCGCCTGGCTAAAAAATCATTTGCATATTCAACAGAAAATGGATTTGTTGGATTTGTTGATCAGTATTGGGAAACGGTATTATCCCTGACCAGTCCAGATCAAACAATGCGCGTGAAATCTGTTGGCGATTTGTACCAGGCGGACAGCGCCGCCGCCCCTGTCCAGATTGCCGCGGGCGCCGCCACCACCATCACAACACATTTGTATATGGGTCCGCGCGACCACCGCATATTGGACGCGGCATCGCAACAAATTACGGGACTGGACGAAACGGTTGATTATGGTTGGTTTTGGTTCTTTGTTCGCCCGATTTTGTGGTTGCTGCATGTGCTGAATTCATTTGTTATGAATTATGGCGTGGCGATAATAGTAATGACATTGTTGCTGCGTTTGGCAATGTGGCCATTGACCCGCAAATCGTACGTATCAATGATGGCCATGCAGAAAATGCAGCCGGAAATGGCGCGCATTCAAAAACTGTACGCCAATGACAAGGCCCGCATGCAAATGGAAATCATGCGCCTGTATCAGACGAACAAAACGTCGCCCATGTCCGGGTGCCTGCCTATGTTGATTCAGATTCCGATTTTCTTTGCATTATACAAAGCGTTATTGATATCGGTTCAAATGCGCAGCGCACATTTTCTGTGGATATCTGATTTGGCATCAATGGATCCATATTTTATATTGCCGATATTAATGGGTGTGACAATGTGGTTGCAACAGCACATGCAAACGGCCGCCAATGGCCCGCAAACAAATGACGCAGTGGCACAAACGCAAAAAATGATGAAATGGATGCCGCTGTTGTTCACGGTTATGTTTGCGTGGATGCCGGCCGGATTGGTTTTGTATTGGACTGTGTCAAATATATTCGGACTGGGTCAAATGTATTATATAAAAAGAATCACCCGCAATTCTTAAACCCGGCGCGCCAAACGGCGCGCTTTTTTATACAATGCCCACGGCGTAATTATATACCACGCACGCAGTCCAATGGCGTGTTTGCTGAATTCCACACACGATAAACATGCGCGCGCCCCGCGCATAAAATCACGCGGGAACGCACAGGGCACGTCTATAAAACGCCAGCCCCCACCACGCAGCAATCCAATCGCATGCGGGGTTAAATATATCAACGCAATGTGGTGCCTGTGAATGAATTGATACATAATGTATCGTCCGGGCGCAACACGTATAATTGGCGCGCAGTGCCGTATATGTCTGCAAAAAATTCGCGGAATAATCCGCGATGAATTTGGTGAAAATCCAATAATCATGAAATCCCCCACAGTTTTACGTATGATAATTCGCAAATAAAAAATCCGCACAGGCGCGCGGACAATAATTACGGCGTTGCCCGATTATTGTTCTATCCAACCGTTGGCATTGGCCGCAGTGGCAATGACGTCCATGGCACTGCGCCATAACGCCGCAGCGCGATTTTCAGCCCAAATATACTGATGTGGGGCGCGGCGACGGTCGCCGAATTTTTTCATCACAGCCAACTGCGCGTCGGTCAATTTGCCCGATAAATACAGTTTGGTAATTAATGTTTCCACGTCCAACACTTCGCACACACGACGCGCGGAAATTCCGCGGTTATGCGCAAAACCATTTTGCACGGATTTAGAATACAAAAACCAGAACCATAATTGTTCGGCATTTTGAAATTTTTCAACATTAGAAGTGACTGTTTGAATGTTTTGTTTTGTCATTTTTCCCTCCTTGGTTTATATCAAATTGTTTTGTGATAATATGTATAGAAAAATTATTTGACCCTGTAAAACATTACAACCCTTGGTTGAATGTCGAATCGGAAATTCGATTCGTCGCAGGAATTCTTTCTTTGTCATGCGAATCGACAAAATGTAAAAATGTCGCCACATAACAAAAAAACAGCGCGCCAATGCGCGCATAATTGTAATATCAATTTTATTTATAGTGCACACCCCCATTATTTCAACCCAATGGCATAATTAAAAGCCCCCGCAACGCGGGGGCAAATCATAAATTACTGTATCGGTGGGAAACAGTCACCGCCGCCCTCGGGGCAACAGTTGAAACCTTGTTCACCCATATCGGTGTAAATTTCACCCGGACAGCAACCGTATTCGTCGGGCAACGCGCCACCTTCGCATGTGATAACATTTTCGACTGGTGCAGTCTCGGTGGACGTGGTGCTTTCAAATGGATTTTGAATCGCGCCACTGTCATCATATGTAAGCCCCAGGATATCTTCGTTATACGCCTGATTTCCACTTATGCCTGTTATACCACCCGCATTGGAATTGACTGTACCATAATTGGCCTGGAACTGTTTTTGCTGGTCTTGATACAGTGCATCCTGTTGTGCATTGCTGATTGCCTGGTAATTCATTGATTGACAATATGCCAACACAGTTCTGTAATCATACCCCGATTGCATAATCTTATTCAGCTGATTTTCATCAATATCCCATAAACCATCGTCTGTTTGATTGGTGCAAAAGTCACTTAAATCAAACGAGCGTACCTGGCCAACCCATGACGGATCAGCATAATCCACTGTCAATGGTCTATCGCGCCACCCTTCGTTTCTTTGGTTGCGTGGATCCTCGGTATTTGATGCCTTTTGTACATTTTGCACTGAACACTCTTTGCTGTTATCGTTGCCGCATGTAATAACCAAATCGCTTGGCGAATACACAGTTATACGTGTGCCGGCGGCGATGGAAAACGGTGGAACAGTATTATCCATTGCGTCAACCAGCAATTTTTGCGCAACCTGATTCCATGCAGTAATAAGTTCCTGTTTTGCCAACTCAGACGACCGCACAGTTCCACTTTGCACAACTGTGTTATTATCCAAATCAATTTGATTAACAAATGTGTCGGCAATTGGTGCAATCATATTAACCGCCGCCGGAACAATCGCGGTCAACATAGGCATAACCAATTGTTCAACATAATCGGTGCTGCCGTGCCCTGGCACGCCCACGCGTCCCTGGGAATCGGCTGAAAATGGTGCCTCGCCATGGAAATTAAATTCAACGCCACTGGGCAATATAAACTGATACCATTCAATATTCATACGTCCCACTGTTTGATACGGGCCCGGTAATTCACCCGTCACATACCCCAACATCAAGGTTCCGGTTGGTATTACAACAGTACGGCCATCGTCGGCATAAACGTTGCGATCAACAGTTGCACGCACGGGCAGAGTTTTATTATTACAGGTATTACCATTGCAGTTATATAATGATGGGTCGGCACGAACCTCGGATACGATTGTTGCCGGAATAGGTTTATACTGGCGCAACACAAATTTTCTGTCGAATGGATCTGATGAATATACCGCTGTGGAACTGCTTGTGCCAACAAGTACATCGGGTGCCGGCGCCGGGGTCAGATACAGTCCAACTTCCTTGTCATCTTGTGGAATAGGGGAAATGGTTCCGCCCAATCCCAATTCTTCATCTGTTGCCTGACGTGCACGCCCACCAGACGATGTGCCAACAGATGCCGGGTTCGACAACTGCGGCAGTGTGCCATTTTGTATGGTTGTATATCCAATATGTTCCGCGTCTGTACCAATTTTCTGCCCAGGATTATTGATATCGGTAATAATCCCATTGTCCGGGTTGTATGTACCGGTCGGGTTGCTGCATGTGGTATCAGAAAACGGGTGGAAATAATACGCACCACCACTGGGGCGAATCCAACCACTTTGCACCCCCGACAGATTATACGCCGGCATTGCGAAATCAGAACATGCCTCGGGCGGGCGAACATAATCGGGTTCGTCCACTGTGGTTGTTATCACGGGTTCAGGTTCCACATCATCGTAAAACAGAAAATCGTCCGCCGGTGCAATTGCGTCCAAATCGTTTTTAATTTCCTGTTGATATGTTGTGGGTTCGACCACAGGCGCGGGGGCCGGTTCCGGCATGGGTTCGGGTTCCGGTTCGGGAATCACAACAGGTTCCGGTTCTGGTAATTCAGGATTTTTCGCACCCAACACCAACACGATTTTGCTGGTGTTTTTCATAATATCTGGCTCATTAACACCGCGCCAATCAATGTACAGTTCAGTTGCCTGGGCGTCGGCCGCCGCGGTTGGCGCATAATTCAACACCACAGAACATGAAATATCGGAATCGACCTGGCTTAAACTGGTGCATGTTTCCTGGGGCGCGGCCAGTCCCGGCACATCATCGTCCCGGCGAATTTCCATGATTTTAACGGGCGCACTGGCGGAAATCTTAATTGTGTCGGATTCAGATTCCCCAACAATCACATTTGCCCAATCAATTGTGTCGGGCGTTATGTTCAGGTTGATTTTTATTTCGTCCGCGTTTTCCAGTTTTTCTTCTTCGCTGTGGGTCAGCAACAGCGTCAGCAAAATCAGCACAACAACAAATGCCGCCGCCAGCAACAACCACTGGATATGTTTGGGCGTATTTTTCCGCAAATCAGAAAATTGCTTTTTTAACTTGTTCATATTTGTCCGCAATCGTGTTTTTTATTGGATCCTGACAACACTGCAACTGGTGCCGCTGAATTCCAATAATTTATTGCATAATTCCTGGGCTGTGATGACATCAGCCAATGGCCCGATACGCAGGCGATACAGACGTGCCGCCGATGAATCAGAACCCAAATCACCAACACCCTGTTCGTCCACGGCAAAGAATACCATATCCTTGTACGGGGTTAAAATACCCTGACCATCATCGCCACTGAATTTCGCCAATAAATTTGCCCAGTAATCGTCCAATGCCTTGACCGATGTGTCTGATTTTAATTCAACCGCCACGCCGGATTGATTGCTGGTAATCAGCGGAATATTTGTCTGCGGCAGGAATGACCCCGCGGTCAGGCGTTCTGTCGGAATCATATTCAGACCCGATGTGCCGCCGCCCGTGGTTGTGCCGTACATTGTTGTCGGCATCGCAACGCCCGCCGGTGCATAATATCCAGCCGTTGTACCCATTTGCATATTGCCAACCATCATCGGCGTCGTTGTATAACCGTTCGCGGACGCATTGATTGCGTTCACGTCCGCAGTATACGCAATGTTGTTCAATGATTGCCCAGACATAATGGATTGTGCAACGTTGGCCTCGGCCAAAGCCATAACAGACGCCGTATCCGCAATCAGGAACGGTTTTTCGCGCTTTTTAATGCAAACAATGCGTTGCCCACTGCGCAGAACCATATCGCCAACGGCCTCTACTATTAACAAACGTCCATCTTCGCCATCTGTGCGGAAACCGACGGGGGATTCACCGCCCTCGATTAATAACGAAACAACCGGGCGTTGGGTCATGGAAATAACCTTGTCCCCGAAATCAATGTATGTAAATATCTGGTCGCGCCACACGCGTTCAGGCGCAATTACGTAATCGTCTGGATTCGGGACGAATATGTCCAAATCGAAACGGAATTCAGACGGATCTATTTTCATGGATTTAATCCAACCGTAATCTTCGCCATCGACGCCAACTGTGCTGCTGGCATTCGATACCTTTTTAAATATAGACGATGCCCCCGCGGTGGCATTGGTCGCGCCCGCAGCATTCGGCAACAGCGAATTTCCGTCCAACGTCACGTCAACCTGGGAATATGTGATTTCGCTGGAATTCGATGGTTCACTGCGCAGATAAAACGTGTACACGTTCCCAGATTCCCCGGTCACGATTAAATTTGTATCCGAACCCTGGTTGGACGCCGCGGGTGTTATGAACATAGTGCTGCCGCCCTGGGTCGCGTCAATTGTAAACAGCCCGCTGTTTCCGACAACTGCATCGGAAATTTTTTCACCGTTCGGCAGGGTAATTAACGTCGTCATACCATTGCGCAGTTTTACGGGTAAAACGCTGCCCTTGGACCAGGTTAATTGTGCGTATCCTGGTTTCAAACTGCCGTCGGCCATGTTTGCGGTTGGATTATCCCACGCACTTTGCACGCCGTACACAGTGGCCATTGCGTTCCCACACAGCAACGCCAGGCATAATACGGACACATTTAATTTCAATACCTTTGCAAAAGTCATGACTGTTTTTTCCCTTCCGTTTCTGTTATAACAAATATCCCGTATCCAGCGGATCGCCATTGCCAGATTCAATTACGTATTCCGACACGCGCACGCCCAATGGATTATTCAGCCGGTCAGACCATTTCATGGTTGTCCCGTCCGCCATATCCAATTTCACTCTTATTTTATAATCTTTTTTATCCATCTGTCTATTACTATCTGAACAAAAATACCTGAAATTAACAGAATATTCAGTGCCGGCACGATCGCGCGGTTCAATTGCGCCATTTTCAAATTCCACAGAACACGAAAATTCGAAATCGGGCACGCCACTCATCCACGCGTTCCACATGTTTGTTTTGGTAAAATCGCTGTACACCGCGGGCGTAGACCACGCATACACAACGCCATCAATATCGTTGTTCCATTTGGCACGCATTTCGCGGGCGTTTGGAACGATTTCGTTGCGCGCCCGAATATATTCGCGAATAAACGAACGTTTGAAATTATCCAGATTGTTATCGGCATTTGGCACCATTTCGGCCAATACAATTTCCACATCGTTTTTCGGCGCAGTCATTAAAAAGAACACCTGGGGCCGATTTAATGGATACATATTGTACAGCGTCACCACCAGCACGCCCAGCACAACAACCATTGCGGCGAACACAAATAACATCAATCTGGACAGCAAAATCGGCGGTTCTACGCGTGTTTGCAAAGTGTTCCTCTCCTTCTTATTAACCAGATTGTAGAAAAAAATCAGACACATACGCAAGTAAAAAGTTAATCGTGTGCGCCGTTATATGCAGTTTGTTGTCGCTGGGGTGGGGCGGGGTGCGAATGCCAATTAACTTTTTGCTTGCAGTGGGAAATTTAAAAACGTATAATAATTTCCGCTTGATTTTCTGTATCTTTGTGCTATCTTTACCCGGACTGCGGGGTGGTGCGGCACAGGAAACAGGTAGTTTACAGGCCACAGGGGCATAGTTCAACGGTAGAATATCGGTCTCCAAAACCGCGGATGAGGGTTCGATTCCTTCTGCCCCTGCCACAAAATTCACCAAAATATGCTTGCCATATTTTGGGGAATTTTAAGTCATGGTGCGGGTAAAGGAAGCGAACCCGAATACATAAAATGGTGGGTTCGCATACGAGTTGGATTTTGCAAGCCCAGCGCAGCGAAATCCGTACGAGTGGTGAGGCAACGCCGAACTTTCCTTCTGCCCCTGCCACGAAATTTCATTATTGGCAACGCCAATTAGGAAATTTCAGTGCCCACCGAAGCGTTTCGCGAAGGCGGGCAACCGCGAGATATTTGGGATTATTTATATGAAGAAAATACTGGATTATATCAAATCTGTTCGCAGCGAATGGTTTAAAATAGTATGGCCATCGCGCGACACTGTTATTCGTGCCACAATTATGATTCTGGTGTTTTCAGGATTGGCGGCGTTGTTCTTTTTCGTGGTTGACAGTATTTTGAACGCGCTGGTTGGTTGGATTTTCTAAACGGACAGGGGGATTTATATTATGGAAGATAAAATGCAATGGTTCGTTGTGAACGTTCATACCGGGTGCGAGGATAAAGTGGCGCGTGGTTTGCGCGAACAAATTGATAAACGTCGTTTGAATGCGTATTTCGGCGAAATTTTGGTTCCGACCCGCGAAATTACCGAGGTCAAGGCCGGCAAACGCGTCAAAACTGAAAAGAAATTCTTTCCGGGATACATTGTTGTTCAAATGGTTATGAACAACGAAACGTTTTCTTTGGTGAAATTAATGCCCCAGGTTGTCATGTTCCTGGGCGCGAAAAATAAACCAATCGCAGTAAGCGAGGAAGAAGCCCGTCGCCTGTTGAAACAGGTCGAAGAGGGCAGCGTCGTCACCGAAGATGTCACATACGAAGTTGGCCAGGAAGTGCACGTTATCGACGGGCCGTTTTCTGGGTTCAATGGTGTTGTGGCCGAAGTTGACAATGTAAAACAAAAAATGACCGCGACAATTTTGGTGTTCGGTCGTGAAACCAGTGTCGAATTGGATTTCGAACAGGTCGAGAGGGTATAAATTGGCATTGTACAGGGATTTAACTGGCAAAATTCGGGTTGTGATATCACGTGATGAATTAATGGATTTGTTGCAAAACTGGCGTGAAAAATCCGAAACGAAACAGTTGATTGCCAAATTAAATGCTGAACGGTGTCAATGGATTGATAAATTGGTGGCCGAATACGGTCCGCGACGCAAATAAAAGTTTTTGGATTTTTGTGGCATGTGCCAATAAAAATCCGCCCGTGGTAGATGCGCCACATCGTACCACGACACTAACCAAAACAATGGAGTGATAAAATGGCAGCAAAAAAAGAAGTCAAGGGAGTGGTCAAACTGGTCGTTCCCGCGAAACAGGCGAATCCTGCGCCACCGATTGGGCCGGCGTTGGGTGCGGCTGGTGTTAATATCGCAGAATTCTGCAAACAGTTTAACGATAAAACCGCAGACAAAGAACCGGGTATGCCGATTCCGTGCATTATCACGGTGTACACGGACCGCAGTTTTGAATTTATTATGAAACTGCCGCCGGTGTCTTATTATATTAAAAAGGCACTGAAACTGAAAATCGGTTCGCACAAACCGGGTCGCGATTTTGTCGGTACTATTACCCAGGCACAAATTCGTGAAATTGCTGAAAATAAAATGCCGGATTTGAATTGCTCTACCATTGAATCTGCAATGAATATCGTTGCGGGTCAATGCCGTTCAATGGGCGTCAAGGTGGAGGAATAAGATATGAAAACGACAAAAAGACAGCAAACTTGGGCTAAATTGGACCAGGAAAAAGTTTATTCTGTGGCGGACGCCATTGAAACTTTGCGCGAATATGCGTCAAAAAAATTCGACGAAACATTGGAATTGGCTGTTCGTTTGGGTGTTGATGTCACCAAAGCGGATCAAAATATCCGTGGCATGGTGTCTTTGCCAAACGGCACAGGTAAAACAGTTCGTGTCGCAGTGTTCACTGTAAACGCCGCGGACGAAGCGAAAAAGGCCGGTGCAGATGTCGTTGGTGGCGACGATTTGATTGAACGTGTTGCCGCCGGTGAAATCAATTTCGACCGTGTTATCGCAACACCTGATATGATGCCGAAAATGTCCAAAGTTGCCCGTATTTTGGGACCCAAGGGTTTAATGCCCAACCCGAAATTGGGTACGGTCACAAATAATGTTGCAGACGCTGTTGCCACAGCCAAAGCGGGTCAGATTGAATATCGTGCGGAAAAGAACGGTATTATCCACGCTGGCGTTGGCAAAATGTCATTCGCAACAGACAAATTGGTTGAAAACGTTAACGCGTTGGTCGATCAATTGAAAAAGGTTAAACCTGCGTCCGTCAAAGGCCAGTATATTTTGGGTGCGGCCATTGCCACAACCCAGGGCCCTGGATTAAAGGTTGATATAAAATAATAAATCGCGGCGTGGGATTTTTCCCGCGCCCGCGTACAGATTTCTGTCCGTGACTGATGGTGCCCGATATCGGACTTAATTGCCATCATAGACAAAGAAAAAATTCTTTGGGGCAGGAACAAAGGCCCCACCTGGTGCCAGCACCAGATGGAAAGTTTAACAAAAACAGGGATTTCGGGGGCGTGCCCCAGAAATCTTGCAGACAAGGGTAAAGACATGAGACGCGAAGAAAAATCAGATTTGATTTCAGCGTTGCAATCGTCCTTGAAAGAAGCAAACGGTGTTTTCGTTGTTGAAAACCATGGTTTGACAGTAAAAGAATTGGAAACACTGCGTAATGAATTACGTCCGTTGGTTTCTGTATTCAAAGTTGTCAAAAACCGTTTGATGAAATTGGCGTTAAAAGACACCGATTTCGAACCCGTATCAGACATGATGAAACGTCCGACTGCGGTTGCTGTTGCGACTGACGGCCTGGCGGTCACCAAAGTGTTGGCCAAATTTGCGGACGAACACCCAAATTTGACAATCATCGGCGGTAAAATGGACGCGGGTGTATTAAGCAAAGACGATATTTTGCAATTATCCAAACTGCCGTCCCTGTTGGAAATCCGTGGCAAAATCGCGCGTATTTTGGTCGAACCTGCATCGCGCCTGGCCCGTGTTTCCGCAGAGTATGGAAAAAAGAATTAAAACAAACCAGAACATGCGTGTTCTGATTATATAGGAGCAAAAAAATGGCAGACATTCAAAAATTAGTTGAAGAATTGTCAAAACTGACTGTGATGGAAGCAGTCGAACTGTCCAAAGCATTGGAAGAAACATGGGGCGTCAGTGCCGCCGCCGCCGTTGCAGTAGCAGCCGGCCCAGCAGCAGCCGCCGCCGAAGAAAAATCGGAATTCGATGTTGTTTTGTCCGATGTTGGTGCAAACAAATTGGCTGTTATCAAAGCAGTCAAAGATATCACAGGTCTGGGCCTGGGCGAAGCCAAAGCATTGGTCGAATCCGCACCCAAGACAGTGAAAGAATCTGTTGCCAAAGATGAAGCCGAAAAAATGAAGGCGACACTGGAGGCAGCCGGTGCCAAGGTTGAATTGAAATAATTCACCCCGCACCGATTACGGTGCAAAATAAAAAAAAGACGCGGCAAATGCCGCGCACACGCCGCCCATCTGGGGAAAAATCCCCAGGTGGGCACAAAGGCGTATAAATATACTGAACACAGTTTCGTTTGCAAAACGCATAAAATAAAGGATTGATACCAATGGCAGTTATCCAGAAATTCAGAAAATCTTTTGGAAAAAGTTTTTTGCAAACTCCGCTTCCCGATCTGGTTGAAATTCAATATAATTCATACAAAGATTTCCTGCAGGCAGATGTAGAACCGCAGAACAGAAAAAATATTGGGCTGCAAAATGTTTTTGCGTCCATGTTCCCAATTCGGGACTATGCGGGCGTTGCCGATTTGGAATTTGTTGAATATACACTGGATAAACCGGTGTATAATGTCAAAGAATGCATGTTGCGCAATTTGACATATTCCAGCAAATTGAAATTGAAGCTGAGATTGATTTTGTGGGATATCGCCGAAGACGGCAAAAAAACATTACGCGATATCAAAGAACAAGAAATTTTCATGGGCGACGTGCCATTAATGACCAACCGCGGCAGTTTTATTGCCGCCGGTGTTGAACGTGTTATCGTGTCGCAAATGCACCGTGCCCAGGGTGTTGTGTTCGCCACCACCAAAGAGGCCAAAATCGCCGGCAACCCGATAACATATACTGCGCGTATTATTCCTGAACATGGTTCCTGGATTGATTTCGAAGAATCCAAGGGCGTCATCTATGTCCGTATTGACCGTCGTCGTAAAATCCCGGCAACAGTTTTGTTGCGTTGCCTGCCATCTGCCGAAGATGAAAAGAAATGGCAATCTGATCCACGTAAACCGACAATTCGTGGCATGGACGACACAGAAATTTTGGGTGTGTTTTACAAACGGATTCCATTAAAATTTGACGGTAATATGTGGATTGGTCAAACAAATGCGTTTGACGGATTGGATAAATATCGTCTGAATTATGATTTGATTAATCCGCGCGATAAAAAACCTTTGGCGTCCAAGGGCGACCGTATGAACGCCAAACGCCTGAAACGCGTGGTTGACGCGTCCAAAGAATTCGGCATTATGCCAGACGCTATGATTGGCGAATATCTGTTCGATCCAATTTTGGACGCCGAAGGCAACGTTGTATATCGTGCCGGTACAGAAATCACACCGGACGTCATGGCGGATTTGGAAAAAATGAATGTTGGCGAAATTTCGCTGATTGCCATTGATAACACGACAATCACGGCGCATATGCGCAATACATTGATTGCCGATAAAACAGTCAACCGCGAAGAAGCGTTAATCGAAATCTATAACATCATTCGTCCGGGCGAACGTCCGACGTTGGAGGCCGCCATCAACCTGTTCATGCGCCAGGGCTTTGACGCATCATACTATGATTTGTCGGCTGTGGGTCGTTTCAAAATGAACAAACGTTTGAAAATTGATTCTGGTAAAAAGCCCGAAGATGAACGTTTGCTGACGAAATCTGATTTCTTGGCTGTGTTAAAAACACTGACAAATATTATTGATCACAAAGATACGGTTGATGATATTGATAATCTGTCCAACCGTCGTGTGCGCACAGTTGGTGAATTGCTGGAACAGAATTTCCGCACAGGTATGGTTCGCATTGAACGCCTGGTTCGCGAAAGTTTGTCGTCCCCGAACATCGCCAATATGCAGCCCCAGGACGTTATCAATGTCAAACCATTGATGTCTTTGGTAAATGAATTTTTGGGCACGTCCCAATTGTCCCAGTTTATGGACGCGTATAATCCGCTGTCTGAATTGGAACACAAACGTCGTATTTCTGCATTGGGGCCGGGCGGTTTGAACCGTGACCGTGCGGGTATCGACGTCCGCGACGTTCACCCAACGCACTATGGTCGTCTGTGTCCAATTAACACGCCCGAGGGTGCAAACATCGGTCTGATTAACCATTTGGCGACATATGCGCGTGTGAATCCATATGGATTTATTGAAACGCCATACTATGTTGTTGAAAACAGCAAAATCACCGACAAAATGGTGTATTTGACCGCAGACGAAGAATTGGGTCATAAAATCGCCCAGGGTAATACCCCAACCACAGCCGCCGGCGTTTTGGCCGAAGATATGGTGACTGCGCGTGTTGATGGCGAATTTACCATGGTGCCCAAGGAAGAAATTGATTTAATCGACGTTGAACCACGCCAGGTGGTATCAATCGCCACAGGATTAATTCCGTTCGTTGAAAACGACGACGCGAACCGTGCATTGATGGGATCCAACATGCAGCGCCAGGCGATTCCATTGCTGCGTGTCCAGGCCCCATTGGTCGGCACCGGCATTGAACGCGAGGTTGCCCGTGATTCCCGCACAGGCGTTGCCGCCAAACACAGCGGTGTTGTTGAATCTGTCGACGCGAACCGTATTGTGGTGAAATGTATGAACAGCCGCAACGTCGTGACGGGTGTGGATATTTACAACCTGGAAAAATTTGAACGCAGCAACAGCGAAACATTGATTCACCAAAAACCATTGGTCAAGGTTGGCGACCGTGTATCTGCGGGCGACATCATTGCCGACGGTTCTTCGATGAACTATGGTGAATTGGCATTGGGTCGCAACGTGTTGGTGGCGTTCGTTCCATGGCGCGGATATAATTACGAAGATTCAATCGTGATTTCCGAACGTATTTCGCGCGATGACGTTTTCACATCTGTTAAAATCGTGGAAAAAGAATTCAAGGTCAAAGATACCCAATTGGGCCCAGAAAGTTTGACCCGCGACATTCCGAACGTCAGCGAAGAAGCGTTAAAGAATCTGGACGAATCCGGTATTATTTACGTTGGTGCACGCGTGAAACAGGGCGATATTTTGGTCGGCCGTGTATCACCGAAATCCGAAACGTTGCTGACACCAGAAGAAGCGCTGCTGCGCAACATCTTTGGTGAAAAGGCATTAAACGTCAAAGATACATCGCTGCGCGTTGGTCCCAACGAAGAAGGTACCGTCATCGGTGTGAACGTTTTGACACGTCACGGCGTTAAAAAAGACGAACGCACCCAGATGATTGAATTGCAGAAAATCGAAAAGATTAACCGCGACCGCGAAGAAGAAACAAACATCATGGAACGTGGCTTTGCCGACCAGATTTTCCAACTGGCCGAGGGCCTGGTTATCGACGGTGGCACAGGCAGTTTAAAACCGTTTATCGGCAAAAAACTGACCCAGGAAGTGTTCGAAGGTATCAAACCCACCGACGTGAAAAAATTGGTTGTTCGCAACAAAGAAGTCCAGGCGAAAATCGAAGAACTGCGTGATGTCCATGTTGCCAAGTTAAAGGCACTGAATGAAAAGGCCGACGCCGAAGTCGCCAAGGCAACCGAAACAAATTCTTTGGGTGCCGGCGTTCTGAAAGAGGTCAAAGTTTACATCGCGCACAAAATGAAACTGCAGCCCGGTGATAAAATGGCCGGTCGTCACGGAAACAAAGGTATTGTGTCCAAAGTTGTCCCGATCGAAGACATGCCGTATATGGAAGATGGAACCCCAGTTGACCTGGTTCTGAATCCGTTGGGTGTGCCGTCACGTATGAACCTGGGCCAGATTTTGGAAACGCACCTGGGTATGGCGGCACGCACACTGGGTCAGCAAATTGGCGCGGTGTTGGACGAAGTGAAACAAAAACGTGCTGTCACCGACGATTTGCGCACAGTCATGGGCAAAGTGTATGGCAAAGAATGGTCTGAAAAACTGGACAAAATGACCGATACAGACATTCGTGCCGAAGCCGCCCTGTTGCGTGACGGTGTGCCGATGGCCACGCCGACGTTCGACGGTGCCACGTCCGAAGACATTGCACGTATGTTGAAAATGGCTAAATTACCAGAAACAGGTCAATTCACATTGTACGATGGTATGACGGGTGAAAAATTCGCACGTCCGGTCACCGTTGGTGTTATGTACATGCTGAAACTGCATCACTTGGTTGATGAAAAGATTCACGCACGTTCAATTGGAAATTATTCTTTGGTCACACAACAGCCGTTGTCCGGTAAAGCCCACATGGGTGGTCAGCGTTTGGGTGAAATGGAGGTTTGGGCACTCGAGGCACACGGTGCCGCCCACCTGCTGCGCGAAATGTTGACTGTGAAATCGGACGATATAGTTGGCCGTACCAAAATGTACGAAGCGATTATATCAGGCAGCAACGATTTCCAAACTGGCACGCCCGAAGCATTTAATGTATTCGTGCGCGAACTGCGCGGTTTGGGATTGGCGTTAACACCAAAGAAAATTGATTAAGACATCTGTGTCGCCCCGGCGTCAGCTGGGGTGACACCGACATCTGTTGCAGAAGGAGCAAAATATAATGACAAATATGTTGCAAAAGATATTTGGACAAATCGAAACCAAGGAACAGTTTGACGCGCTGCGCATCACCATTGCGTCACCCGAAGAAATTCTGTCCTGGTCCCATGGCGAGGTAAAAAAACCAGAAACAATCAATTACCATTCCATGAAACCAGAGCCCGAGGGTCTGTTCTGTCAACAGATTTTTGGTCCGATAAAGGATTACGAATGCGCATGCGGAAAATATAAAAGGATTAAATTCCGCGGCGTTGTCTGTGAACGTTGCGGGGTCGAGGTCGGATCGTCCACTGTTCGTCGTGAACGCATGGGTCACATTAAATTGGCAATGCCTGTGGCGCACACTTGGTTCCTGCGCGAAGGAAAAATTGCAACCCTGTTGAATAATCTGCCCCAGAAAAAATTGGAACAGGTTATTTCATACGACGCATACATTGTTATTGAACCAGGTCTGACCAGTTTGAAACAATACGATGTCATCAGCGAAGATGAATATCAAAAGGCCGTCGAAGAATTCGGTGCAGACGCATTCCGCGTTGGCATCGGTGCCGAAGGCGTCCGCAGCATTATCGCCAACCTGGATATGGGCGATGAACGTACACGTCTGCGCGCTGAATTGGCGGAAACAAAATCAGATGCCAAACGCAAAGGTTTAATCAAACAATTAAAATTGGTCGAAGCGTTCCTGGAATCCAAAACAGAACCCGCATGGATGTTGCCGGATATTATCCCGGTTATTCCACCAGATATGCGCCCATTGGTGACATTGGACGCCGGTCATGTTGCGGCATCTGACCTGAATGATTTGTATCGTCGTGTAATTATTCGTAATAACCGTTTGAAACGGTTTATGGAAATGCACGCACCTGAAATTATCGTGCGCAACGAAAAACGCATGTTGCAAGAGGCCGTCGATTCCCTGTTCGATAACGGCCACAAAGCGCGCCCAATGGTATCCCAGAATCGCCGCCCGCTGAAATCATTGTCTGATTCATTGCGTGGTAAATCTGGCCGTTTCCGTATGAACATGTTGGGTAAACGTGTGGATTATTCAGGCCGCAGTGTTATTGTGTCTGGGCCATCATTGAAATTGCACCAGGTTGGTCTGCCCAAGGCAATGGCGTTGGAATTATTCAAACCGTTTGTATATTCACGCCTGATGGCGGGCGGATATGCCAACACGCTGAAAACAGCGCGCAAAATGGTCGAAAATGGCGAAGATATCGTATGGGAAATCCTGGAAGATGTTATCCATGAACACCCAGTGTTGCTGAACCGCCAGCCGACTTTGCACCGTTTGTCCATGTTGGCATTTGAACCGGTGTTAATCGAAGGCAAAGCAATCCGCCTGCACCCATTGGTGTGTAAAGGATTCAATGCTGACTTTGACGGCGACCAGATGGCTGTGCACGTTCCAATTTCACTTGAGGCACAATTAGAAGCCCGCACATTAATGCTGTCGTCGAACAACGTGTTGTCACCTGCGAACGGCGAACCTATGATTGTGCCGTCCCAGGACATGGTGTTGGGTGTGTACTACATTTCGTTGATTAATGGCGAACACACGGATAAATCACCGCGCTTTGCCAATATGGACGAAGTAAAAATGGCGTTGGAAAACAAATCCATCACGCTGCACACACCAATCGTCGCACGTATTAATGGCAAAATTTACAAAACAACGGCCGGCCGTATGATTTTGGGCGAATTGCTGCCTAAATCGGAAAACATGCCGTTTGATTTGGTGAACAAAGTTATGCCGGTTGGCGAAATCAAAGCATTGTTGGCAACGACATATGAACGTTGCGGGGACAAAGCAATGATTCTGTTGGCCGACGCACTGAAAGACACAGGATTCGAACAGGCCGCCCGCAGTGGTATTTCCATCGGATATGACGATATTGTCATTCCCGAAGAGAAAAAACAAATCATCGCGGAAACAGAAAAGGCCGCCGAAGAAATCGAACAGCAATATCAAAACGGTTTGCTGTCTGGCGGTGAAAAACATAATAAACTGATTGACCTGTGGCAGAATACAACCGATAAAATTGGTGATTTGGCGTACGCTGCGCTGGGTAAAACAACCGGTGATCATTGGAATTCAGTGTTGATGATGGCGTTGTCTGGGGCTCGTGGTTCCAAACGTCAGATTCAGCAGGTTGCTGGTATGCGTGGCATGATGCAGAAGCCCGACGGTTCGATTATCGAAGTTCCGATTATTTCGAACTTTAAAGAGGGTCTGACCATGGCGGAATACTTTACGTCCACCCACGGTGCGCGCAAAGGTATGTCCGACACGGCGTTGAAAACGGCTGACGCTGGGTATTTGACACGTCGTTTGGTTGAATTGGCCCAGAACACGGTCATCACAGAACATGATTGCGGAACAGACGAATACATAACCGCAAAACCTGTATACCAGGGCAGTACACTGGCTGTTCCATTGGGTGATGTGGTGTTGGGCCGCACGGCTGCACATGATATCGTTCACCCAATTACCAAGGAAGTCATCGTCCCCGCCGGTGAATTGGTGACCAAGGCCGCCGCACGCAAGATTAATGAATCTGGATTGCCGTCGGTTGATGTGCGCAGTGTGCTGACATGCCACAGTGATGGACTGTGCGCGAAATGCTATGGTATGGATTTGTCACGCCAGGCATTGGTGCACGTAGGCGAGGCCGTTGGTGTTATCGCCGGTCAATCCATTGGTGAACCTGGTACCCAGTTGACGTTGCGTACGTTCCACATCGGTGGTGTTGCATCTGGCGGCGCAGAAAGCCATTATATCGAGGTCCCAGTTGCAGGTACTGTCAAATTATCCGGTGTGAACACAATTAAAAATTCGGCCGGCCGCGTGGTTGTTTTGTCGCGCAATGGCGAATTGGCGGTTGTCGATGCCAAGGGCGAAAAACTGTTCACAACCAAATTACCGTATGCGTCAATGATGATTGTCAACGACGGTGACACGGTTGAAAAAGGCGCCAAGGTTGCTGAATGGGATCCATATTCCAACACAATCATCGCCGAAAAAGACGGTATCGTGCAATTCCAGGATTTGATTGAAAACATTTCCTATCAGGAAGAGGTTGATTCCACGACCGGCATTACCTCGCGCAAGGTGATTAACTGGAAAGCCAACACCAAAAAGGCACTGAATCCGGCCATCACATTGGTTGATGAACACGGCCAGGTTATTTCACTGGGCGGTAAAAAAATCGCTGAATATCTGTTGCCGATGTATTCAATTTTGAATGTTGCAAATGGTGCAACTGTGGCGGCGGGTGATATTTTGGCGCGTATCCCGGTCCAGACCAAACGTACGGGCGATATTACCGGTGGTCTGCCGCGTGTTAACGAATTGTTGGAAGTGCGCCGTCCGTCCAACCCAGCATTATTGGCCGAGGTTGACGGTACCATCGAACTGGAAGATGCGAAATCCAAAATCATCGTTCGCATTGTCCCAGATGATGGCACTGCCCCGGTTGAATACGCTGTACCAAAGGGCACAAATTTATTGGTGCGCAGCGGCGACGTTGTGAAAAAGGCCGATAAATTAATCGACGGTGACCCCGTGCCCCAGGATATTTTGCGTATTTTGGGTCAAAAAGCGTTGGCAACATTTATGGTCGAACAGATTCAACAGGTGTACCGTCTGCAGGGCGTGTCAATCAATGACAAACACATTGAAATTTTGATACGTGAAATGACGCGTCGTGTTGAAATCACCGATCCAGGCGACACAGGATTCCTGATGGGCGCGGTGGTTGATCGTGTTGATTTCGACGAAGAAAACGCCCGTGTCACCCATGATGGCGGTCGTCCGGCAACGGCGTCCCAGGTTCTGGTTGGGTTGACCCGTGCATCGTTGACATCGCGTTCGTTTATATCCAACGCGTCGTTCCAGCAAACTACCAAGGTATTGGTCGATGCTGCAATCAGTGGTTCAACCGACAAATTGGTTGGTATTAACGAAAACTTGATTGTTGGCCGTCTGATTCCTGTTGGAACGGGTGCATATGTGCGTCGTGTCCGTGAAATCGCCCGCGAAGAAGAAAAGGCGGAAAAACTGGCACGCGAAGGCAATGCCCAGCAACAGTTGTTGGATATTTAATCCACATACAAACACGCCCGGGGCCACGCCCCGGGCGCAGGTGTGTTCATGACTGAAATCCCCGCAATTTTCTGTGATATTGACGGTGTTGTAAATAAAAAGTTTGCAATTGCAAACTATGACAGATTTGGCGAACCAAACGAAAACATGATACGCGTGTTGGAAACATTGGGGCGCGATTTTACAATCGTATTTATCACTGGGCGTTGGGCAATTGGTCAGCAGCGTGTTGAACAACACATACACAGCATGTTGCCAAACATAAAAAAACGCGTGTTCTGTAAACCGCACGATTATCCGGGCACAACCGCAGAATACAAATTGGCAACGGTCACCGAATTGGAAAAGCAGGGATATAAATTTTATTTCGGATTGGACGATCACAGTGCCGTTATCGGATTATTACATAATCATGGCATGTTTGTGGCGCGGGTTATATCTGAATAAAGTTTTCCTTGCAAATGCGTCAGATTTTAATAGAATAGTTTAACTGTAAATAAAAAGGATAATAAAATGGCAACGCCAAAAAGTAAAACAAGCAAAGCACGTTCCGCACAGCGTCGTTCACACGATGCACTGTCTGTAATGCCGTGCACAGTGTGCAAAACCTGTGGTGAAAAAAAACGCCCACATCATGTATGTCCGGCGTGTGGTGCTAAATAATAAACCGAAATAATAAAAAAACGGCAGAATTTGGCGCGTGTTTGCATTGTGCCCGTTCTGCTTTTTTAATGGAATATTATGTCAGCAGCAAAAAAAATCATAGCAATTGACGCAATGGGCGGGGACAAAGGTCCCAACGCCGTGCTGGGCGGTATGAACCAATTTTTGTACCAAAACGGCGAAGATAAAGTATTTTTCCGTCTGTTTGGTCAAACAAAACAATTGGGGCCGTTGTTGGCCAAATATCCGCGTGTCGCCCGCAATTGCGAGGTTATTGATGCCCCCGGCGTTATTCGTGGCACTGATAAGGTGCGCGATGTTATTCGCCATTCCCAGGATACGTCCATGTACATGGCCATCAAAGACGTCCGCGAGGGTAATTCCTCCGCCGTCGTCAGTGCTGGGAACACTGGGATTTTGATGTCTTTATCAAAATTGGCATTAAAAACAATTGATGGGATTTCCCGCCCGGCCATTACGACTATGTTGCCGTCTGGGGGTGGTGATTCCCGTGTGGTTGTGTTGGATTTGGGTGCAAATGTTCAGTGTGATGAACGTGACCTGTTTGATTTTGCTATTTTGGGCAGCGTCTATGCCGAGGTTATCGGTCATATGCCCCGGCCCAAGGTTGGCGTATTAAACATCGGATCCGAAGAAACCAAGGGCAACGAAGTTCTGCAAAAATTGAACAAGGTATTAACCGAACACAAAGATGAATTGCCGTACGAATACATCGGTTTTGTCGAAGGCAACGATATCGGCGGCGGTAATGTCCAGGTCGTCGTGACCGATGGTTTTACCGGAAATATAGTGCTGAAAACTGTCGAGGGCACAGCAAAACTGATTAAACGTGTGTTGGTGGACAACCTGAAAAAATCGATTTTGGCGATTATTGGCGCGTTTTTCCTGGTGCATGTGTTCAAACGGTTAAAAAATAAAATTGACCCGCGTTCATATGCCGGCGCAACGTTCCTGGGGCTAAAGGGATTCGCCGTAAAAACGCACGGCAACAGTGACGCATTGGCGTTCGCAAATTCGATAAAATATGCGGCTGATTTAACCGGTGCAAATTTAAATGATGTTATTGCGGCACGTGCGGCGTCTGTATCACGTGTGCGCGATGAAATAATTGCCAATGAATAGTATTGGGAATACATACGCGTTGAATTAGTATTTAATTTTTATGACCCTGTGTAAAAAAACACAGGGTTTTAAAATGCAAAATAAATTATATTTATTAACAGCGTTTGGCGCATGTTTATCTGGCCCCGCAATTGCTGCGGACGCGTCGGATTTTTCAACGTTCTATGGTTTATACAAAACGGCCGGGTCACAGAATGACATTGACATCACGGCCGACATCACCGCAACGCGATTGGTGACTGCGCCAGGGGCCACCACGACAAATATTAATGGGGGCGGATTTGCGTTCAATGGCGGCGCATTTAATGGTTTTACTGTATTGAACGGATATACAATATCGTTGGAAAATGCCGGTACATTCAGTACATCTGGGGACAGTGCCACCATTACAAAATCGTATAATAATTTTAATCGTCCCCAGGGTGCAGTATTTGCAAATTTGGGTGGTACGGTCACGGTAAATAACGCCGCGTTTTCTGGTAATACGTCAATGTATGGTGGAACAGTTTTGTATCAAAATTCATCTGGTGTCGCAAACATAACAAATTCAGTATTTAATTCCAACGCTGTCACGCGTGGCGACGGTGGTGTTGTGTATAATGAATATGAAACAACCGCAACATTTGATGGCGTGATATTTCAAAATAATTCTGCGTCCAATGGATATGGCGGTGTGGCGTTTAATGACGGCACGTTAAATATTTCAAATGCGTCATTTGTTTCAAACAGCGCCAGCGGCGGCGGTGGTGCTTTGTATAATTCAAATACTATGAATTTAACAGACGTGCGGTTTGTGCAAAACAAATCCCCCGACAGCGCGGGCGCAATTTATACCACCGGCACCATGCGATTAACAAACGGTACATTTGAAAATAATTCAGGCGCCACAGGCGGTGCAATTGGAAACTATGGCGTAATTGGTGACACACTGTATTCTATTGTCACAGATTCCACATTTACATCGAACACATCGGAATACGGTGGCGCAGTTTACAATTGGGACGACATATACATCGTCGACAGCGATTTTCAAAATAATACAGCCACAGACAGCGGTGGTGCGATATTCAATTTGGCTGAATTATATTTAATATCCAACAACAAAAACATGACATTCAGCGGCAACACGGCCGCAGGCATATCCAACGCGATTCATTCCACGGGAACTGTCAACATGAACGCTGCGGTTGGCAATTCCATAGTGTTTAACGATGCTATCACAGGCAGTGGCGAAATAATCATAAATCGCCCATACATATACGACGTGCAAAATGTTCCAACCGGTGGCACAGTGGTTATAAATACAGACATTACAAATTTTGCCGGCAATTTAACCGTATACGACGGCACTTTGGATTTATCTGCGTCATCTGTGGTGGTTGATAATGCCACTTTTGCCCCTGGCGCGACATTGCAATTGACCATCACAGACGCAAATACATATGGCACATTAACAGCGAACACGTTTAATATATCACAAAACGCCATCATCAGTGCGGTATTATCGTCAACAGCAATGGACGGGCGCGATACATTAACTTTGCAATTATTGCACAGCACCAATGAAATTGCTGACGAATTTACGCCAACAATAAATAATAACCTGTATGAATTTTTAAAATTGGGAAATGGCTGGTATGAAATCAGTCCAACAGGAGACAGTTTCGCAGACGTCATAACCGATAATGGCGGCACAGAAAACAATGTGCGTACCGCCGCTGCGTGGCAAACAACCACCGATCCTGTGTCGCAATTGAAACATGCCATATATTTGCAAATGAATGCGTTGGTTCAAACAAATGCCAAAGAATATATCCGTGCGTTAAGCGCGCTGGCGCCATCAACCGCGCCATTAACCCAGATACTGTCTGCGACATTGTCGTCACGTGTTGCGTCCACGTTAACCGATGATATAGCGGGGCGGGGCGCATTATGGGCAACAGGATTGGCGGGTGCGGGACGTTTGACCGCGGCCCATGAATACGCAGATTTTGATATTACCGGTGCGGGACTGGCACTGGGGGCACAATACACAAATAATAATTTAACCATCGGCGCAATGTATACGTATCAGCGCGACAAATTAACCAGTTGGGCGCGCACAATACACACGCCAACGCATGGTGGCGGACTGTATGCAGTATATAAAAATTCACCAGTTATATTGCGTTCGGCGGCAAATGTTTTCTATACCAATTGGGACGAGGTTAAAAATGTTTCCACCCTGCATGTATCAAATAATTCAGACCTGTATACATATGACGTGTTTGGTGATATAGGATATGAATTTGTTGCAACCAATTGGCGCACAACGCCACGTCTGGGGGCGCAATACACATTAACGCATCGCAGCAGCGCCACAGATTCGGCCGGTCAAAAAACAGACAGCCCAGATTTGCACTTTGCGCGTCTGTATGCAAATGTTTCTGTCGCGCGTGATAATTGGACAATCAGTGCGGTTCAGATTGTGCCAAATATAACGATTGGCGCATCATACGACATGCATTCGGACGCAGACAACGCAACAGTATTTGTAAACGACACATTGTATCAAATAAACGCAGAAATATTGCCCCGCTGGGCATTGAATTCGGCATTAAATGCACGCGTTATATTTAACCCCGACACAGAATTAAACTTTGGTGCTGGTGCAGAATTGCGCGATGGTTATGTTAATTATACATTCCGCATCGGCGGCAGATTGAATTTCTAGGATAAAAAACCACCGGCAATTGCTTGCCGGTGATTCCTCCCTTCCTTCTGGTTACCCAGAAACTGTTATGTCGCCCATAACCGCACAATATTATGTGCGAAAATTATGCGGCGCGACGTGTACGGGCAGTATCTGCGCCATCGGCCACGTCCATGATTTTTTTGGCTTCGGCAAAAACCATTTCTTTGACGCGCAATGCCAGTGTTTTTGTTTCCAACGATTCTGCCGCAATGTCGAAATTATCTGTACGAATCTGTAATGATACATACGCACCAACCAAAGATGCGCGTGGCAAATCTTCGATAGAACGTGGTGCATTATTGTGACCGATTTGCAATTCGTCGGCCAACGAAATGATTTGTCTGTCTTCGTTCACCCAAACTGTTGTTGTTAAAACTTGATTCAGGGCGATCATGATTTCTTTGATTGATTTTGGCATTGTGCGGTCCCTCCTTTCGGGTGTGGTTAATGAAAAAACAATCAATTTTTGTATGTACAACGTGTATTTACAAAAATCAGATTTGAATTTTCGGTTAAACTTTTATTTTTGCCTGAAATCCGTGTTTTTAGCAGAATTCCGGGGCTTTTAAATCTTTTCTCCTTGTCTATACAAACATCTTAGAACAAAAACGAATCGCAGGTCAAGCACAAAATAAAATATTTTCATTTTATTTTAAATTTTTTTGATTTTATTTATAAAACCATAAAATCCCATAAAATAATTATAAAATGTCATTGACAACCATAAAACGGCGTGCTAGATTTCAAAACGAAGCCAAGGAAAGGGGACACGGGCAGCAGCCCAAAACAAGGACCGAAAATGTCATTGTTTCTCTCATCTTATGAAAATCGTTTGGATACCAAGGGGCGCATATCTGTACCGGCCTCTTTTCGGGCTTCGGTTGCAAATGAAAAATTTCCCGGCGTTGTTTTATATCGTTCATTCACCCATAATTGTATCGAGGGATTATCCATGTCGCGCATGGAACAAATGGCGTCGGCCACTGATAAAATGGGCGTATTCGACAGTGATTTGGACGATTTGTCCGCCATGCTGTTCGCAGACGCGCGCCCGTTGGCGTTTGATGTGACTGGACGCATAGTTATCCCGGCCGATTTATTAAAACATGCCGGCATAACAGACACCGCCATTTTTGTTGGTCGTGGCAACAGTTTTCAAATTTGGAATCCATCTGCATTCCGCGCAGCCCAGGAAAAATCCCTGAACAACCTGCGTTCGGTTCGCCCGAATTTGGTCATTTCAGAATAATAAAAAATACCGGCATTTGCCGGTGTTTTTTTATCCGTGGTGCGCCATTAAATGCAGCACAATGCTGATTATAAATATGGCGGTAATAACCCCCAGAATAATTTTTTGCGTGCGATGACTGTGATTGCCGTGACAATGGTCGCAATCGCAATGGCAATCGCGCACAACCAAAAACCACGACAATGCCAACATTAACCCAGAAAACACAAACAGCCACGGTTCAAACCAATGCGGAATAAATTCCGCATGCGCGAATTCAGGCGCAAACAAACTGATAATCGACAGCACAATTGGCAACACACAGCAAAACAAGTGTGGCAAAATGCTCGCGATAATTCCGATTTTAATGGCTTTGTTTTTCATTTTGTTATTTCCGTTTAATTATGGTATCCCCAACAGGAATCGAACCTGTATCAAGGGTTTAGGAAACCCTCGTTCTATCCAGTTGAACTATGGGGACAACGCACTATATTTTATTCACAGATTTTAATATTGCAAGTTGTATTCACGACCTGTATAATACCCCGGATTATGAATTACAAAAGGGAAAGGTAGTATGGGAAGCAGATTAATAGGATATGGATCGTACCTGCCGGAACGCGTTGTCACCAATTTCGATTTGGAAAAAATGGTTGATACGTCCGATGAATGGATTGTCCAGCGCACTGGTATGCGTGAACGTCATTTTGCGCGCGACGATGAAACGGTTGTCGATATGGCTGTGCATGCGGCCAGACGCGCGTTGGACAATGCGAAAATCACCATTAATGACATAGATATGGTAATTGTTGCCACGACATCGGCTGAATTGGATTTTCCGTCTGTCGGGGTCCAGGTTTTGGGTCGTTTAAATGCAACGAATAATGCGCCTGCATTTGATGTACGTGGCGCGTGCACAGGATACATTTATGCGTTGCATTGCGCACGTGCGTTTTTTTCAGCCGGTATGCACAAACGTATAATGGTTATCGGTGCGGAAAAAATGTCACGCTTTATCGATTGGAATGACCGCAGCACAGCGGTGCTGTTTGGCGACGGCGCTGGCGCATTAATATTTGAACATTCCACGTCCAGTTATTCTGGCATAATTGATACAGTCGTTATGTCAGACGGCCGCGAAATGGACATGCTGTATGGCACGCCCGACCATCGCATAATGATGAACGGCCCGGAAACGTATAAAAAGGCCGTCACATTAATGCCTGATGCCGCCAGTTATATTATGGAACACGCCGGCATTACTGCGGACAATGTGGATTGGATTGTACCGCATCAGGCAAACATTCGTATTATCCAAAGTGGCGCCCAGCGTCTGGGATTTCCGTTGGAAAAAATATTGGTGACGGTGGACAAACACGCCAACACCAGTGGTGCATCGGGTGTACTTGCATTGGCGTACGCATTTGATAATAATATAATAAAACACGGTCAACTTGTTCTGTATCCCGCGTTTGGCAGTGGCCTGACATGGGGTGCGGCATTAATCAGGGTATAAAAAATGGCAACAATAACCAGAAGTGATTTTGCAAATCGTTTGCGTGAACAGTACGGATTTACTACTGCTGACGCGTTTAAATTGGTTGACATAGTATTCGATGAAATTCGCGAATCTTTGATTCACGGCGAAGAGGTTAAGTTCGCCGGCTTTGGCAGTTTCAAGATTTTAACCAAACCCCAGCGTATGGGACGCAATCCAAAAACTGGTGCGCCGGCAATAATTACTGCACGTCGTGTGGTTTCGTTCCGCCCCAGTAATGAATTCAGAAAACGTGTTGCGAAAAAATAACAGCACTCGCCGGCATTTGCCGGTGTTTTTTACCTATTTGCAATCTGCGATTGGTGTGGTATAATAACACTGCAATGGTGTATTGCCATTGTGGGATTCGTAGCCCTTGCCAAGCGTCCATTGGGACGAAATCTCTCCAACTAATGGTTGGAGGCGACTTGAATATATTGAATAAAGTCACAATTCTTGGTAATTGCTACGAACCTCCAACCACCCGATTTTTCTGGTGGTTTTTTGTTATGGGCTGGGGGAAATATGGTGGCGAAAAAACAGAAAACTAAATCAGAAATTTTTGACGAATTATTAAATGCGTATTGCCAATTGCGAACATTGCTGGACAGAATTACCCCGATTGTTTTGGCGGAATTGGCGCGACAACAGCGCCGCACCAAACGCACCGATCGTGGATTTGTATGAATAAAAAAACACCGGTAAATACCGGTATTTTTATACAAATTTTTCAGGCACCAAATTGGTCAAACATTTCCATATTCGGCGGAATATTGATGTATCAGGACTGTGGTGATACACGCGTGGTTGCGCATCGCCCGGGCGGCTGCCGGTCCAAACAGGATCGCCATCTGCGTCCAACGTCACGCGCCACGATGTTTTTGTATCTCGTAAAATCATTTCGCGCAGTTTATCCGCAAAATCACGACTTTCAAAAATAGCAACGTTTTCAGTGTTGTAATATGCGCTGCGCGGATCCAGGTTAAAACTGCCTATCCACGAAATATCGTCGTCGAACACAATAGTTTTGCTGTGCATAACGGAAAAACTGGATTGGTGGCGTTCACGGTCGTGTTGCTGGCCGCGCAGATTTTCCGCCGACAGCATAAATTCATACACGTCCGCCCCAGATTCAATTAATTGTTTGCGGTATTTTTCCCATTTTGCATACACGGTTGGCGCATTTGTTGACGCCAACGAATTCGTCACAACGGTCATGTGAACGCCGGATTTTTCCTCGTTCAACATGTGTTCCAAACCGCCCTGGCCGGGAACAAAATACGCCGCAGACATATACACAGAATCATTTGTCTGGGTCCACAATTTTTGTAATTCCTGGATAATATCACCACGATATTTTTCCTTTTCGTCCATGGACATTTCAACCTTGGACGGTGGATCGGCCAGGAATTTTCCGTGCCCCCAACTGAAATCAAATTTTTTATCTTTATATTCGCGTTGCGCCAGTGAAATAATTTTGTTGTATTCACGAATAGCATCGGCACTTTTGCGTTCTATTTCGTCAAATTTGCGTTCCAGTTTGCGTGTTGCACGTTCTGATGTTGCGTTCGGAAATACAGACGCCGGAATCGACAGATGGTAATTCCAATATTCATCAAAACTGGCGGTTGCGTATTTGGTCATATCACCGATGAACAACACGTCAGTATCAGAAAAATTCGACGCTGTTTCAGGATAAAAATAATTGCTGCCCACGTTGCGGCCACCTGTTATATACGCGACGTTGTCGACAATAAACAGTTTATTGTGCATGCGCGAATTCAGCCGATTAAAATCCAACAAAAATTGCGGGTAATATAACAACCGCGACCGATTTGCAACAGGATTGAAAACCTTGACCTCTATATTCGGGTGCTGATTCAACAGCATGACATCAACAATGTCGGATTTTGTTCCATAATCGTCCAGCAAAATGCGGATTTTTACCCCACGATCGGCGGCGTTTTTTAATTCGCCGATTAAAACCTTGGACGAAAAATCGTTGCTGTAAATGTATGTCTGTAAATCGATAGTTTTTGTTGCCATGCGCGCAAATGCGGCCCGGATAACAAACGCCGACAATCCATCTTCGATTAACGTTGCGCCGCTGATTTCATCGTCGCGCGACAATTCTGTTGCATAACATTGCGCAATTGGCGTCTGCATGGGATCGTAATTAAAATCAGCCGCAGTAATTTTCGGGGTGTAATCAGCCAAACGTTCATCATTTGTCGTTGTGGGAATGGTCGTGCACCCCATAAACGGCAGGGTAAAGATAAACAAAGAAACTTTTTTTAAAAATGCCAATTTTGCACCCTTGGTATTTGTCCAGGATAACAATATAACCATAAACAGGTCAAATGTCAAATTCATTAAATAATTTAATAAATTGGGAATAATTGCATTTGTTGAAAAAATAGCGTTTGACAAATGACTTTTTTATTTGCACGAAATTGCACAATATGATAAAATCATATGTAATAGAAGGGAAGTTTTCGCATGAAAAGATTGATTGCCGTATTAAGTAGTTTGCTGGTTTTGCCCGCATTTGCCGAGGTTGCGCCCGAATATTACTACGCTGAATTGATGGCGCAGTATGCGGACGAAATGCCGGGTGCGGAATTCGTCACCGACGAAATTGACCAGGAATCCGAACAGGAAACTGATGAACCTGCGGCCACAAAACCCGTGACCCCGTCTGTGCCCACAGCGGTCAGCCCGCGCAATACCAGTGGGCGTTCTGCGGCATCACGTGCGATTGTTTCCAATACAACAACATCTGCCCGTAATGTGGCAACGCGTAATGTGACCGGCGCAACAACTGCGCGCACGGTATCTGCGCGTCCAACGGCGACATCGCGTACAACAAATGCGACCACGTCCCGTGCGGCAACAACAACTGCGTCGCGCACATCGCAATCACGTGCGTCAACTGCGCGCGCAACCGCAACAAATACAGTTTCAAATCGTCCGTCGGTGACTGTGCGTTCCACGGGCAATGTCGCGGCAACAAAAACGCCGGGCGTCACAACACGTGACAGTGTGAAAACAAATGCAAATACTGCACGTGCGTCTATTGTTCAAACGGATACGGTAAACACACCATTGTATATCAGTGGTCGTGTTGGTGTGGCAAATACAGCAAACGTGTCAACGCGCGTTCCGACAATTCGTGTTGGTTCTGCGACGGCCGGCGCGACATCATCGGTCGCCGCGTCCGAAGCGGTGTCGACATCCACGACATCTATTGACGAATTGGCGCAATTAACCGATTATTGTAAATCGCAATATGTTGCGTGTATGGATAATTTCTGTAATGTTCTGGACGATAACCAGGGTCGTTGCAGTTGCAGTGCCAATCTGGATAATTATGCCGAGACCGAGGCCGCATTAAAACAAGCAACCGAAGATTTACAGGAAGTTGCATTGCAAATTCAATACATTGGCCTGACCGCGGACCAGGTTGAAACCCTGTTCACCCAGACCGAGGCCGAACTGGAAATGCAATCGTCCAGTGATAACAGCCAATTGAAAAACGATTTGGACAAAATTAAAAATATGATTGTCGACGTCAAATCTGGGTCGCCGTCAACATCATCGTCCAGTGGATTAAGTTTTGATTTGTCTGGCCTGTTGGATTTCACAATCGACAGTTCTGGATTTGATTTGTCGTCACTGTTGGGATCTATGAGTGGTAATAACGACAGTATCAGCAACCAGCGTGGCGAACAGTTGTATGAAACCGCCGCCGCCCGGTGCAAGGCCGCTGTTCTGAACAGTTGCGCGGCCCAGGGTGTTGATACAACCATTATCACCAATTCATACGACCTGGAAATTGACAAGGCCTGTATCCAATACGAACGTGCGCTGACGGATTCGAATGAACAAATGTCGGCAACTGTGCGTAACGCGAAAAGTGTTCTGCAACGTGCACGTTTAATGGTTGCCCAGCAAAAGAATCAATATGACCTGCGTGGGTGCGTGAATGCACTGGATACATGTATGCAGGACGATTTCGTATGCGGCGATGATTATGAAAACTGTCTGGACCCCAGCGGTAAATACATCGTCAATGGCGAAATTGTTGTCGGCAGCAAACCTGGCGAACCGGGACAAATTCCAACGGATACGAGTGACAGCATATACAGCATGTGGGATTACAGCGATTCATTAAATGCCTGGGGTGCGGGCGGTACATTGGGTAATTTTATTGATTCCGAATTGTGGACCAACAAACCCAGCACTACGGAAACCACTGCGTCAACTAATATAGCGGAATTCCTGCAAAACAAAATCGGATATCACGATGATTCTGATGGCAAAAATTACGGTATGTGCATATCCGTTTTGAACCAGTGCCAGGATTTAACATACGAAGGAACGGGTCAAAATACGTCGTACAAGTTTGATAATCCGGTTGTCAAAGAATACCTGAATCGCACATTGGTCCAGATTAAATCCGCCCAGGATACAATCTTGTCCGATTATGCCGAAGAATGTATAACCGACATCGCATCATGTTTGGCGCAAAACAACTATGATCCAGACGAAGGTGCCAACAACACGGGTAATAAAATCGCTGTACGTGCATGTCTGTCCATGATTACAACATGTCAAAGTGTGAACGGTGTGACAGGCGACCCAACTTCTGATGTCCAAAGTGCAAACGAATGGATTTGCGAGATTATGGGTGGCGATAACTGCACAACCAGTTCAGGCGCCGACGATACAGGTACCGAATCCGGTGGTCAATAATAAAAAACGGGGCATCGCCCCGTTTTTTATTAGAGTGAAGAGTGTAGAGTATAGAGTGTAGATAATGTCCGCGCATACGCGCGGGGTACAATGACCACCCCGGGCTTCGCCCACCCCTCCGCAGAGGGGAACTTGGTCTTCGTCCCGTCGCGCAGCCAGTTCTCCTCCATTGGAGGGGTGCCCGAACACCGGGCCCCGCGCGACGTGTCGCGTGGGTGGCTAGGGCGGGGTGGTTAGAGAGTTCAAGAAAAAACACTTACTCCCTTAACTTGTCATTCCCGCGCAGGCGGGAATAGGGCTGTGGTTGTTGTTAGTTATTTAATTTGGGGAATAATTCCGTGTTGTATTTTTATTATCACAAAAACCGCGATATGAATTTTTTATAGACCCTATTCCCGCCTTGTCCACCCCACAAACACATTTGTGTTTGCGGGGGCCCCGCGCGACAGGACGAAGGTTAAAGTTCCCCTCTGCGGAGGGGTGGCACGTAGTGCCGGGGTGGTCAGAGAATGCGCGATTATCCACTTATCCCCCCACACTGTCATCGCGGGCAAAGTGTGGCAACGTTTGTACCCCTTTGCAGTGGCTCTACCACAATGTCACGCGGTTTTCGGGGGCAATGTATAATTTATCGGCTGGGGCAACACCAAACGCGTCATACCATGCATTTATATGCGGCAATATTCCATTCACGCGCCACCGACCCAATGAATGTTCGTCCATTTTGGTTAAACGCAGCGCTTCGGCATCGCGGATATTCTGGGCCCATACGCCTGCATACGCAATGAAAAATCGCATGGACGGTGTCAGTCCGTCAATCACCGTGCCCGGTGTGCCGAAATTGGAATATGCGGTATACGACACCGTCACACCACCATAGTCCGCCAAATTTTCACCCAACGTAAATTCGCCATTGGCATAAACGTTTGGTGCAACCTGGATTTTATTGAAATGGTCGCGCATAACATTGGCGCGTGTGACAAATCCATCTGCGTCATCGGTCGTCCACCAATCGCGCATATTACCATTTGCGTCAAATTGACGCCCTGAATCATCAAAACCATGTGTCATTTCGTGGCCAATGACACTGCCAATTGCGCCATAGTTAAACGCGTCGTCTGCGTCCATATCGAAAAACGGATACTGCAAAATTCCGGCCGGGAAACACACTTCGTTGTTGCTGGGGTCGTAATAAGCGTTTACCTCGTGCGCGTTCATGTACCAAATGGTCGGATCTTTTTTCTGGCCGATTTTGGCAATCCAGAACGCGTCTTCGAATTCAGACACGCGTACGATATTTTCCCACAGTGACGCATCTGCACTGATTTCCAATTCGGAATAGTCGCGCCATTTATCTGGATATCCGATTTTTGCTTTGAACGCGTTTAATTTTTCCAACGCCTGCTGTTTTGTATCATTTGACATCCATGTCAGATTTTCAATTCGCATACCCAACGCGCGTTGCAGATTTTTCACCAAATCCTGCATGCGTTCTTTGGCGGCCGGCGAAAAATATTTTTGAACATACAGTCGGCCGATTTCTTCGCCCAATGTTCCGTCCAGTAATGACACGGCACGTTTCCAGCGCGGTTTTTGTTCAATTTGTCCGGCCATAGTACGATTGTAAAAATCAAATGATATTTCATACGTATCGTCGTCCAACAAAGTATCTGCTGCGCTGATAACGCGGTATTTTAAATAATCGCGCAACAGTCCAATATCAGTATCATTCATGATGGCAATGGATTCAGCGATGGCCTCGGGCTGATTGATATTGATGTGCGTTGCGGCGGTGGCGCCACGCGCGGCCAGGTATGTGTCCCAATCAAAATTCGGAAATTGTTGTTTTACTTCATCGACAGTCATTTTATGATAATTGGCGGCCGGGTCGCGCAGTTTTTCTTTTGGATAAAATGCGCGCGCCATGCGTTCTTCTGTTTCATAGATTTTATTTGCGTCGGCATTTATGCCAAAATTTTTCAATTGTTTGGCAATAAATTCGCGATATTTAGTACGAATTTCCACAGATTTTTCATCATCGTCAAAATAATAATCACGCGACAGACCAATGCCACCCTGGCCAATATTGTATAAATAATATTCGCTGTCTTTTTCGTCCAGGCCAACCCCATCGCCCCAGAATGCAGACGTAAATTTTTGCATTTTCCCCAGGTATGCGGGCAAATCCGCCACTGATTTAATATTATCAATTTCAGACAAATACGGTGCGACTGGTTCAACACCATCGGCGTTTAATTTATCGGCGTCCATTGCGATTTTATACAGTGTGCCGATTTTCCCGTTGTCTTTTTCAGCGATTTCGCGCACGCGGTTTAAATTTGTGTCATGTAATATTTCAAATGCGCCATATCGTGTATAGTCCGCAGGAATCGTATGCGCAGCGCGCCACCCCCGTGTGGCATAATCATAAAAATCATCGCCAGGCCGTACAGATAAATCCATATTTTCAGTTTTAATACCGGAATTCATAACAATTTCCCCCTTTGGTTGTGTAATAATATATGCCACTGCGACAGCGATTACAACTGCCACTATACCAATTAAGTTTAAAAATTTATGTTGCATTTTACCCCACCAGATTCAGTATTATATCGTCCAAAACCAACATGCCACGCGGTGTTGCCGCCAATCTGTTATTTGCTGTTGTGCGTATTAAATCACCGTGCGCGTGAACATAGTCCATATTTATTATTTTTTTCACATCTTTGTCAAGGCCAACGCCACGCACCATGCGCAGCCCAGTAATCACGCGTTCAATCGCGCGCGCACCGGGCGACAGTTTTTCAAAACGCACGCCACCACCCAATTGTTCATACCACACGTCGTCAATTAAAACGCGCCCGGCCGCGCCACGTCCAATGCCCACGTATGGCGCGCCGTCCCACACATTCATATTGTGTTTGCATTCATTGCCTGGGGCGGCATAGTTTGAAACTTCGTACCTGGGAATGGATAAATTATCGCCAACAGCATTATACATATCGGCCATTTCGTCATTGGACGGCATTTGCAATTGCATGTTTGCAAATGGTGTGCCCGGTTCCAGGGTTAATTCATACATGGAACAATGATTCAGTCCCAGCGAATTTATATCACCGCACAGTTTTATTACATCGGACACTGTATCGCCGGGCAATCCGTATATAAAATCTGCGGACACACGAATGTTTCGTGCCACAGCGGCATTTAATAAATTCAACGCTGTGCGCGCGTTATGTCGCCGCCCCAGAAATTGCAATTTTGTATCGTCTAATGATTGCACGCCAACAGATAATCTGTTCATGCCCGCATCAATAAACCCGGCCATTTTTTCATCGTCAATTGTGCCAGGATTTGATTCCAATGTTATTTCGCAATCAGAATCAACATAAAACGAATTGCGTAATGCCGACATAATGTTTTCAAATGTTTTAACCGGCATCAGCGACGGTGTACCCCCCCCAAAAAATACAGTCGGCACATGCACGCGCCCCAATAATTGCGCCCAGTGTGCAATTTCGCGCAAAATATTGTTTTCGTATTCATGCCAATCCGGATTTTCGCACGCGCGTGAAAAAAACGCACAATAATTGCATTTAGAAATGCAAAACGGAACATGGATATAGATATTATGCGGTGGAATCATACCTGCATTCTATATTAAAAACATTGAAAATCCAGTATTTGATTTGCGAAATAAAAAAAGTACTTTCCATATAAATATTTTTTATGCTAGAATATATCTGTCAATGTAGGCATGAAGAAAGGAAGAATATCATTTTTATGCGGAATTCTGGCACCTGTTGCGGCCGTCGCGTCGAACGAGGGGGTGCCTTCGTATTATCAAACAAACGATACCACAACGGTAAATCGTGCCGCATACGGTAATTATGCTGACCAGGGATACACCCAATACGTTGGCCAATCCGGAAATAAACAGGTTGTCGGTTCGCGCACCACTTCGTACCAGGTGCCGCGCCCAACGCTGCCAACAACCGCCGGCACAATGACCGCAAACGGCATTGCAATGCCTGTGGACGACAGAACGTCTATATACGCCACATATACGCGCAGATTTGCAGATTTTGAATTTAAAACGGGTGTGAATTCTGTGCTGGAATGGGACGATATGGTGTTCAATGAAATTGGCGTTGGTATTCGTCATAATTTCAGCATTCGCAATTTTGATATGTTCGCATACGGCGAATACAGTTTTGGAACCATGTCGCATGGTGGCATGTCCATGGACTATGATTTGGAACCGTATGATGCGTCTGAACCGTATAACGGAATATTTACAGTATCGGTTGGCGATCAATCTGGACGCACCAATCATTTTAAAATAGGTTTGGGTGCCCACCATGTTTGGGATATTGGCGGGTGGAAATTGTCGCCATCAATCGGGTATGAAATATTTAATCATAACCTGGAAATGTCCGACCATTATTACCCGAACCAGGGCATATACCTGCCGTTGATGACCAGCAATGGTGATTATGTATACGGCGACGTTGACGGCAATTATTATTCTGTGCCAATCAACATGACGCCCCAGGACGATTGGTACCAGGTCTGCATGTCGCCCGAGGATATTAAACTCGTCCAAACAACGAATTCCGGCGGTATATTGGGATTGGGCACATCACTGGTGACGGGTGATTATAACCCAGATATGGGATACGTGCCGTGGGGTGTGGATTCTGGCGAATGTGTTATTATTGGTGGCGATGGGCCGATTATTGTATCTGGTACAACGCACATTTATAATACTACATGGTCCGGGTTTTATATCGGGCTGGAAATGGAAAAACAAATGACGCTAAAGGATAAATTGCGTTTTTATTTCCAGGTCGGTTTGCCCAAATATTCGTCCGAGGGGACCTGGCCAAACCGTACTGATTGGCAACAGAACCCCAGTTTCCTGGACGAGGGGGACAATGGTGCATATTCATACGCCGCAGAAATGGAATACAACTATCAAATTTCTGACCGTATGCAGTTGTCTATCAAGGTTGACACCGATTATTTCCACATCGGCGCGATTGGCGGTGAATTGTATTTGGCCGAATACACCAGTTGGCTGTTGGACGAAAACGGATATTACATTTTGGACGAAAATGGTATGCCGATTTTGGAAACTGTCCCGGCCAGCACAGTGGAAATTTCCGACCAGTTGGATCATGCAATATGGCAATCGTTTGGGTTGCATGTCGGATTGAAATACTCGTTTTAATGGGGGTGCAATATGATGAAATGCAGTTGTATCGCACGCCTGGTGGGCGTGGCGATGGTGATGTTTTTCCCATTTGTGGCGCATGCAGAACGCGGTGCATTCGATGTGGGTCGCTGGTATGATATTTTGGATAATGTGCGTACGCGTGCCACGTCAAATGGCATATCAGACGATACAATTAACGCAACGTTGAAATATCCAGCGTTTATTCCATCTATTGTGAAAAGTGACCGAAATCAGGCGGAATTTAAATTAACACTGGACGATTATTTGGCGCGCACTGTGAATTCCCGTCGTATAAAAAACGGGCGCGAAATGCGTGCGACGTATCCGACAATGTTATCGCGTGTGGAACAAAAATACGATGTTCAACCACATGTGATATTGGCTTTTTGGGGATTGGAATCGAATTACGGTTCGTATCGCGCGGCGCATAAATTAACAGATGCATTTTTAACGTTAATGTACGAAGGGCGTCGTGAAACTTTTTTCGGCAATCAATTATTGGCGTTAATGAAAATAGCCGATGATAACGGCCTGGATATAAACGACATTCACGGCAGTTGGGCGGGCGCCATGGGGCATTTTCAATTTATTCCGACAACATTGCAACAATACGGTGCGGACGGCAACGGCGACGGCAAAATAGATATTATTCACAGTGTTGGCGACGCCATGTTCAGCGCGGGTAATTATCTGCATAAATTGGGCTGGAACCCAAACGAACGCATAGTTCGCCGTGTTATGTTGCCGGGGAATTTTGATATTTCTTTGTTGGACGGCAAAACACGCAGGCCATTACCAGAATGGGCAGCAATGGGTGTGACGAATCCAGACGGCACGGCAATTCCCATGGCGGATATGACGGCCGGTTTGGTTGCCGATGTGAATGCAATAAATGCGGCGCGTGCCGCGGCAATTGCGTCGGCCACGGCGAACACTGATCCCAACGCGGTTGACACGGATGTCGCGCCACAACCCGTGATTTATGCGTATTTGACGTATCCCAACTTTTACCGCATAAAAAAATGGAACAGTTCAAATTGGTATGCAATTGCCATTGCGACACTGGCCGATGAATTAAAACAATAAAATAATTGAAAAGGGCGGTTTTCTTTGGTATTCTTGACAGCATAGGAAAATATAAAAAGGTATAAATCTATGGCTATCAAGGTTCGCGATTACGAAGTGCGTTTAACCAGAAACAAAGAAGAACGTCGCCAGGTGCGTCAATTACGCTATGAAGTTTTTGTCGAGGAAGAGGGTGCCACCGCCACCGAAGAACAAAAAAATCTGCGCGAAGAATATGATGATTTTGACCGCTATGCCGAATATTTGGCGGTGTTTCACAATGGAAAAATTGTTGGCACATATCGTATAATTGACCGCAACAATGCCGAAAAAATGGGCAGTTTTTATACCGAAACAGAATTTAATATTTCAAAAATTAAAAAGGTCGACGGCAATATCGCAGAAATGTCGCGCGCATGTGTGAAACGCGAATATCGTGATAATGCGCTGGTTATGCGTATGTTATGGGCGGGGCTGGGTGAATTTGTAATGCGCCGCAAAATTGCGATTTTGTTTGGTGTTGCGTCATGGGTTGGCACAAAATCCGTGGAATCTGCCCAGGCCATTTCATACCTGTATTACAATCATTTGTCGCCATTGGGATTGCGCGCCACGGTGTTAAGTGAAAATTTCGCCGAAGGCGTTAATCCGAAACTGTCGCGCATGAATATTTTGCCGCGCGAATTTGTTGACGAAACAGACGCCCGCCGTCAAATGACCCCGTTGATAAAGGGCTATTTACGTTTGGGGGCGACATTTGGTCGCGGCGTATTTATTGATAAACCGTTCAATTCGTATGATGTATTTGTCATGGTGCAAACCAAAAAAATTGATGCCGCATACCAGAAACATTTCCTGGGGCGTGAAAATGCGCTGGAAAATCTGGACGTGCGCGACAATCCGTTAAAAACAGTTGGCAAAATTATGCTGCTGCCTGTGACGGGGTCGTTTAAAATGGTTCGTTCGGTTCTGGAATTTTTACTGCGCGAAGATGCCGCCGACGCTGAATACATCGATGATGAACATGACGATGATGGGGACGAAAAATAATGGCACACGTCAGACGGCAAAATATTTTTAACACGTTTGGTGCAGTATTAAAATTCACTGCGTTTTGGATTATGGTTGCAATCCAATTGCCAATAATTTTGGTATTGCCGCGTTCAAAATGGTCGGTGAAATATATGTCATTTTTTATGCGGATATTGTTGGTGTTGGCTGGAATAAAAATCCGCGTGCATGGAAAAATTTCATCGCACAGGCCGTTATTGGTCATATCCAATCACATATCTATTTTCGAAATCGCAACGTTCCCAGTTGCCTTGGGCGGCAGTTTTATTGCCAAAAAAGAAATGGAATCATGGCCATTGGTTGGCTGGGTTGCGCGTAAATTTGGTGTGGTGTTTATTGACCGTCGCCCATCGCACGCGCTGGACGCATTGGCCCAGGTTCGCGATACATTGAACACTGTGTCGTATCCTGTATTTTTATTTCCCGAAGGTACCACAACAAACGGCGCGTATGTAAAACCATTTAAAAGCACTTTGTTCAATTTTGTTGAAAATTCGGACGTGGTTGTACAACCGCTGGTCATGAATTATCGTTTTCGCGACGGCAGTCCGATATCCGATGCGGACATGGCGGAACATTTTGCATACTTTAATAATTCAAACCAGGATATGGGTCCCGCGTGTTCACGTGAACGCAGCGCATTCGGCCAGGTATTTCACATCATGATGTTGGGTGGATTTATGGTTGAATTGACTGTGTTGCCACCACCGCCCCTGGCGGGTATGGACAGAAAGCAGATTGCAGAAACGCTGCACAAAACAGTTTCTGATAAATATATGGAATTAAAAAATAAACATGCAAAATAATAAAAGAGATTAAAAACAATGAAAACAGCAATTACACCGACCCGTTCGGAAAATTTCAGCGAATGGTATCAAAACCTGATAACTGCGGCCGATTTGGCGGAAAATGCGCCTGTGCGTGGGTGCATGACGATAAAGCCGTATGGTTGGGCCATTTGGGAATTGATGCGTGATGCATTGGACAAACGCATAAAAAAATGTGGCGCGCAAAATGCTCAGTTCCCATTACTGATACCAATCAATTTTTTTAATCGCGAGGCCGAACATGTCGCCGGCTTTGCCAAAGAGGCCGCCGTTGTCACGCATTATCGTCTGAAAATGATTGACGGCACATTACAGCCCGACCCAGACGCAAAATTAACGGAACCGTATGTTATTCGTCCGACGTCTGAAACAATTATCGGTGACGCAATGTCGCGTTGGGTACAATCGTATCGCGATTTGCCGCTGAAATTGAATCAGTGGGTAAATGTTATGCGTTGGGAAATGCGGCCACGCCTGTTCCTGCGCACATCAGAATTTTATTGGCAGGAAGGTCACAACGCATTCGCCACACATGAAGAGGCAAATGCAGACGCGCGTAAAATGCACCGCGTGTATGGTGACTATATGCGCGAAATTTTGGCCATACCGTCAATCATGGGTGAAAAAACGCCCGAGGAACGATTTGCCGGTGCCGATCACACATATACACTGGAACACATTATGCAGGACGGCAAAGCTTTACAGGCCGGAACATCACATGACCTGGGCCAGCATTTTTCAAAATCATTCGGTATTCAATTTTTGGATACAGATGGTGCGTTAAAACATGCCTGGACAACATCGTGGGGCGTATCCACGCGTATGATGGGCAGTTTGTTCATGACGCATTCCGACGACGATGGGCTGGTGTTGCCGCCCGCCATCGCCCCGTACCAGGTTGTGATTATCCCAATCACGCGTGACGACACGGCCGACGCATTAAACGCGTTCGCACAGAAATTGGGCGAACAATTGGAAAACATCGACGTGCGTGTGTTGGTTGATACATCTGATATGCGCGCGCCGGATAAAATGTGGAAATGGATTAAGCGCGGCGTGCCACTGCGTGTGGAAATTGGCGCGCGTGAAATGGACGAAAACAATGTGACGGTCACACGTCGTGATTTGGGTAAATCATCAAAACAAACTATGTCCACGGACGCATTTGTGGCCGACGTGAAAAATATGTTGGAACAAATCCAGCACGATATGTATGACGCGGTCGTTCGTCGCAATGAAACTATGATTCACGATGTTGCGGATATTGACGCACTGGAATCAGCATTGGCGGCCGGTAAAATTGGATTTTTCCGTATTAAATACGATTTAACAACAAATGAAAAATTTGATGAATTGATGGAAAAATACAAAATATCGCGCCGGTGCCTGGACGATAATGACCCAACATACGTATATGTTGCAAAATCATATTAAAAAATCCCGCAATACGCGGGATTTTTAATTTCCCGCAATTTATGATATAATATTTCCTCAGGAGAGGACACACATATGAAAATAGCAATTATAGGTATTGGTACAGTTGGTTCTGCGGTTGCAACCGCGGTTAAAAATACAGGATTTGTTCACGAAATAGTTTTATTTGATCGCGACGGGGTGCGTGCGCGCGCTGCGGCCGATGATTTGGGTCATGCCGCCAGTTTTGGATTTGACGTAAAAATAACCGCGGTCAGTAATTATCGCGGTATCCGCGGCAGTGATATAGTTATCGTTGCGGCCGGTGCGAATCAAAAACCCGGCGAAACACGCACTGATTTATTGGCCAAAAACGCCGCTGTGATATCAGACATTATTCCGCGCGTCATGGCCAACGTAGATGCGAAAAACGTGAAAATAATAATTCTGACAAATCCGTTGGACGTTATGGTTATGCTGGCGCAAAAATTATCGCGTCTGGCCCCGGGGCGTGTGATTGGCACGGGCACCATGTTGGATTCAGCACGTCTGCGCACGATATTGGCACGGCATTTGGGCGTATCCACCCAATCAATAAATGCGTACGTATTGGGCGAACATGGCGACAGCAGTGTTGTGGATTGGACATCTGCCACAGTCGGTGCACTGTCGTTGGACGAATTTTGCCGGCAAATGAAAATATCCATGCCACAAACGACACGCAACACAATCGCACACCGTGTGCGCAACGCGGCATATGAAATCATTCGTGGTCGTGGCGCAACCTGGGACGGCATAGGTGCCGCCGCTGCGGATTTACTGCGTTGTATAATAAACGACGAACACAGAATTTTGACGGTCAGCACAGTGTCCGGCACGGGGGCTGATATGGTTGCAATGTCTTTGCCGCGTCTGGTTGGGGCGGGTGGCGTTGTTGCCACATTGCGTCCAAAATTGTCGGCGGCTGAATCCGCAGCCCTGCGTCGCAGTGGCAAAATTATCCGTAAAAATTACGATATGATATAGTCAAATTATATCCGATTACAATCCGATTAAAACGTCAATGCCCCCATGCTATAATCCGAACATGGGGGCGTTTTAATATGGCAGATGAAAAAATCACTTATGATATTTTTCCAGACGGCGCAGGTTTTTATGCCAATTGTAATGGCCACCATGTTGGTGAAATAACTTTTGTACGGGTGGGGGCGGATAAAATGATAATAGATTATACCGCCGTCGCAGAAAAATACAGACGCGCCAGTGTCGGGTTAAACCTGGTTCGTTGTGCGGCGGATTTGGCGCGCAAACAACACCGCAAAGTTATTCCAATGTGCCCATTTGCATCGGCTATGTTCAGCAGATATTCAGAATTTGACGATGTGCGATTTTTGCACACGCGATAACATAAATTCCCACTTGAATCCTATGCAGTTTTTGCAGTAGTATGCCATCGTTAACATAATCAGGTCAGGGGGATTTTTCATGTCACGCAAATTACGCATATGGTTAATATTTTTAATTTTTCTGAACGGGTATGTCAGTTTATCTTTTGAATTGGTCGTACTGCGCCAGTTATCGTTCTGGGTCGGTTCCAGTGCGGTTATCACCAGTATTATAATGGGCATATTTTTGGGATTTATGTCATTGGGATATTTCCTGGGGTCATCTGAACGCATTGCGCACAAACGAATCAGAACAATATTGGCCGCCAGTTTCATCGTGATTGCTGTATTTGCCCTGTGCGCCGCCAGTTTTCCATTGGTTATGGAATATTTTATGCGCCTGTATCAATGGGGCATTACGTCCAGCGTATTACAGACGTTTATATTTTCATTTTTATTTTTATCCATTGGCCCATTTTTGTTTGGGTTCAACACAACGTTGCTGTCACGTTGCCTGCATAAATATAATACAAACTATACGGGTAATATTATGGCGTGGGACACGATTGGTTCCGTTATGGGGTCATTACTGACCACGCTGATTTTAATGCCGTTTATCGGTGTAAATTACACAGTGATATTAATTATCACATTGGCATTGTTTGCGGCCTTGGTCACGCGCCCGCGTTGGTGGACGATATTGTTGGGATTGTGCATTTTGATTCCAACCATGATTATCAACAGCGATTACGTGCAATACAATCGTTTTGGTGTTTTGGTAAACAATGCGAATTCTACTATTTCAGTGACCCAGTTCACAGACAATACGCGTGTGCTGTACATGAACGGGTTGCCGATGTCTGTGCATAATCCAACAACTGGCCAGAACGCGGAATACATAGATTACCTGAACGCACATTTCATATACAATTTGCCCACCGACAGACGGCATAAAATATTGGTGCTGGGGACGGGCGGATTTACAGCCGGCCTGAACGATACGTTTAATGATTACACTTTTGTGGACATAGAACATACATTACAGGAAATTTCCGAAAAATATTTTCTGGGCCGTCCGTTGCCTGAAAATAAAAAATTCCTGGTCCAGGACGCCAGTCAGTATTTGAAAAACAGCACTGAAAAATACGATATGATTTTGGTGGACGTTTATTCAAATTCTTTCCAGATACCCGAGGGCTTTATCACCGCCGAATTCATGCAGCGTGTAAAATCGCATATTGCCCATGACGGCATATTAATCATGAACGTGGTGGCCAGCCAATCGTTCCGCGATAAATATTCCCGGGTGTTTGACAATACTTTTCACGCTGTTTTCCCCCATAACACCCAGCGCCAGGTTGTTGGATATGCTGACCCGTATGCGGAAAACGATATGGTAAACATATTGTATGTCTGGTACAACCGTGATTCAGACGACAGAATTTATACCATAAACAAAACCCCTGTTATTTATGACAGATATGTGAAATAAAAATGGCTTGCACACAGTGCGCTGGATTTCTATAATGCAACCAATCAGTCAAAGGAGAAATGATGAAAAAATTATCAACGTTATTCGCAGTATTTGGTTTTTTATTCATGGGCGCGGCAAATGCGGCCGATATCACACTGTATTATTCGCCGTCATGCCCGCATTGCCATCATGCGCGTGATTTTTTCACCAGCAGAATAGTATACGAATATCCAGATTTGCGCATTGTTCAAATTAATGTTATGGACCGGGCAAATCTGCCCGCATTCCAGGAAGCGTTAAAGAAATGCGAATACGACAGCGGTGGTGTGCCGGTTATCGTTGTTGGCGACAAATGTTTCCAGGGCTATGCCGATTTCATGCAACAGGAATTGCGTGACGCGGTCGAGGTTGGCATGTCCCAGGACCAGAAAGATACCGCCGCCGAAAATAAAAAGGCATTGGACGATAACGCTGATGAATTCAGAAAATCGCACGCCAATCGCCAGGGCAAAATTACAGAATACAATGCGGCCGCACAAAATGCCGCAAATGACGACGCAACGCAAAACGAAAAAAAAAATAGCCCCGCGTCACCGGTGTATTTCTATATCCTGTTAATTGTTTTGGTCGCAGCATTGGCGTTTGTTTTGGTACGCAAGGATAAAAAGAAAAAATAAAAAGATTTATCCACAACCATAACAATAAAATTGGATTATGCCGATGTTTGATTTAACTACTTTGGATTGGATTTATGTGGGCGTCCTGGTGGCGTCCACAGTATGGGCCAGCATTCGTGGTGGTATTTTCGAAACGGTTGCAACACTGTCGTGGGTAATCGCGGCAATTGCGGCACGTTTCATATCGCCGTTGCTGGACAAATTATTACAGGGTTGGTTTGATTTAACTGCGTCCACTGTTGGTACGTTGGTCGCGTCATATTTCATAGTATTTTTCGTAATATTAATGTTGATTGGTTTTTTCAATCAACGTCTGCGCGAAAAAATACAAAACAGTATTATGAAGGTGACCGATCGTACCCTGGGGATAATATTCGGTTTAATCCGCGGTATTGTGATTATGGGCATAGTATACTGGTGTGCGCTGTGGTATTATTCGGACGCGCCACGTCCCGCACCGTGGGTCGAAAATGCCCGCACACGCCCAATCATGCAATTGACAGCAATGAAATTGGACGAATGGTTTTTCCCCGGCCCCGGCAGTAAACTGTTGGCGCGCGACATGACCGGAACCCAGGCGAACCAGGAAATATTTGAAAATCTGATTAATCCTGCGGTTGATGCAATGCGCGGCACGTCCACTGACGACGGGGCCACCGAATCTGATGCCGAAACGGGATACAAAACGTCCGAACGTTCCGCGTTGGAAAAACAATTGCTGCAAATTGAAAACGCCGCCCGTGCCGAGGAAGAACGCGCCGCTGCGGACGCTGCGGCCGCGGACGCACAATCCGCCACAGATGCCACCGCCGCGGCAACCGCAGAAATGGAAAACGCGGCCGATGATGTTGGCACCACGGACGCCGCCGCCCAGTATGGCAGTGCCGACGCCCCGGTCACATCGGATTAATTTGTCTGATAAATTATACGTACGCCCACCGCATTTGCGGTGGGTTTTCGTTCCTGGTGATTTTTTTGTCACACCATGTCACAATGTTTTCAGATGGGGGAAACAAAAATGAAAAAAACAATACTGACGGTTTTGACCGTAATCCTGGCCGCACCAAACGTATGGGCCGCGGACAGCGCAGACACCGCACGTGGTATTAACCCAGCGGACAATTTAACCAAACTGGAACTGTTGCCACAGTTGCGTGCATTTGGTGATTCATCAATCACATCGTTGACATTAAAATACGACCATGCAATTAAACGCGTGTTCGGTATTAATGCAGAATTGCCGCTGGTGCGGTACAGTGGCCACGGTCGTTCCGACAACGGCATTGGCGATTTAACATTGCGTGGCCGTGCCCAGCATACCTGGGGGCGTCATACCCTGATTGGTGCAGCAGAATTTTTATTGCCCACCGCAACCGAAGATACCCTGGGCGCCCAGCAATATACTTTTGACCCGATTTTGGGATACGTGTATTCGTTTGGGCATAACATATTCGGCGCGCTGGTCGCGAAACAGTTCATTTCGCTGCATAACACCGACCCCGCCATTTCCCAAGATATAAACCAGGGCCAATACAGAATGTTGCTGGGATATGCGTCTAACCAGGGTTGGTGGGTTCTGGCCGATCCCCAGGTATGGGTAAATTACGAAACCGGCCGCCAGGAATTTTTGGCCGAATTGGAATTGGGTACAATGCTGAACAGAACCACAGGCGTTTGGATTCGTGCAGGACATCGCCTGGGCGGGAATTGGCGGCGCAATGATTGGACTGTGCTGATGGGTATCCGCTTTATGAATTTTTAATCAATTAATCAAATAAAACCAAGGGAGAAATAAAATGTTTTTAAAATATAAACTGGGGTTAACAATTTTGGCGCTGTACGAAATCGCTGCAGTTATGCTGCTGCATTGTCCGAACACTTGCAACGCTATGTTCGGTCTGTCGTTCTGCAGTGATTCTGTGTTAAAATATTTTGTCTGGTGTGTGGCGGTGCCATTGGTGGCGTTTTTGATAATCATGTGGATTATGGAAATCATCGATAAAATTCGTCGCAGACATTCGTTGCTGTACAAAGCCAAACATGCAGTCAAACATATGGCGCAAAATATCCGCGACCGGGTGTCTGAACATGTGTCCAGCGCAGACATGGAAAAAATGATAACAGCGGCATTGGTTGTTGGACTGAAAAAATATTCAGACCGCAATCCCCGCGCCCGTCGTGTGTTGAATGAAATCATGGACGTCGCGCCCAACGAAATTGATACAGAATATGACGAATACGATTACGCTGTGTACGACGATGATTCCGTGACCCCAAAAAACAAAAAATCCAAACCCACAAAACGTAAAAAATAATCACCATCATACCCCCCCCGCCGCCGGCGGGGTGGGGGAAATATTCACCAGCCCATTCGGACAATAAATCTGGATACAGTTGATTGTTTAACCTGCATTATTTTGGCAATCCGATACTTGGTCAACCCCATGTCCAACAATTTTTTTACTTTTTTGGTATTGCTGGACAGTTTCAATTTTTTTGATTGCGCCGAAAAAGGCCGCCCCAATCGTTTGCCGGTTGCCCGCACGCTTTCCAATGACGCCTTGGTTCGTTGCGATATTAAATTGCGTTCTATTTCGGCCGATAATCCAAACGCAAACGCCATAACTTTGGATTGAATATCGTTGCCCAATCTGTAATTTTCTTTGATGGTCCACACCTGGCAATTTTTATTCAAACAGTATTCCAGTATATGCATGACCTCCAGCAAAGATCGACCCAGCCGTGATATCTCGGCGGCAATTAAAATATCGTTTGATTGCAGTTCATTTAATAATTGCCCCAATTGCCGTCCGTAAAACGCATTGTGTTTACTGGTGCCCTGAATAATCCATATGGCATTATGCGGGGCGCCATTGCAAATATTTTATCCAGCGAAAGCGAAGGGCTGCCGACAGTGTTGCTTGAATCTGTGGCATTGGGTGTTCCCTGCATTTCGTCCAAGTGTAAAAACGGACCACGTGAAATACTGTTGAATGGACGCGGCGGTTTATTATTTGAAACTGGCGATGCCAACGCGTTGGCAAAAAACATGAAGTTTGTTTTTGAACACCCGGCAAAAGCCAAACAAATGTCAGATATCGCAACCAATGGCTTAAAACGTTTTGATTCCACAGCAATAGCCAAACAAATTAACGATTTAATACACAGTTTGGTCGTGTCGGGATATTGATGTTTTCAGTTGATATATAAATCATAAATAAATCCCCGCCACCCAGCGGGGAAAATCTGGTGCCAGTTGTCGGACTTGAACCAACGACCCTCTGATTACAAATCAGAAAGTCGTATGTTTAACGGTGTTTTACAATGTTAAATTTTTCTTAGTATTCTGCGCTTTACAACGATTTCTAAGTTTGTTATAGTTTAATCAAAATTGGTAGCAAACGGTAGCAAAAAATGCCATCAGTAGCAAATAAGTAGCAAAAAAATATGAAAACACAGACCATAAATTTTACTAAAAAAGCAATAGCTTCTTTGCCTATTCCAACCAAGGAAAAAAACCAGGTTGTGTATTATGATTCAGGCTCAAAAGATGGTCTGTGTTTAATTGTTTCTTATGGTGGCTCTAAAACATTTTATGCCTATATGAAATATCAGGGGATGCCTAAACGTATAAAGATAGGTAAGTTCGGACATGTTGAATTGGAAACTGCGCGTCGTAAAGCGCATACAATGCGTGAAAGGGCAATATGCGGCGAAGATCCAGCGCAAGAACGCTTTGATGAATTGCATGATATGACATTGAAAGAATATTATGAAAAAGTATATTTACCTGTGCATTCCTTAACGCATAAAAAGCAGAAAACGCAAATTAACGATAATGCTACTTTTAGAAATCATTTGTCTGTATTTCATAATCGTCAGATGCGAACAATAAGCCGTGATGAAGTAGCGCGACATCATAACTTCTTGCGACAAACGGTAAGTTCGTATACCGCCAATCGTATGCTGGCGCTTATCAGACATATGTATAACAAAGCTTATGAATGCGGATTCCCGAAACGTTTTGAAAATCCAACTGATGGTATAAAAATGTTCAGGGAAATAAGTCGGGATAGATTTTTACGAGATGACGAATTAAAACGATTGTTTGACGCATTAAATAACGAACCCAATGATGTGTTTAAGAATTATGTGCTGATTTCTCTATATTCTGGACAGCGTAGAAGTAATGTATTGAGCCTGCGCTGGTCTCAGATAGACTTAGTAAATGGCTTTATATACTTATCAGATACTAAAAATGGTGAACCTATGCAGGTCCCGATTATCGAACAGTTAAGAGAATTATTATTAAAAATTAAACAAAATAGTAATAGTTCTTGGGTGTTACCAAGTGAACAAAGTGCCAGTGGCCATCTGGAAGAGCCAAAACGTGCATGGAAAAGTCTTCTAAGACGAGCGAATATAGATAATCTACGACTACATGATTTACGTAGAACTATGGGAAGTTATCAAGCGATTACAGGAGCAAGCATGAATGTAATTGGCAGGTCTTTGGGGCATAAATCAACCGCTGCAACTGCTATTTATGCCCGTTTGTCTGCCGATCCAGTCCGTGCCTCTATGCAAAAAGCCGTGGATAGGATGATAAACAGTGTATGATTTTAATATGGACTATAAACGCTGTTTTTTGATAGCTTTATATTCAAGAACTTCTTGATTTTTCCTATGATTTCGGTATTCTTAGCACAGAAGAGTGTATATGTAGGCAACACAAAAGGTATTTGTTATGCGCCAAAGTAACTTGTTTTATAAAACACAAAAAGCCTCCAATGTACAAGAGATGTCTAAAAACGCCCAGTTGTTGACACGCGCAGGCTTTATTCATAAATTAATGGGGGGGGCTTATTCTTATATGCCATTGGGCTTTAGAACATTGAACAAAATTGAGAATTTAATCCGTCAGTATATGCAAACTGTAAACGGCCAAGAAGTTATGATGCCTGTTTTGCAGCCGTCAGATGTTTGGAAGCAAACCGGTCGTTGGGATAAGATAGATGTTTTATATAAGATTCATGGCCATGCAGATAAAGAATATGCCTTAAGTCCAACAAACGAAGAGGTTGTTACGCCTTTTGTGACTAATTTTATCTCTTCTTATAAAGACTTGCCAAAGGCGGTATTTCAGATTCAAAACAAGTTCAGAGATGAACCTCGTTCAAAGTCTGGCTTGTTCCGGTGTAAAGAATTTCGTATGAATGATTTGTATTCTTTTCATGAAAGTCAGGCAGATTTAGATATGTATTATGAAAAAGTTGCTCAAATGTATATGGAGTTCTACACGGATTGTGGTATTGGTGATAAAACTTATTTTACATATGCCAGTGGAGGTGCGTTTGCAAAATATTCTCATGAATTCCAAACATTGACCGATGCCGGTGAAGATACCATTTATATAATTCCAGGGACAAAAATTGCTATCAATCGTGAAATTATCGGAGATAAATGTGCTTTGCGCGATATTATTCCAAACTATACGGATGGTATAGAAAAAACATTTGAACAAAAACGCGCTGTAGAAGTTGGAAACATATTTAAGCTTGGTACACGTTTCACAGCACCGTTTGATGCGAATTTTATTGATAACAAGGGCCAAAGCAAACCTATTATCATGGGGTGTTATGGTATTGGTCCAAGCCGTGTTATGGGTACTGTTGCAGAGTGCTTAAGTGACGACAGGGGATTGGTATGGCCTGCTAAAATAGCGCCGTTTGAATGGCATCTAATTTCAATGGCGGTAAAAGATGACGAAATAGCTGTTGTAGACAATATATATCAACAGTTATTAAATGCACAATTTGATGTCTTATATGACGACCGCAAAGATGTACGTGGAGGTATTAAATTTGCAGAAAGTGACCTTATTGGTATTCCAAATAGAATAATTATCGGTAAAACATTCTTTAATACAGGCAATGTCGAGGTAAAAGATCGCAAAAATGGTAACGTTACACAGATGTCAGTTAACGATTTAATAAGATTAACACAACAGACAAAACTTAGATAAAGAGGAGGGTTCTATGTACAAAGATTCTGTATTAAAATATTTTGCAGAGAAAGCATCAGAATATGACTTGGTAGAAAATCAAAGTTATTGGCGGTTATCAGATGCCCTGTTGTGGGATTCCATAAAAACATATATTATTCCTAAATTACCTAAGAATTTCAGGTTTTGTGATGCGGGTGGTGGTACAGGTCGTTGGTCTCATAAATTATTAGAGGAATTTCCAGAGTGTTCTGGTGTTACGATAGACTTTTCCAAAGAAATGTTGGATGTAGCTAAACATAAGTCAATTCCGTATCAGGGAAGATGGGATTTTATGTTACAAGATTTGAACGATTTGTCACAAGTAGACGAACAGTTTGATTTTGTATTTAATTTTCATAATGTTATCGGTTTCGTAGGTGAAAATGTTGATAATTTTTTTGAACAGTTAAAATCCGTAACAAAAAAAGGCGGTATAATTTGTACATTGGCACCAAATATGTATCACGCAGCATTCTTTAATACAAAACTGGGAAATATTGATGAGGCAAATAAATGTCTGTCTGGACGTGGTCGTTTTACAGATCAAATGCCATATATTAATATGTTCTCGCCGAACAGCATCAAGGATATGATGAAAAAGCATAATATAACAGTTGATTTTTGTTCTGGTTTTCCAAATCTGATTTATCCTGGGTATCAAGAAACCCAATTGCGTGGACAAACTGGCGAAATAGCCGATATACTAGAAAATAAAGAAATTTTTCAACGGATTTTTGATATGGAAAAAGAGCATATCAAAAACAATGATGTGGCTGCTCGTGGTAATAATATATTTGTATTTGGCACAAATAAATAAAGGAGAGAGAGATGATTTTTCCACAAAAACTAAAAGCTGGTGATGAAGTACGTATTATTGCGCCGGCTATGTCGTATAAAATTATTGGCGAAGATGTAAGAGCCTTGGCCCAACAAAGATTGGAAGATATGGGGTTGAAAGTATCTTTTGGGAAAAATCTGGACATTATAGACGCCTTTGTTTCTTCACCTGTGGTGGCCCGTCTGAACGATATTCACGATGCGTATAAAGACAGTAATGTAAAAGCTATATTCACAGTTATTGGTGGTTTTAATTCTAATCAGTTGCTGGATTTAATAGATTATGATTTGATAAGGCAAAATCCTAAGATGTTAATCGGGTATTCTGACATTGCTGCATTACAAAACGCAATACTGGCAAAAACAGGTATTGTTTCATATTATGGACCACATTTTTCTACATTGGGAATGAAATACGGCGCAGATTATTCTATGGACTATTTGAAACACATACTGTTTGATAATTCTGAAAAGACATTAGTGGCCAGCACAAAATGGAGTGACGACCCTGAATGGTTTATAAACCAAGAAGATAGAACTTTTCATGAAAACGACGGCTTTTGGGTAATTAACCATGGAAATGCTACCGGTACCCTGATTGGTGGCGAAGCCACAACTGTCCAATTGTTGTATGGCACACAGTATATGCCCATTGATGAAGATGTGATTTTGGCGGTGGAAATAGAGGGTGGTAACAAGTACATATTGGATAGAATTTTGCAATCCACAATACATCAACCCTGGTTTAAAAATGTTCGTGGAATATTGTTTGGACGCATGGAACAGAAAAACGAAATATCTAAAGAAGATATTGTCTCTATATTTAATATTCATCCAGAATTAAAGGCTATGCCTGTGCTGGCCAACATCGATTTTGGACACACTTATCCAATGGTAACCTTACCAATTGGTGGTCAGGTAAAAATTTCTGATAATTCTTTAACTATCCTTAAACATTAAGGAAATACGACATCCTTGTGGTTGCGAATCAGTAAAGTGCAATCACGGATGTCGTTGTGTTTTAACAACCATAAAATAAACCGCTCTATCCCCATTCCAAAGCCTGATGTTTGTAGAGGATTTATTTCACGCATGTGGATATACCATTGATAACCAGTCTTGTCAATATTGTGATTATCTAAAGAATTAATTGCGTCTTGAGCTGAGAATACACGTTGTCCACAGCCTAATATTTCGCCAATTCCAGCCAGTAAATCGCCTGTCATAGAATATTCTGTGTCAGGTTCTTCTGCTTGATAGAAAGGCACTGCTTTGTGAGGCATGTTTGTTATCCATGTAAAATCACCATATTTGTCAATCAACGCATGTTCTCCAGCAGATGTAATAGCGTATAATTTATCATCCAACCTTTTAAATGCATCCTCGACGCTGGCTAATTCTTGCATAGCGGTTTCAAATCTAATTTTATGAAATGGACGTGCCAAAGCTGTATCTAAGTGTTCCGTTGTGCCACATACTTCTGTAATTTCTGTTGCGCAAGATAACTTTAATCCCTTGATAAGAAATTTTATGTAACGTTCGGCCAACGCCATAACATCGTCCAGAGAGCCCTTTATTTCGACCTCTGAATGAACGAATTCGTTAAGATGACGGGCATCCATATCTTCGCCACGAAAAGACGGCATAATATAATATGCTCCATTGGTGTTCAAGCGAGATGCAATTTCCAATGAAAACTGCATAGAATCTGCCAAATATATGTCATTATTCTTAATTTTGATTTTTACTGGCAAAGAATCACTCCCAAGCCCAAAAGGACTACTGACAGAACCAGTAGTAATTGGAAAAATTGTGGGTGCAATATTTTCAGTTTTATAAAAATCGTGAGTAAGTACCAATATCTCAGAAAATATTTTGTTAATGACTCTATACCAAGGTGTTGTTAACAGTTTGTCTAAGTGTTGCTTTGGGTTGTTCCAGGAAGATACAGGTCGGGTCATCTCACTCTCTCTATTGTTAATTGTTTTACAAGTTCTATTGCTTTTGCTATATCAACATACATTGGCTCATTTACCGTCAACGGTTTTACAGAATATTGTTGTTGTGCAATTTCTTTGTCACCGATAATAATACGACATGGTATGGAAAAGAATTCCGAAAATCGCATTTTATCTTTCATGCTATTATTACGATCGTCGATACAATAATGGATCTTATTTTTTTGCAATTGTTCGGCCAATATCTTAATTTGAGCATGTTGGGTGTCTTTGGATAATACAATAATATCAACGTCAAAAGGACGTACCGCTGGAGAAAACGCATCTGTACGCCCGTTTTTCGCTTGTTCAAATAATGTGTGGATACAACGTTGGGTTCCGATACCATATGTGCTGACTACAGGTTTCTTGCGTGTGCCTCTGTTGTCCGTGTAAAATAAATTGAAATTTTCACTCTGTTTAAAAGGATAGCCCATGGATAAACTACCAAACAATTCTTGGGTTTCAAACTTGTTCTTGTTTCCAAAGTTGTTGATAATACTTTTGCTTAGCGGTCTATCAGCTAACTCTGTTGTATAAAAGAATTCAACTGCGCCAGACATTTTATCTTGGATATAAAAATTTGGGATGCCCATTTGTTTGAATGATTCTTCACATAACAATCTGAAATCTTTCATTGTTTGTAAATAAGTTGCATTATCTTTGTCAATAGCAGTCAAAACAACACATGAAATTTCTCGTGATTTATACAATCCTTCAGTTCTTTTCAAATTTCTGTATACATTAGACACCTGTGAAAATCGCATAGGCAATGATTTATAGGATAAAACGCCACTGCGTGCCACAAAATCTATCAGTCTTTCTTCCGTGGTTGGCGAGATAATCAAATTTCCTTTTGAATCGGACGGTGCATAAAATTCATCGGCATATTCTTGAGTTTTGCCTGATGCGTCTAAAAGCTTGGTTTCCATCAAAACCGGAAACAGCATTTCATTGAAACCGTATTTCTCAGCGTTTTCCAATGTGATGTTTTCAATGTTCTTTTTTATTTTTTGAACTATTGGTGTATATATAATATGTCCAGGGCTATTTTGTTGAATAAGGTTTGTGTCGGCCAGTAAACGATTACAAGGAACAGATTTATTGCACTGAAGTAAGTTTATACTCGCAGAGTACGGAATAGATGATAACCGCATGTTAATAAACCTTTATTTTGATAACAAGCATGGTAAAATAAAATGCTGTAAAGTCAATAAATTTTTGATGTGTGTACAATTTATTGCAAATAGTATGATTTGTTTCTCCATGAAAAAGGCTGTGGATATTGGAATGCTTTCTTGTAAAGAAAATGTTTCGAACGTATAGTGTTATCGGGGGTATATTATTTTTTATGTTATTGATAACAGTTCTTGCTTAAAAACACATATTTTTATATACTAAATACACTAATTAACTATTTATAGGGGTGTTAAAATCATGGCAGATGATGTTTTATTGCGGTTAGAAGAAATTGATAAACAAAGAGAAATTATCGAAGAAGACGAAATGGAGCCTGATAATACAAATTATGAAATTAATACATATCCCGCTTTTTACACGCTAGAAAATTACTCTAAATATTTTAAAGACCATACTTTTAATGTACCTGATTTTCAACGTCGGCCCGTGTGGGATGATGTTCGTAAATCTCGTTTAATAGAATCTTTTTTTATGGGGTTGCCTGTCCCTCCGGTGTTTTTGTTTACAAAAGATGGCGCAAGTTTTTCTATTGTTGATGGTTTGCAGCGTATAAGTACTATTGCGGCCTTTTTAAATGATGAATTCAAATTAAAAAAGTTAAATGAAAATAGCCCATATTGTAATAAAAAGTTTAGTGAATTAGATCAAGTGCAACAACGAAGATTGCAAAATGTTGTGTTGTCAGCGACTGTTATACGTCCAACAAATTTTAACGATAGGTCTATTTTATATAAGATTTTTGAAAGATTAAATACCGGAGGGGTGTCTTTGAATAATATGGAAATTCGAAGAAGTATAGCATACGGCAAATTTCTTATGGTTTTAGAAGAGACAAATAAAAATATGCATTGGCAAAATATATTGGGGGTACAAGGACTGGGAAAGCGTTTCTTGGATTTGGAGTTAGTGCTTCGTTGTTTCGCTTTTTATGAAGTGGAATATACGGGGGTAATGAAGTCTTATCTAAATGAATATATGGAGTCTAACAAAAATAGCGAAAAGACAGATGTGCAAGAACTTTTCTTAAAAGCAGTGGAACAAATTGATAATGTATTACCAGAACATCCCTTTTCAATAAATAAAAGCCATATTCCAAATTATACTTTGCTTGACTCGGTAATAGTGGCATTGATGCACAACGGGGAAGTGGAAAATTTACCCGAAAAATTTGAACTTTTAAAGCAAAACCCAGAGTATATGGAAATTATTCTGAGGGGTAATGGGACAACGTCAAAAAAATTCGTTGATACCCGACTAGAAATAGCTAGAAATATACTGAAATAGGGTTTTACTAGTGCTTAATAGTTCGGAACAGCTTTTGCAGTTGATAAATAATATTTTGCAAGAAATTCCTGATAGTGTCAAAATCGGGAATAATTATGGCCTTTTGAATGCCATATTAGCAGAATATTATATCGTAAAAATTAATGCAGAAATTGATGAGTATGTACAAGCTAATTTGATTTTAATACGTGAAAAATGCAATGCTAAAGAACCGGAAGATGTGTTTGATCACTGTAGAGGGGTTCTTGGTGCTAATGGACAGAATGTATTTTTATTCGAGGAAATTTCGTCAATTCAGCAAATTAAAAATCTAAGGAATCAGAGTAGCGCGCATACAGCATCGATAAATATTAATCATATAAATATGGAACAGGTAAGGTTGTTGTTTTTAAATGCACGCAGTTTTATAGAAAAATTTGATTCGTATATAAAGGGATGAAGGGTGTGCTAATATGGCAACAAACTCCTTGAGCTTTTAATGATGATCTAAGTGCAAGTTTAAATCGATAGGTGATCTTTAAATTGTCCAAAAACATATGAATAAGAGTTCCTTATTGTTGTTATAATGAAGTACTCTTGGTAATAATTATGTTAAATAAGTGAAAGTAGTCAATATGCATCAAATTTTGATATTTTTATGATGATAATTTTAATAGCCTTTTAGAGGCGCATTATTCTAATGCTAGGAATTTAGTTTTATACTATTATAATACAATTCTTTATAATGAAAGGGCATATGTATGAATAATTTGGCAGAAGTTCCAACAGTTAATGTTGAAAAAGATTTATTAGGTTTTGCAACAATAGCACAAAATATAGTTAGCACGATAAAAAATAAAAATATTAGTTATAAAGATACCGATGGTATAAAAAAGGGCTGTAATATGGGTCTTTATGGTGAATGGGGAAGCGGAAAAACATCCATCATTGGTATGGTGAAAGAATTGGCTAGGAAAGAATATATCTTTATAGATTTTAATACGTGGGCATATAAAAATTCAGATGAAATAGTAGATGCTTTATTAGAAATATTAACTAATTATAATTTGTGCCAGAAAAGTAAAAGGCTATTTTATGGATTTATGAAATATGTATTTTGTGCTTGGTTGGCAGTTTGTTTGTCAGATATAATATGCACAAAGTATTTTTTATTTGATTCTTTTATTCTGTTAATTCCATATATTAAAATTATATTACCTGTTTCCCTTTTTTCTGCCTTTTTAATGTTGCCTAGAATATTTGATAAAGTAAAACTACCTTCATATTTTGGTACAATACAAGATTTATTTCGTTTGTCTTATGAAAAGAAAAAAACAAAACTAAAGAAGTTATCAAAGAATAAAAATTTTATAATTGTTTTGGATGATATAGATAGAAGCCCAAAATTTGAAGATATTCCAAATTTATTTACAAAATTATCTGATTTATTTGGAATTGAAAATTTTAATTTTATTTTCTTGTTGGACAGAGATAAGGTAGACCTTTCTTTGAAAGAAGCGGGAAATGCTCTTTGGAATATCGAATTTATAAATAAATTTATTGATTTTCATTTTTATATCCCAGCAATGACAAATGATTCGAAAAGGTATTTCTTGAAAAAACTTTTAACAGGAGACTTTAGAAAAGCCAAAATCTTCACAGAGGATTTTCTAATTAGGAATGCGGATTCTTTTCCAAATAATCCCAGACAAATAAAAACAATTTTAAGGGATTTGTTAGAACGAGAGGTTGAGTTACAAAGATTTTATCCGTTTGAAATCGATAAAAAAGCATTTTTATTATCGATAATATTTAGGTATGTCGCGGGTGATTTATTTTATGCTTTAAAATTGAGCACAGATATAAAAAGCAATATAGATTTAGCTATTAGTAGAAATAAAGAAGAAGCAGTTGAACAACAAAAAAAAGAACTGGATATTCTTGTAGGCCGATACTGTAATAAGAAAAATTCAAATTACCTTCTTATAAAAGATCTGACTCATAAAATGTTTGATGAAGGAAAAAGAGAAGAGTTTTTTATAGATTATTCTGATAATTCTAAAGCCATTATAATAACCATTAAAGAGTTTGATAAATGTGAGACCAAAGAAGATGTAGAAAAATACATAAGAAATAAAAAATCCGCATTTGCATTAAGAGATATCGTAAATATATACAATATGTACGAAATGAATATAGGTACTCAAACTGTGGATCATGAAATGCAAAGACATAAGAGTAATATGCTTATGGCCTTGGAAGTTGGTAAGGACATTATGCAAAAGTCTGACGAATGGACGATTTATTCTACAAATTTAATAAATTTATTTTTGCATAAGCCTCGTATAGTTGGTATTAAAGATCAAGAAATTATATCTGCTAAGAAAGATTTCTTGAGTATGATGCTTGATAAGAGTCTGTCTGGTTTTACATTGAAAGAATTGGGGGAGCTTTTTGATGAGTGTTGTGAATATATTACCCCGAGTATAGAACACGATAGTCTTGCTACTATTATAAAACAAATGAAAGAAAGGATAAAGCAAGAGTACAAGAACAGGATGGGGGAAAAATACAAAACATTTAATAATGACTATCCCAACACAAAACTAGAGCTGTCTAGCGTATTTGATCTTATTTTAGAGAAAGATAAGGTTTTCTTAGATGTGTTATCGGATAGAGCATATTTAGAAAGTGTAGTAAAAAATTGTGAAAATTTATTTTACTGTATAAATAGGTATTATGATGATTATTTCACTAAAAGCCCAAAGTATACCACAAGCGAAGTAAAGAAAGTCATTGTTTTATTATGGAATTTGATAGTCTCTGATGAACTTAGCCAAATTAGCATCATACATTTTATGCGTTATAGAAGTATCTTAAAAGATAAATTTGATATAAAAGAAGCTGAGCTTGTGGTAACTGAGCGTATGAAAAGCATTTATGAAGAACATAAAAAACAGCGAGATAAAGAAATATAAGCATATGGTATAAAGCTTGGTTTGGCATAAGTATTTTCTTTGCGTTTTTCTATTTTTCTTGATAGAATCAACTTCGAATCCAATGGGAATTGGGTTCGGGGCTGTGATAAGCCTACTGTATTCGGTGCGAAAGCATCGTAATCTGGTGTTTCGATGCTTTTTGCATCGTTATATCCCTGATTTATGTCGGGGAGCTGTTTGCTATAAAACAGAGGTAACTCGAAGGCAACAGAATCAGTAATACAGTGATTTATCAACTCCCCGACCACTCTCTTATTGGGTGGCCTTTTCTTATGTAAAAGGGGGTGCCGATGATTTACAAACTTTATACAGGTGGAAAACCTATTTGGGCGGTGGTAGAATTTTTATGTTCTTTGTTGATTCCTGCTCTGATTCTTGGTGGAATTATAGAATTATTTGGGCTTTCGGATACGAGTATAGGACAGAATAAAGAGCTGAGTTTAATTCTTGGTGCTGCTGGGTATTTTGTATGTTTATTCTTATACCAATATATCGTATATAAAGTGTTTCTGAAGATAAGGAAAGAAAAATAATATGCCGTTATCTGATTCTGCTCATATCTGAATATGCTTTTGCAAAATTAAGCTATAAGAGAAAATTTTGGATCGACAAGGTTGTCGAATCAACAAAAGGTAATAGAATGAAAAAGTATTTAATATTATTTATTATGTTTTTGGGTATTACATCGGCTAGTGCCATGACTGTAGAACAATTTGATAGAGAGCAGGCTATATATCAACAAGAATTATATCAAAAGGCCAGAGAAGCCGGTTACGATCCGACGTCAACAAAAAATATAGCGGAGCAATACAAGGAAAGGCGTTTGAAAGAACAAACAATAAGAAGTCGTAAAGAATTACAGAAAGAATATGAAAGAGAATATCTGCGCGCTGAATGGTTCCGAAAGAATGGTGATGTTTTGCTTGGGGTTGGACTAGGAATCTGTGCATTGTTAATTGTGCTTATATGGTCCGTGTATTCAAATAATCGTAAAAGTTGTTAGAAGTGCCAGATTTTCGGGGTTTGAAAAAATGTGCGATATTAACGACAGAAACGATTTTCTTCGCAAAGCCACGGATTCTGTGGCGTTGGTAAGATTTGTTCGCGTTTCTGTCACCAATTATCGCTTTTTATTGTTTTTGTGTGCGACTTTAGGCATACAGTTTAGTGAATTATGTCGATATCTAATATTATCCTGTGGTTTGGTGAATTTGGTATAAAAATCCGGATTTCTTTGGTTATATAGTCAAAAATTCGTTCTGAATATATTTGTTTTATCATCAGATTGTCGCCATGTTGTTTTGGTATATGAATTTTTTCTGTCTCGTCTGTCCATATATCCATATTAAGACGAAACGACAAAGTTTTTAATTTCTCTATTATAAATTCAGTAGGTATATCAATATTAACATTTAGTATAAAATGAATGTGCCGGTCATGTTTTATTCCGAACTCCTGAAATCCAATGAACCGAAAATGTCGGTTATAACTTTTTATCCAATGTCGGCCTAGAATAGATCTGAACAGGGTTGTAAAAATTGGTCGCCATCGTTTACAAAGAGACTCTTTGTTCACGGGCGTAGTTTTAAAATGTAAGGATAAAAATAGTGATTTTGTCCCGTATTGCGTGCTTAACCAATGTTTTAGTTCATTTAATTCGTCCATAGTGATATTAACTGCGCTGGTTATTGTGCGCATATCTTATTGAAAAAAGCATGATATCAGGAATAGCCATATGCGGCACAACCTGATAGTCAAGCTAGATTAGAGTATTATTTTTATTCAATCGGATTTTCTATGTTCTTGGCAATAAATGCATCTAAATCTTCTTTTCTGTATCGTATGCAATTGTCCCAGCGCATAAATGGTATTTTTTGTTTTCCATAATGTCGCCATGTGTTCAAAGTGCCTACAGTAGTTCCCAGGTATGCGGCAGCAGCGCGCTGATCCATTAAAGCCGATGAATTTAATGTTTCATTGTTCATTTATCCTCCTTTTAAATTCAAAAAAATCATAAAAGGCGGATTTATACGGATAAAGGAAAATAATATTCGTATAACAAAAAACGTATACGAATATTCTGATTTGTTTTTCGTATAACGATTATTGTTGTATATTGGAAAGTTGTTTTTCTAATTCTTCTATGTTTTTGTTGGATATTGTTTGTTTTATGTATGTTATTAATTTTGTGTTAACGCTATTGTTAAAAATTTCATGATATCGTGTGTACAGGCTTTTGGGATTTTCGTCCGGATAATACTTCTTGGAGACATGGTTTATAATATTTACCAAAGTATAAGTAGGATGTTTTTGCTGCATAAGGTATACTCGTATTCCGAATAATAAAATAACATCTATTTCTTTCCATTTATTTGGTCGACCACACGGTTTAACTTCGTTTGCTGTCTTAAATCCATTTATGTTTAAGTCCACTGCCATTAGTTGGATAAGTTTTCTGGTGTCTGGGGATAGTTGGGCAGGTCGTGTTAACCCGTATTTTTGAAACAGCGCTTTTTCTCGTTCTATTAAATCAGCGTCATGCTGTTTATTATTTTCTTCTTTTGAAGATAATAAGTGAGCTTTCAAAGGAACTTCAAGAATGTTGTTTGTTGACATTGTTGTTCTTTTTTTTATTTAATCTTTTTTCTACATTAATTCTATATCCAGAACTTGTACAGACGACAATTTTTATCTTGTTTAGATCATTTTTTCTAAAAATTTTATGGTTAATTGGATAGCCAACTGTTACTTTAGGAGGTATGGCTACATTGTCTCCAGGATTTGTTAGAATAGGATTTGAATTTAGCTCATTGCAATTTTTATTCGTTTTCCACCATAAAGCAAATGCATCTGGATATTCTGCAATAGGGTATTTATCCATCCCAAGATAAACAGTGTGGTTTGTATGGTTAGTTACCAATATCCAAAGCTTTTTGTTGCGATAGCACAGGACTGCAGTTAGTTTGTCTTTTGGAATATAAGGGAATATATTTAAAATAGTTACACCACAAGTCCCTAAAGCCGCCATTGCTGTTACAATGAACATGCCTAAAGTAGATCTGTCGCTATACATAATTTGAAAGAATAGGGCGATTCCGACAATTATGATTAAAAAAATGAAAATTATAGACGCTGTTAAGTTTCTCATAGGTTGTATGATATATAAAAATATATAATATTCAATAATAATACAGAACAATTTTAAATGTTCTCAGTAGCAAATAGGTAGCAAAAAAATAAATAAAGGGCAGGGAATATTTAAGTATAAAAATGAAAAAGTCCCTGATATCAGGGACATATTCTGGTGCCAGTTGTCGGACTTGAACCAACGACCCTCTGATTACAAATCAGATGCTCTACCAGCTGAGCTAAACTGGCAACGTGGCATACTATACATTGTGCACGCACAAATTTCAAGTTAAAAAATTCACAAAATGCTTGCATTGTGCAAATAACAGTTAAAAATATAATTACTATGATAAAATTACCTGAGTTATTGGCGCCGGCGGGCACGCTGGACGCGTTTAAAACGGCCATTTTATATGGCGCAGACGCTGTTTATGCGGGACTGCCCGGGTTTTCCATGCGGGCGCGTGCAAAAATCACCACGGACGAGGTTCACGCCGGCATAGCGTTGGCGCACAGTGCGGGACGCAAAGTGTACCTGGCGTTCAATCTGTTTGCGCATGAACGTGATTTTGAAAATATGTCCCGCGTCAGCGATACAATCAACTATTTGCGGCCCGACGCCCTGATAGTATCCGATCCAGGGGTCATGATGTGGGTGCGCGAACACCACCCCGACATGCCCATACATGTATCGACCCAGGCAAACATTTGTTCGGCCGCCGCGGTTAAATTTTGGCAAAATGCAGGGGCGCGGTTGTGCGTCCTTGCGCGCGAGGTTTCGCACAGCGAATTTAAAATCATTCGTGAAAAATGTCCTGATATGGGGCTGGAAATTTTTGTCCATGGCGCCATGTGCATGAGTTATTCTGGGCGTTGCCTGTTGTCTAATTTTATCACAGGTCGCCCGGCCAACCGCGGTGCGTGCGCGCAATTATGCCGGTGGAAATACGACGTAATTTTGCGCGAACACGAAACAGGCATTGAAATGCCAATTGATCAGGACGACCGTGGCACATACATCATGAACGCACGCGATTTGTGTTTAATGCCTGTATTGCGCGATGTAATTGAATCGCGACCAGATTCTTTGAAAATCGAAGGCCGCAATCGCAGTGAATATTACGTTGGTGCGGTTGTGCACGCATATCGTGCGGCTTTGGACGCGTATGCGCGCAACCCGGCGGAATTTGACCCTGCGCCATTTATGGCGGAATTGGAACGCCTGGAAACGCGCGGATACACCACGGCATTTTTCAATGGCGCGGCCGGCCCAGACGCCCAGAATTATGAAACGGCGCGTTCAACGTCAGATTACCATGCGGCCGGGGTTATTACGTCTGTGGACACGGAAAAAATCACATTGGAATTGCGCAACGAAATACGTCGGGGCGCCGAAATCAAATTCATCGTTCCGCACAGTACGAATGATATATCAGTGTCATTGCCACAAATTATTAATGCGAAAAATGGTGATACATTGCCCAAAATGTCGGCGGGCCAGCATAACAGTTTGATAATTCCGCGTGCCTGGTTTAATGGTTCCACGGACGCATTGGTGCCGTATACATTGGCATACGCGCATAAATAAAAAACGGGGCGTATGCCCCGTGTGTTTTATGCGGCCATACCGCCGTTTTGCTGACGCTTCATTTGCATTAAAATCTGCATTTGTATATTTTGCACCGCGGTGCGCATAGCGGCCTGTTTGGTGGCGATGTTCGCCTGTTGAGTTTTTGTATCCACACGATATTGCGCCAATACAGAATTCAAATCATTTAACGCGGCGGTTGTTTTTTGTGCAACCCGCGCAGTCCATTCAGCGCGCTTGTCAGCCGGCGCGTCAATTGTGTCGTTTCTGTGTGGACTGGTCATCATGATTTGCGCCCAACGCGTGTTATGCGCGGCGAATACCTGGCGCAGGTACATGGCGGCCGGATTATTTGGTGCCTGGGTCGTTATATATTGTTTCATCTGGTTCAGTGCGACATACCATGCCCGTCCCAGATTCCCACCGCGCAGCCAATTTGTTGCGGTCAGGTTATAAAACAATTCGAAATAGTTGGACGATAATTTTTTCTTGTCCGCGTCAGATAATTGTTTGGTGTTGCTTTTTTGGGGATTTGCCCCAGCGATAATTTGCATATATTCGTTGAATTTGTCGGCCATATTCGCCCCCTTTGGTTAAATAATCCCCACCACATCAAACTGATATAGTGCGTCCAGCATGTTTGTCAATAATTTCGGGACAAAATATTTTGCCTTTGACTTTATTCACAGAATATAGCACCCTGTACAACGGCCATATCACAAAAACGCGCTGTTGCCAATAATGGGCGGGGCGGATATGACCCGCGGTCTTGCCAATAATGGGGGCCGTGTGATTCATTTCATCGAAACCAAGGAGTTAAATGATGAAAAAAAGTTTAAAATTGGCGGTTGCTGCATCTGTTTTGGCAACACCTGCGATGGCTGCTAATTTGGAAAATCCGTTGTATATGCCGACCGCTGGCGAATTCTATTCGAAAACATCGGGCGGATTGATGTTAAAGGTTGCGGACAGTTCAGATGCCCATGTTAAAAAGGGTCACGATGGCGCAACAGAATTCCCAATTTGGCGTATCCAGGAAGATTTGGGTATCGGTATCACAGACCGTATCGCAATTCGTGGTGCATTCGCATACACACATGACGCCGACATTGATCGCAAGGGCATGAATCACGGCCGTTTTGGTCTGATTTGGCGTGCGATTGAAACGTCCGACGATATCGTGTTGGATATCTATGCAGACGCACACCTGGGCGGCATTAACAAAATGCGCGGCGCGTACACATTGGAACGTGGTTTCCAGTATGACAACTATTCCAACGGCCGCTGGGGCTTTGACGCCGGTGTTCGCTTTGGTAAAACTTGGAGCAAATTGACCACCAGCGCGTTTGTGGAAGTTCTGAAAACATTCGGCAACAGCAACAACGTGATTGATATTGCTGGCTTGAATGCTGAAATGAGGGGCGCGTTGGCAGCGGCTGGTATCCCGAGTGAGATTTCTGTTAACCTGAAATCCACAACCGAGGTTAACTTTGGTTTGAACGCATTTTATCAGTTAAACGACCGCTGGTCATTCGGTGCGGGATTCAAATATAATCACCACGCCGACAATGGTGTTAAAAGTTTGGCTACAGAATTAGACGCAATGGGGAATGCGGTGGCAAGTGGGATTATTGCCCCACTGTCCGACATGAACGATGGTTTCGATGAATACATCGTCACACTGTCTGCGGCAAATCAATTGACAGACAATGTCCAGGTTGCTGTGTACGGCGAATACACATTCGACGAAGCGCATGCCAACTCTCAAAACGGCACAGATGTCAAGGCCGAGGTTGGTGTTCGTTTGAACCTGGCGTTCTAATACGAAAAAAAACTGAATTAACTTATATTGGACAAAAATACCCCGCATCCGCGGGGTATTTTATTATGTGGCCGTGAAAATGCTTTTATCGCGAATATTTTTGTGGTATAATGGCATAAAAGGAAAATGGAAAGGCAATGAAAAAAGTCGGCTTTCTTGCGGCATTGACGGGTGTTTTGTTTGGCGCGCACGGCGTGGCAAATGCTGCGACATATCCTGTTTATTCCGGGTATCAGGGCACAAATGCCGCGGGCCAGGTTGTGTTATTACCAACCGCCAGCGGGACTGTTATGCAAACAAACAACCCAAATGTTGCCAATCCCACACGGGTGACGGGCACTTTGCCGCGTGTTGGTTCAAATGCAACAACCGCAACCACCACGGTCGCGGGCCGTCAATATTATCAGCCCACTGATTTCGACCGTTTGGCGGACAGTGGTCTGTACGTTGGTTTGTCTGTTGGTTATTCGGCCAGTGTCAGCGGCACGGTTTTGTCCGACTATATGGACGAAGAGGGTGGCCAATTCGTCCCCGGCGCTTTTCAAGAGGCCGATTTCGCCACCGACACAGTGATTCCACTGCAATTGTCGGTTGGTGCGTCGATTAATAATGATTTGCGCGTGGATTTTGGATATCTGCGTTATTCGGGAATTGCGTATCCGTCAATGGTTAAATCCGCCGACGGTGTTGGTGGCTATGTCGATGCCACAGTAGAGGGCGGCGCCATCACCGCAAACGCAACAATGTTGAACGTGTATTATAATATCGATTCGTACACGGGATATTTGGCCGGTGGTATGTTGCGCCCGTATGTCGGTGTGGGTGCTGGTATTTCATTGAACACCATTGCCGACTATGTTGTATATGATAACACTTTTTATTCCGAAATGGACCCCAGTGTGGCTGGTGCCGGTGATTTAACCGGTATTTCGGACGTGTACGCGTATCATAATGGCGGCACATCTGAACAGTTTGCATTCATGGTCGAAGGCGGCCTGACCACTGAAATGGACGGTGGAATTAAAATCGATTTCTTTGTCAGATATACTAATTTGGGGCGTGTCAGAACATCTGGCAGTATCATCGTTTCACAAACAGAATGGCTGGGCGACGGCGCAGGTATGGAATACCCCGCCCCGTACGACAGTGTGTATCATTACACCAATTGGTACGAGGGTGGCCGTTTAAGCATGATTGACCTGGGCCTGCGTTTGCGTTTGCAGTTCTGATATTTTTAATGGGGGCGCGCCATAAATTCGGCGCGGTGGGGGCAGAATACATGAATACAAAACGTGCGATTATTCACTATTCTTTGTTTGCGGCGTTAATTGGCGTCGTGCCGACGATGACGTTTGCGGCCATGCGTGTTGGTAATCATTCGCGCAGTTATGCCCAGGCGTATCAACAGGTCAATGCCCTGAACACGCCCGTGCAAACCACAGAAACCCCGACTGTCGTGACCCCATCAACAGATGTTGAAAATAATTTGCCTGTTCGCGTGGCCGACGCTGATTTGGCCCAGGAAATTTCTGCGTCCAGTACGGATTCCGCGGCGTACGATCGTTTAGCCCGATGCGCGATGATATATCCGAATGGTGAATTCGCGTGGGACGCCCCAACCGTTGGTGCGGGGGTTGGTGGTGCGGATACATGCGTGGCGGTTGTTGAATTGCGCGGGTACCAGGCCGGCCCAAACGGCACTGATTTGGTTTTGGCACGGGCGAATTTGGCGGCCGGCGACAGCATAAAATGCAATATTTCATCTTTCCCGGAATCAACAATGATTGCCAGTGCGGTCGAAAGTTTTACTTTCCCGGCGGATAACGCCCCGACTATGGACGATGTGATTGCCCAAATGAACCAGGAACAAAAGAAAAACGCGGGCCTGAAAATCGCGGCCGGTGTGATAATTGGTGGACTGGGCGGGAATATGAGTGGCGCAAACGACCCAGGCAACAGCAGTTTATTGGGCACGGACCAGGGAAAAATACAAAATACAGTTATCGGCGCATTGTCTGGCGGTGCATTAATGGCCGGCAATGCGTATGCGGGCAAAGTGGCCGGCGATACGATTTTGTCCGTTGGGGTTAATGCCGCGGCCGGTGGGGTTGTTGGCAACATGGCGGCATCTGGTGATTCTGTGTTGCGTATTGAAAAATGTACCATTGACGGACATGACACGACATGTTTGTGGGGGGCGTTGGTGACGCCAAAGCCATTGGATGCGGATCAAACTGCATATTACAACGTGACGACCCGTGAAACATATGTTTGCGACCCAACAGATGGCTGTACAGACCAGGAACTGGTGTCGGTTAAATTAACCGCATTCCCGGGCAGGGATATCGAAGATATCGACACAGCCGAACTGGAAACCAAGGTTAACGAAGATATCAGTTTGCGTTATTACATGTCCAACCAAAATGGCAAAATGGTCATAATTCCCGATGGCGAACAAACGGATAATATCGTCAGTGGCACCGGGGTGTTCACGCCGATTGAATCTGGGGCGGGCACAATTGACCGTCAAATTGCCGCCATGGTTGAAATGGACGATCGGGCGTTTGGACTGTCCAGCGAAGATTGGTCCGAATGGAAATCAACCCGCAGTGCCGGGAAAACAATTTACGGACGTTCTGGTAATGGCACGGCATATACATTGCCCGATGATTTACAAGATGATTTCGATAATTTTTATCCCATGAAGGAAAGTGCCACCGACGGCGGTTTGATTGATTTTGGCAACAAAGCCCGCCTGAAAGGCACATTGATTGGTGCGGGTGTTGGTGGTGCGTTGGGCGGTCTGTCCGGGTACCAGGGCGCACAATTGGACGTTCAAAATCGTTGGACGGCCGCGTCGCGTGAATACACGGATTCTTTGACAACTGTATATTGCATTACAGGCGACAGATATTTAAGTAAATATAACGATACAGTGGCCATTCCCGCAATGTCCGTTGTGCCCGAGCAGGAATAATAAAAATCCCGCCATACGGCGGGATTTTTATTTACCCGTTTATTATTTCCATCACGCGACGCGGCACATCAGATACCGCCACGCGTTCCTGTTGCATGGAATCACGATGACGCAGGGTGACGGTGTTATCCTCCATAGTTTGGTGGTCGACAGTTATGCACACCGGCGTGCCGATTTCGTCATGTCTGCGGTAATTTTTACCGATGTTGCCGGAATTTTCCAATTCTATGCGGCCAATATGTAATTTACGCAAATCGTTTTCAATATTGTTCGCAATTGTCACCAATTCAGGCACGTTGCGCGCCAACGGTATAACCGCGGCCTTTACCGGGGCCAGCGCAGGTTTTAATTTCAGCACCACGCGTGATTTCCCGTCCGGCAATTGTTCTTCGGTATATGCGTCCAGCATAACCGCGAACATGGCGCGATTTACCCCCATGGCCGTTTCAATAACGTACGGGATAAAACTTTCGCCCGTTTGCGGATCACTGTATGCCAATTTTACAGTACTGTCGCGATTTTCCATAACGCGGGCATTGATTTTGAATTCGTTTTGCGATTTTGTATGCGACCCCAGGTCAAAATCCTGGCGGTTATGGATACCTTCGACTTCGTCGAATCCGTCGGGGAATTCGTATTCGATGTCGCCGGCGGCCTTGGCATAATGGGCCAATTTTTCATGTGGTGTGAAACGCAATTTGTTCGCAGGTATTCCCAATACGTCAATCCACCATGCCATACGGATTTTTTTCCACATTTCAAAATATTTTTCGTCGTCCGCAGGATTAACGAAATATTGCATTTCGGCCTGTTCAAATTCACGCATGCGGAACACGAATCCACGCGGTGAAATTTCATTACGGAACGCTTTGCCAATTTGGGCGATACCAAACGGCAATTTATGCGGACACGCGTCCAAAACATTTTTAAAATTAACGTATGTCGTTGTCGCAGTTTCCGGCCGCAAATACGCGTTTATTTCACCATCAGCCGTTGCGCCGATTGACAGCCCCATCATCAACTGATACGCGCGTGGCGGGGTTAAATCAGTACTGCCACAATTATCGCATTTTGTTTGGTCGCGCATTTTATCCTGGCGCATGCGGGCACCGCATTTTTTACATTCAACCAGTGGATCAGAAAAACTGGATTCATGCCCAGAATATTTCCACATTAAACGGTTGGTTATGACTGCGGCCTCCAGTCCCTCTATATCATTACGGGAATAAATCATAGAATTCCACCATGCGTTGCGGATATTTTTCATTAATTCCACACCATATGGGCCATAATCGTATGTGCCGCCCATTCCGCCATAGATTTCAGAACCTGTAAAAATAAAACCACGCCGTTTGCATAATGCGACGATATCATTAACTGTTTTCGCTGGCATTTTATACCCCCAAATTTTACCGATGTATTGTTATACAGAATTTGTTTGTTTGCAACATTTTTTACAATAAAAACGGGGGCGAACCCCCGTTTTATTCAACGCAATGTCATATTTATTTTGCGTCCGGGGCAATTGCCGCCACTGGGCATACAGCCGCGCACGTACCGCATGAAATACATTTTGCCGGATCAATCACACATTTGCCGTCTGGGCCCGTGGATATCGCCATCACAGGGCATGCCCCCATGCAAGTGTGACAACCAATGCATTTCGCAGGATCGATTTTATAAGCCATTTTATAACTCCATATTACTTGGTTATTTGGTTAATTAATTTCTGTTGAACAAATCCAAAATGTATTGGAACAGTGCAACAAAAGAAATGTACAGTTGCAATGCCCCCAGCACAGCCAACTGATTTTTACGTGTGTCGTCCCCACCCATTGCGTACGCATTTTTCAGCGTTTGCATATCGTATGCGGTAAACAGGGCGAATACCAACACACCAATAATGGATACGATTGTGCCAAATGTGCCGCTGACAATTACCGGCCATATCAAAGACGCCAATCCAACCAGCACCAACCCAATCATGCCCATAAACAGAAAGATTCCCAAAAACGACAGGTTTTTAACCGTTTTATATCCGAACAGCGCCATGCACGCGAACATAGCGGCCGCAATGCCAAACGCCATCGGAATTGACATCGGATTAGATACACTGACGTACAGCAACATCGGCGATATAACTATGCCGATAATAATTGCGTACAGGAATAACAACAGCGCACCTGTTGACGGTTTGAAACTGAACGCACGCGCCTGGGCCCAGATGGACAATGCCAATCCACCAAACAACAGCACGTAATACATGGCAGACAAACTGCCGTGCGCCGTCACCAATATGCCGCCCAGCGGGGTGAATATGGTCAACCACGACGTCAGCGCCGTCACTGCAACCGCGCCGAACATCAGCGCGAAAATTCTTTTTAAATATACACCAATACCACCATCGGATTGAGCATGCCGAATGGCGTCAGGTTTGGTTTTAATTGCGACATTTTTTACTGCCATGTTTTTCTCCTTGTTAGTCACTGCATTATATAATACAATTCGGGCATTAATTCAAGTTATATCATTTACAGGATAAAACTATGGCAATAATGATTAACCCGATTTCGCCTGTGGCGTTTTCAGTCTTTGGGCTGGATATTCGCTGGTATGCGCTGGCCTATGTTGCGGCATTTGTGATTGGATATTTTATGCTGCGCGCGTTCACACGCCGTGACGACAGTCAAATAAAACTGGATAAAAAACAGTTGGACGATTTGCTGACCGCAATTATATTGGGCGTTATAATCGGTGGCCGATTGGGATATGTGTTGCTGTATAACCTGCCGTTTTTTATCGCGCACCCGCTGGAAATTTTTGCTGTATGGCACGGCGGAATGAGTTTCCATGGCGGCCTGGTGGGTGTCATTGTCGCGGTATTTTTATTCGCTGTGTCACAAAATCGTCGTGGCGCAATATCTGGTGGCACATATAAAACAGCATTTAACATTCTGGATATTTTGGCGGTGATTACACCCATTGGCCTGTTTTTCGGCCGAATTGCCAATTTTATTAATATCGAGGTTATGGGACGTCCCACAGATGTGCCCTGGGCGGTGGTGTTTGCCGGTCAAACGCCACTTCCGCGCCACCCCAGCCCTTTGTACGAGGCCGCGACCGAGGGCATATTACTGTTCATCATCATGTATTGCCTGTATCGTTTTACAAAATTGCGTAAATACCCGGGCGCACTGGGCGGCGTGTTGGCGATGCTGTACGCTGTGTTTCGCATATTTTGTGAACAATTCCGTGCCCCAGATGTGCAAATAGGTTTTTTAACCAGTTGGGGCCTGACCATGGGACAATTGTTAAGTGCGATAATGTTTATCGCCGGCGCGGTTGTGTGCGCTGTTGCTTTCAAAAGGGGTAAATAAAAATGAAATATGATTCCGTATCTGATTTAAATGAATTATTAATCGCAAATAAATCCACTGGCGCAAAATGCGATGCGTGTTGTTTTAACAATTATCACCAGGCATGTTATAAAATGCAGTGCCAGGACACGCGTGGCCATGGCGTATATTGGACATTGGCACACGGCACGCCGCGTGATGTACCGTTTGTGTGGCCTGATTATGCGCGCGAATGTATGGATATAAAATCACTGTGTCTGAAAAAAATATCTGACGCGTACAGAACAAAATAAAAACGCCGGCAAATGCCGGCATTTTTTAACGCGATTTTTGTAAATACCAATCAACAGTTTTTACGATTCCACGATCAAACGTTTCATTCGCACGCCAACCCAACTCGCGTTCCAGTTTCGATGCGTCAATTGCATATCGCAAATCATGACCCGGTCTGTCCGCAACAAAAGTGATTAAATCTGAATACTTTCCCGATTGCCGCGGCATTTTTTTATCCATAATGGCACAGATAGTATTTACTATCTGCATATTGGTGCGTTCGTTATGTCCGCCTATGTTATATGTTTGCCCCGCACGGCCATTGTGGAAAATTAAATCAATCGCGCGCGCATGATCCAACACATACAGCCAATCGCGAACGTTTTCACCGCGCCCATAGATAGGTATCGGTTGCCAATTAACACAATTTTGAATAATTTTCGGGATTAATTTTTCAGGGTGCTGTTTCGGACCATAGTTATTCGAACAATTCGATATGGTTGTATTTAACCCAAACGTGCGGTGCCATGCACTGACCAGGTGGTCAGACGCGGCCTTGGACGCAGAATATGGACTGCTGGGGTCATATGGCGTGGTTTCCGTAAACAGCCCCGTCGAACCCAACGCACCGTAAACCTCGTCTGTGGAAATATGATGAAATCTGTCGGATTCATGACCGGGTTTTACGCGGTGTGGCGCGTCCATCCAATGACCACGTGCGGATTCCAATAAATTGGTCGTCCCCATAACATTTGTATTAATAAAAGCGCGCGGCCCGGTTATGGAATTGTCAACATGGCTTTCGGCTGCGAAATGAATAACGCCACGAATATCGCAATCTTGGAATATGGCGTCAACCAAATTTGCATCGCAAATGTCGCCCTGGATAAATTTATAATTCGGCATATCGCGACATTCCGCCAAATTGTCCAAATTTGCCGCATAAGTCAATTTGTCCAGGTTAAATATACGATATTCAGGATATTTTTTTGCAAAATACGGAACAAAATTCGAACCTATGAATCCCGCGCCACCAGTCACCAAAATAGATTTAGCCATGTTTTATTGCCTTTTATGTTGGCCCTCTCCATGGGGATAATGATATCATATACCCGCACGTTCGCAAGCGTAATAATTTTCCTCCAACAGATGAATTGACAACACGCCCCCAGTACTGTATAATACGCGCGTTCGTGACGTTTTGCCGGCACCGTTGGGTAGCGGTCAGCGAACACAACCGTAGGTTTGAGAGACCGTCGGTAAAAAAGTTTAGGATGGGTGGCAGAGCGGTCGATTGCGACGGTCTTGAAAACCGTTGTGGGGGCAACTCCACCGGGGGTTCGAATCCCTCCCCATCCGCCAGTAATATCTGACATCCCGTGGCAATCACACGGGATGTTCTTTTTCGCCCCGTTTCTGGCGATCTTTGCGGACGATATTACCAGTGTATATCGCCAGTTGCCAACAATCCGCCCAATTTCATCACAACTATATACTCTGCCCAAAAACCCGATGCCAGTTTTCATAATAAAATAAATTGCTTTTATATAAAATGAATAATAAAATCAGTATTGAAAAACAGGAAAATATATGCCAAAGATACGAACTGCTAATGTACGAACCAATCCTAAATTAATTAACACTAATTATAGCAATTTAAATCCAGTTGAGGCTCTTGAAGAAATAATCTATAATTCGTTAGATGCATCTGCAAGCAAGATCGATATAAATATCTACATGAATGAATTAAAGGTGGTCGATAAAATCACAGTTATAGATAATGGTAAGGGTTTTTATAAACCAAACGAGGACACAGAAGTTGACCCCTTTCTAACTCTCGGAAAGTCAAACAAAAGGCTCGGACAAACAAACGATTTCCATCGATTGGTACATGGACGTAATGGACAAGGTAGATTTAAAAGTTTTGCTTTAGGTAATATTGTAGAATGGAAAACCAAAACAGACAAAGATTCTACAAGAGTTACTATAAATATCAATGATCCTTTAAAACCAGAAATAGAAGACGATGCGGATGTTTCTGATATAAAAACAATTACAGGGACTATTTTTACAGCATATGCAAATGGGAAAACTATAAAAATTCCATCACAACAAGACTTAAAAGAAACCTTAGAACGTTTTTTTGTTACTATTCTTGAAGATAAACGAATATCTGTAACATTAAACGGTGTCCTGCTAGATATTTCTGATCATATTGAAGCTACAAGTGATATTAGCAATTTGCCAAATCCAAATGAAGATGTAAAAATGAAGACGATTGTTTGGAAAACCACTACTCCAGAAAATAATCGTTTGTTTTGGTGTGATTCAAGTTGGAATACTCTATTGGAAGATAAATTGGATGATAGCAAGAAAACGTCAAATCACTCTGTGTATGTAGCAGCAGATAGGGTTGCCAATGCGTATAAAGAAAATCGTTTAGGTGTTGCTAATTTAGACCCAGAATTATCTTATATAAAAAACCAAGCGATTGAAATGAAAAATGCTTTTGTTTTCAATCATAATAAGCAAAAATCCGAAGACATTATCCAGATCCTTAAGCGAGACGGAATTTATCCGTACGATGATGATAGTGAACTAACCGTATCAGAAGAACAGACTAAACGTATTTATGATAAAATTCTAATAAAACTAAATACTACTCGTCCATCAGTATTTAAAAGTTCTACACCGCAATATATCAGAAAGGGCATTGTTAATACTATTCAATTAGTTATACAAAAAGATCCTGAAAATTTTAAAGACGTATTGGAAAAACTGATGGATTTAACCGCTGAAGAAATGCAAGATTTTTCTGATTTACTAAAAGAGGTATCTTTAAATTCAATAATCAAAACCGCTTCAACAATACAACGCAGATTAAAATTTTTAGAGGGATTAAGGCAAATAGCATATGGTGATTTAAAAAACATAAAAGAACGTTCCCAATTACATAAAATTATTGAAAATGAAACGTGGATTTTTGGCGAAAGGTTTAATTTTTTAGCTTCGGATAATGCTTTTAGCACGATTATAAAAGAATTGCGCGATAGTTTAAAAGATTTTGCTTGTCAGGGTGATATTGTTGGAGGAGAGTATATACCCGATTTATTTTTTGCTAGAAAAGGTTTTTCTGGCGATGCTCCGAAAGCACTAATAGTTGAGTTGAAAAGACCTAGTGTTGATATAGGATTTGATGAAGTTACTCAAATTAAAAAATACTACAACACTATTACGTCAAATGCTCAGTTTGATAAATACGAAATGGATATAATTGTGGTTTCTTCTAAAATTAAACTGGAAGCTCAAAAAGAAATAGAAAATAAGAAAACAGGTTTTATAAATTATGGTGTACAAGACACACCAAATAAAAGATTATATATAAAAACATGGGCTGATATTTTAAATGAAAACGAGCAAGCTTTATTTAACATGAAACAAATGTTAAATAGTCATATTGATAAAGAAGATGGCATACAATATCTTGAGGATCAATATTACAATATCCTAAAAAAATAATTTCATTAAAAATCGTTTTCTCTCGCAATCCGAAATAAATCATTAACATTAATTTTTAATTTCCCAGACAAGATTTCGTTGACATTGTCTGGGGTCATGTATGCGATGCCCAGATAACGGTAGAATTGGCGTGGCGAAGTGTGCAGGTAGCGAATAATATTATCTACATTACCATCTTGTTCGTATAATTCACGATATTTCCATGCGGTGGCAAAGGCTTTCAGAATCAGATGGTTGTTGTCGGTGACATTTAATACCCCATTTTTGCCACGGTCGTATACTGTATTCACATATTTACGAAGAAATACTTTTTCGGTAATTGTGACGCTATTGTCTCCAATTATGTATTCCATTTTATCTGTATTTTGATTTACATAATTTTCGGATACAAATTGTTGCAATTTTGTAGCATCGGTCGTAAGCGTATAAATCAATTGTTCCTGCGAATATACAACCTTTTCAACCAGCGATTGAATCAAATCTCGTTTTTGTGTATATGTCATATTTGTAATATCAATTCGTTTTAATATGGTGGCCAAGTTTATAGGCAAATTCGACATATCGCTATTCAGAAAATCCGTTATTGTTTTTATGGCGATTGCATCCACGCGTGTCGCGGTCAGATAGAAGCCTTTGGTTGCATAATAATACGCGGTCTTTTTGCCTTTACCACTTGTGCGTTGATTTATAAATTTAACACCATTATGATTAAACAGTTTGCCAGTTAGTATATTCGGTGCACGCGTGCTGGGTGATTTGTTGTTGGAATTATTAGCCAGCGCAACCTGAACACGATTAAACAGTTCTTCGGGAATTATTGGTTCGTGTTCGCCTTTGGCAAAAGTGCCTTCTTTTTTGTTTTCAATTTGACCGATGTAAATCTTATCCCGCAGGATACGGTGCATACTCATTTTTGCAATGGGACGACCACCTTTGATAATACCTTTGGCGGTTGTCCATTGTTTGGCATATATTTTGTGCGCCGCGACATATTCTGTTAATGCATTTACAGATTGCAGTTCCAGATACTTTTCAAAAAGTTTCCGAACGTTTGTGGCCTCAGCCGTGTTCGGGATCAACTTTTTATCTATCACATCATACCCCAGTGGCGGATTACCGCCCATCCACAGACCCTTGGCCTTACTAGCACGGATTTTATCACGCACACGTTCCGATGACACCTCGCGTTCAAATTGGGCGAATGACAGCAACATATTCAGTGTCAGTTTCCCCATTGATGTACTGGTATCAAATGACTGAGTAATGGATACAAAATTTGCACCGTATCTTTCAAAATATTTCATCATATTGTGGAAATCCAAGATTGAACGCGATAATCGATCAACTTTGTAAACGACCACCGTATTTACTAAACCGTGTGCCATATCATCCAACATTTGTTTTAGTGCCGGGCGTTCCATAGTCCCACCAGATATCGCCGCATCGCTGTATGTTTTATAATATTGCCAGCCGTTGAAGGATTGCGATGCAATATATGCTTTGCAGGACTCTTCTTGGTTTTGCAGAGAATTAAATTCTTGTTCAAGTCCGTGTTCTGTTGATTTACGCGTATAAATTGCGCACTTAATTGTCATGTTTGTACCTTTTGTTTATACCAAAAAAGAAGTTGCCAGACATTTTCATACCAGCAATTTTAGTTGCTACCCCCGACAATGTGGAATATTTATCGCCGTTATAAGAAAAACTGCCATCATCATTGACTAAGATGGTGTGTTTTATGCCCTTGAAATATCGGGTCAGAATTGTGCCAGGAACAAAGTTATATTTGTTTTTTTGAACACTGGTTAAGCATTTTTCTGGTTCATCTTTGTATTTGCGGATTTTTACTAGATATTTATGCTCAATTCGCAGGTTTAGGCGGTCACATTGAATATAATACCAAAGCGACCGCATTTGCCGTTTAAACGGATATGGACTGTATTTTGCCCATAATGCCACCCGATCTGCGAACGACATCGCACGTAATTCATCCAATGTCGTCGGTAATTCAATTTTTGCCATAATCACATCCTTTTAAGGTTGTGCAATTACTGCTTACAAAGCGCAGAAAGTCAAGTTGATAAAACTCTATTACACAAAATGTCTGATATATAAAAGAAATGACTATCCACCCCTATTTGGATAACATTCACAGATTTTGCGATTTATTGTACCTTAAAGTGTTCCGAATAGTAACATTGGGTAAAAATAGGGCTTATAGAAAGTTGTAAATCGCCTTGATTTTGTTTGTAAAATTCTTGTATAGTTTTTCTATCGGAAGGAATAATGAAAAAACTCAATTTGTTTGAATTGTTTTGCGGTGTTGGCGGTTTGAGTCTTGGTTTTGAACAGACTGGTCGTTTTAATGTTGTCGCTGGGTTGGAGTGGGACCCAACGATAGCGGCTTCATATGCTAAAAACAATCCAAATGCAAAGGTATTTATAGGCGATATTTGTAAGTTAGATATAAAAGATATCGCAAAACAAATAGACGCAAAAATTGATATCATCGTTGGGGGGCCCCCATGTCAGGGTTTTTCAACACGTGGTAAATGTCTTGGCAGAGAAGATGAGAGAAACTTTTTGTTCAAAGAATTTTTTAGATATACTAAGTTCTTTAATCCAAAATATTTTGTCATTGAAAACGTTGCAAGTATACTTGGTACAGAAAATGGTTATTTCCTGAAACTTATTTTGAAGGAAGCGCACAGACAAGGGTATACTGTTAATTATGGGGTATTGGATGCCCGATACTTTGGCGTACCACAAACCAGAAGAAGAGCTGTATTTATAGGTACAAAAAGGGGCGAAATCAAACTACCTGTTCAAAATTTACAAGCAAGACAGGTTTCGGTTTGGGACGCCATTTCAGATTTAGCTTATCTAGAATCTGGTGAAGGAGATTTTATTTCAGAATATAGAAATGCTGCACAAAGTGATTATCAAAAAGAGCTTCGCAAAAACAGCAAGAAATTGTATAATCATGTGGCGACAAAGCATTCAGATGTAGCCATATACAGGTTATCTTTAATTCCACCAGAAAAAGGCAAAGAGTTTTTACCAAAAGAGCATTTGACTAAATCTACATTTGGTGGAACATGGGGGCGTCTTGAAAAAGACAAACCGTCACCTACCATCGTTACCAGATTTGATACGCCATCAAATGGTCGTAATAATCACCCGTTTTTGAACAGGTCTATAACGCCGCGAGAGGCAGCGCGTATCCAATCATTTCCAGATGACTTTGTCTTTTATGGCAATAAATCGTCTATAATAAAACAGATTGGCAATGCTGTGCCGCCTAGATTAGCCAACGCAATAGCACAAGAGATAATAAAAGCTGAAGATGAATAATAGTCAGATGGATTTTAATGGCTTACTCAACAAAGAATCCGTTCAACTTATACACGGAGACTGTTTGATTGCTATGACCGATTTAGCTAAGAAAGGCATAAAAGTTGATGCTATTATTACAGATCCACCATATAACATATCTAAGAGCAATAATTTTGGAACAATGAAATCTGCTAAAAGACAGGGGGTGGATTTTGGTGAATGGGATAAAGGCTTTGACTTATTATCTTGGTTAGATATTGCTGATACATTATTAAAAGACGGCGGTAATATCGTTATATTTAATAGTTTTTTGAATATCGGAACCATAGCAAAAACGTTAGAGCAACATGGATACTCTGTAAAAGACTTGATAAGGTGGATTAAACCAAATCCAATGCCACGTAATATGTCCAGTCGGTTCGTTGCTGATTATGAATTGGCAATATGGTGTGTCAAAGGCAAAAAGAAATGGACATTTAATAATACTAGTGGCTCATATTTAAGACCAGAGATCAAATGCCCATCGCCAAGTGGAAAAGAAAGATTGGGGCACCCAACCCAGAAGCCTGTATGTTTGATGGAATTTCTTGTAAAAACCTTAACAAACCCCGGGGATTTGGTGTTAGACCCATTTATGGGTAGTGGCAGTACAGGTATTGCATGTGTCCGTCAAAACAGACACTTTATAGGTGTAGAATTGGATGAAAAATTCTACAACATGTCATATAAAAGAATTTTTAATGATATTTAGTGGGGATTGTTATGAATATAGGTCAATTATTACAAATGCCGATAGAAACTCTTTTCGTAGCGTTTTTCAATGCTGCCGATGAAAAAAACGGAAATTTTGAAATTCAATCCAGGTACAGAATAACGAAGTTTTTACCTTTGCCAGCGGATTCACATAAGAAAACAGCTCAAGCGCTGACTCGTAAATATGGAATTGATTTTGTTCAAATAAACGCAACAACCATAGCTGCAACTGTCGTCAATGACAAACGCATATCATTGGATGATTTTCTGAATGCTATTTATGAAAAAATCATCGTATTATTGAATAAATTGCCAGTTAATTACCCACTAGATGAAGAAGTTGCTCTGGCAATGTTTTTGTTGCGTGGAAGCGCAGATTTTAATCGTGGCTTATATGCGTTGGATCTTAAAAATCCTACTCCACGATATGTAGACAATATTTTTAAACTGTTATTGTCTTCAAATAATTTGATAGAACGTTTGAACCTAAACTTTAGAGAATTACAACCGCAGTTTGCCACAGGAGAAAGGGAGAGAAATACTCAAATTAGAATAAATTTGAAATGGTTTTACGAAAACGTAATAACTAGATACCCGAATATAAATAAATATAAAACAGATGTCTTAAGAGTAAATATAAGAAATTTGGGTGAAGTTCATGCGTATCACATGTTTGAAGAACGTCTGATTTTTTATCGTCAAAAGATTCTTGGCAGAGAGTTGACGCCAAATGAAATAAACGCCTTAAGACAAGATCTTGAATTTCGTGAACCAATTGATGTGGTGCCAGAAAATAAATTTTCTATCAGAAATCAAAAAATTGTTGCATTCGCAAGAGAAACTTTCGCGGATGTATGCGTTGGTTGTGGTGATCGGTATGATATCAAAGATCGTTCATTCCTGATGCCACGAAACAATAGATATTATTTTGAAGTAAATCATGTTATTGCATATGCTAATGATTCTGATGCGGTTGATGTACTGGATAATTTGGTAAAATTATGTCCAGTATGTCACAGAGCTTTAGCACCACACAGGGCGTTTCCTGATTTGCAACGTCATATCATAGAGAATATGTTAAATTCTCGTCCGGAAGTTAGAAGATTTGTATCATCTATGATGCCGAATAAATACGAATCTCCTGTTGATTATGTGTTTGATCGTTTAAAATAAACAACGGGTGATATCGATGACTTGCAATATTTATAGTATTATTTCTGCAATTGCTTCTGTTATTACACCCATTCTCGCCGTGGTTGCTTTATATACTTGGAAGCGGGAATTTATTGGTAAAAAGAAAATTGAACTTGCTGCTGAAATTATGCGCGCTGTTTACGATATCCAGGATTTATACATACATGTTAGAATGCCCATGATAGCCCAAACAGAGCATGATGAGACTCTAGAGTGGATTAAATCAGAAGCAATTACAAATCCTGGCAAGGTAGATATACATCCAGAAAGAATAAACTATCTTGTTCCGCATCACCGATTGATAACACAGCAAGATATTATAGATAGGTTGCGTTCTTTACAAAACAATGCTTATATGTATTGGGGTAACGGAATCATGGCGGCTATGCTTAAATTGACTAATTATAACTCGGTGATTATGCAAGCTTCCAAAAATTTATATTATGGTAAGGACATTCCTGAATACAAACCGTTATATGATTTAATATTTTGCGAAACGAAAGCTGATAAAATCAATCCTGATGATAAGATCAATAAAGAAATCCGTAATATTGTTGAAGAATTTAGGCGCAATCTTGAACCACTATATATGGATAAACAGTCAAAATGGATTGCTTAAAATAAACCTAATGTTTAGTGGCAATTACACCATCATAGATCATTGCTAAATTTATTTGGCAGAGTAATAGATATACGTGGACCCGGTGGGGTCCCAGAAAGATTTTACATAAAATAGGATTCAGATAGAGAATTTTGCACATTCAATGGTTTTTTAATAATTGTAGGCATCAGAAATACCCGCGTGATCCGGAGATGTAGGAGTCATCTATGTATCGAACGCCCTGAGAAAAAGAATCGACCATGTCTTTGAATGTAGAATTTGGAAATTTAAACAATTCATCAAAGAAATCAACTAAGTCACCGTTTTGTTGATTTGGTAATAAAACGGTTCCGTTTTCTAAAAGATGCGTGATGCCAGTCAATCTGGTCTCTTTATCTGTTTCGGACTTTATTGGTCTGACACGTATACCTTTTGATTGTAAAAATTGTATTATGGCGGTTCCAGATGACGCATCTTCTATGATAGTCTCAACTTGGACGCAATCGTTGGTAAAATATTGTCGATATTTATCACGAATTTCTTCTGGAAATCTTTCAATAAAGTTCACTAGAGCCGGAAATTCTAACTTCATTCTGCGAACTTCCAATAATATGATTTTTCGGTTGTATTTACCAGGCTTGTCACCGTCACATATTCCAAAAATCGAACATGCCGAATAAGCATTTGCAGAACCAGCTTTTGCGGCAGTATCCCAAGAAATGATGATGCGCCATATTTTAGGCACTTGATTATAATAATGCAACCATCCCCTTTTTACTATGCCACCATCTTGTGGAACGGGGCGTTGTTGATATTGCCCGGCAAAAGCAAATTCTCCCATCATATTACGCATACCGGTGACCGCGTCAAAATTTTCACGTGCGGGGTGCAGTAGTTCATCTTTTTTGCGTTTTATATTATGGTTACGATTAAATTTATCTGTAAAAGACCAATTCTCGTCATCTTCTGCAATTATTGGTATTCGAATTTGTTTGAATCCAAGTGTTTTTGATAATAAATATCCTGTTAAATCCATTTCATGCAAACGTTGCATAACAACTAAAATACGACCTGTGTTTTTGTTATTTAGACGCGAATACAATGTATTGGTATACCAATTATTTACTTTTCCTCTTACTGTGTCGGAACATGCATCACTGGCTTTTAATGGATCGTCTATAATAATCCAATCGCCACCTATACCCGTTAATGGTCCACCAACAGATGTTGCAAAACGACCGCCACTGCGTGTAGTTCCAAAATTTGTTGCTGAACAATGTTTTGAATCTATCACTGTACGCGGAAATAGTTCTTTATACCAACTACTTGTCATAACCATTTTGCAATCATTGGATAGCTTTTTTACCAATTCGTCACTATAACTTACACAAATAATTCTTGTTGATGGATCGAGCCCCAACAAAAATGCCGGTAGCGCAACAGAACAGATAATAGATTTCATATTACGTGGCGGAATATTTATTATCAAACGGTTATTCTTACCATCGATCATCTGTTCGATTTCATTACAAATCACATCTACATGCCAATTATCCATGTATGTGTCTGCACTTGAAATCGTATTAAACACTTTTATACAAAACGATTTAAAATCAGTTCGCAAAAGTGATAGTAAAATATCAGTGTTTTGTCCCATTGTTCTTCAACCATGTTTCAATTATTTGTTTATCATTAATATTTAATTGTTTATTCAATGTATTACGTTCTGCTTCTTTTTCGTCCATCTTCAACAGGTACGGCATAACAAATGTTATTGCTTTAATATCACCAGAAACCGCCTGATTAGTTGCTTGCAATAAAATTGCTTGTTGTTTAGTAATTTGTATTGCACCTTTGTCAGTCGTATTTACTGTGACTTTCTGATTCAATATATCACGTAATATGCTGTACGTGTTTTTAGAACCCTTTTTACGACCCTTTGGGTTACCCGATTGACCGGGTTTAAATCTGGTCGATTTTGGTGGGCGACCATATCCTATTTCATAATCATACATTATTACCCCCCTTATGCTCTTTCAATATTTCATTGTATGTTTTATCGATGGATAAATTTATCGCATCTATCCCGAATAAATTCTGAAACCTGCGTATTGTTGTATCGATGTACAACGGTTCATATTCTATGCCATAACAAATTCGTCCAGATTGTTGACATGCAATTAAAGTGCTACCCGAGCCAAGAAAACTGTCCAACACAATATCACCACGTTTTGATACATCCAATATTGCATCTTTTAGCATCTCTATGGGCTTAACCGTTGGATGCATGATGCCGTCTTGTTTATGTTTGCCAAAAGTATTCACGCCTGCATATTGCCATACATTGGTTCTGTATCGGCCATATTTACCAAGTTGAACATTGTTATTATGTGATCCTTTGCCGTTTTGGAATATAAAACATAGTTCATGTTGGCTTCTGTATAAACTGCCCATACAACCAGATGTTTTTACCCATACACACATATTGATGAATTTATCAAATATGTTCTTGCCCGCAGTTGTGATTTCCAAGACATGACGCCAATCCATAAAGTTATAATGCAGGGAACCATTATTAGAATACTGTTTACACAATGCGAAGTTATTCATCAAGAACTGCGTGAATTCATCTGCGGTCATTTCGCCAGACGCCATTGCAAATTCTTTGTGTTTAATAATGCCCGAACCACATACATGCCCATCTATTTTGACATTATATGGCGGATCTTGCAGAATCATATCTGCCTTATCATTTTCAAACAGTTTTGCAAATGTTTCTGGGTTTAAACTGTCACCACAGATTATGCGATGTTTGCTTAATTGCCATATATCACCAGGTTTGGATATGATTTCATCTTCTGGTATAAATGGAACAGCATTGGTTTTCGGATTGATTGGTTTTGTGTCTGTAAAATTAACGATAGAATCAAATTCCGCATCATTAAATCCAATATCTTGGATTACAAAATTATCGTTCAAGCATATCTTTTCCAAATCTTTGATTTCCAGACTTAACAATTCTTTATTCCAACCACCATTTTCAGCGATTTTGTTATCGGCCAATCTATATGCACGTTTTTGTGCATCCGTTAAATGTGACAGTTTTACAGTTGGAACAGTTTCCAGATTCATTACCTGGGCGGCCATAAAACGACCATGACCTGCGATAATTTCATTATTTTCATCGATTAATATTGGATTATTAAAACCAAACTTGGTTATAGAAGATATAATCTGCTGCACCTGAGATTCTGGGTGTTTTTTCGCGTTGTTTTTATACGCGTGGATATCACCCAGTTTCAAATTTTCAATTTGTAATTTATTCATTTCCTCTCTCCTTGTTTTATTATTTATGCGAAATTCACATAAATAAAAAAAGGGGTCAATTATGGCACGCACGTGCCAGTTCGACTCCTTTCACTATCAGAATACCAAAAAACGATTTTGTTTTCAACCGATGTCTGTAATCACCAAAATAAAACGGCTGACTTGAAAACTTATCTGACGCGACTTGAAGTTTTAGGACTGTTTATCCCGACAATTTTATACGCGTATTATTTTTATCATAGATGCGTATTTAACCAACGACGCATACGATTTTTATATCGTTTTGTGGGCATCATGTGTGGCAAAACATAAACAAGAGTGCGTTTTATTTGATAGCGAATAAATCCACCTTTTGCACGAAAGGCGTGGCGGTATTTTTTACGAATAGATTTATCACAACTAAGGTCTTGGGCGGTATAATTAAATTGACAATCTCTTAAAAACTGTTTTAAATATTTGGTTGAACCTATTATCTGAGGAAATTCCGACCAGTGATGTGTAGGTAAGATTTCACACGCACAATCCACCAAAACAAAGTCGCAATGTTTAGTTTTACACAACAAATACTGTGTGCTTGCATTGTCTGCCAGCAGTTTATTGCGTTTAATTTGTATTACTTTGCTGCCCTTGGGCATAAATAGCGATAAATGCAAAGCAGAACCAGCAATGCCAGCTAGGCATTTGCAATGTTTCATATAACAGATTTGCTCATACAAAGACAATTGTTCTGGATAAATAACAGTAAATCCATTCCTTTCAAATAGTTGTCGTATTTGTTGTTCGCCAAATGTAGCGCGCTCCGACAAACGTTCCCTGGATACATAAACTTTTTTAATCCGGTGCGCTGGTTGTGCGTACGCCGCAGCGGCATCAAATGTTTTACAAAATGCAGATGAAGATTTATTGGGTATTTCAAATGCTACTGGGGGTATATATAATCGTTTTATTTTTACATTATCATTTATTATAAAAATGTCGGATTCATTGATGCCAAGTATTTGCAGAAATTCATACACAAAGTCTGATACTTTTGGCAGATTTCTGTTGTTTAATATGACGTATTTCATATGCTTATATTTAATATGCAAAACGGGGTACAAGCGGTTTGTGTGTTCCAATAAGAAATGTCCAAAATGGTCCTCTAGGGTTCCTATATACACCGCCTCTATATCTAAAATTTTGGTCGGCGATATAAATTTCGGTGCCCTTTGCACAATTTTATTGCGTAATTGCAGTGAATCTTGCACAAGTGCACCTTTTGCATCAAACACACCAAAACGATGCGTGTCTGGTTCAATTATGATAGAGGCATTATCTATGGCTTGTACGTGCAAAGAACGCATGAATTTTATGCCAGTTATAGACTTTGCAAAAAAACGTTTGTAGCGATTAGAAGCATAAATATATTGTTTCATATTACTTGCTCTGTGCTTGTATAACATCTTGATACAACTTGATCATAGCATCAATATTGGCATTTAGGTCATATTTATTAGCGACAGATTGTTGCAGTTGTTTCGCCAACACAGCTTGACGTTCTTTATCATGCAATAACTGCACAATGGCTTTGGATAATACGTCTGTTGATGCGCTTTTTATTAAAACACCTGTTTTATTGTTTATTAACTCCCTAACACCACCAACATCCGTGGCAATTACAGGTTTGCCTAGCAAGGCTAGTTCAATAAGCGATGTAGGGATGCTTTCAAATAAGGACGGTTGTACGAATATGTCATGCTTGCCAGCAATGGCACTTGGACCACGACGTGGATCAAATACGCCTGCAAAACGAACAGTGTTTCCCAGTCCCAAAGATAGTGCCAGACGTTCAAAATATAGCTTGGCACGACCGTGTCCGTATAAGTATAATTTTGCATCTGGTACTTGTTTAATAACGCTTTTCCATGCCACCAGTAAAACACCGATACCCTTTTCTGGTGACATTCGGGCAATGCAAGCAACCGAATTTGGTATGCGCCGAGTGCTATATAAAAGCGGCTTGTTTATAAAGTGTGGTATTATGTGTATAGGGCCACGGAATTTATGAAATTGTCTGATGCCATTTACAGATGCCTTACAGGTCGCCACAAAAGCATCTATGTTTTTCAAAATTTTATCAAAGTGCACAGGATACCAAAAAGCAGAATCTGGGCTGGGTGTTGTATGTTCTGTTGCCACAATCGGCAGATGGGGGGCTTTTTTATGTTTTATGTATGCGCCCAGCATGTTTGCAGCGGGGCTGGCATGTATAACATCGGGTGCCCATGCAATAAACTCGTCCATAATATCGGCAGCAAATTCGGCATCTATAGTGTGGTCATCACGGTTTTCGCGAAAACGCTCTGGAGCGTATGTTGTGATACCTTGTTTTTGCAAGCGGTCAAACCAATATAAATTTTGCGGCTTTTCACATACAAATACACGCACATCTATACCGCGTTTTTTTAATTCCATTGCTAAGGTTGCATTATAGTATTCTGTGCCGCCGAACGAATGCAGATAGTCGCAAAATATAGCAACTTTCATTTTTACCCCTTTCCTGCAATATTACCAAGCAATTTTACACCACGCAACGATTTATAGAAGTATTTGACAAATAAAAACAATGTGTTAGCCTTATCTGCGTCATAGGGATAATATATGTTAGAAAAAACTCTTTTTCTATTAAAACCAGATGCTCTGCAACTGAGTTTACGGACTTTTCGCGCAAGATTTGAGTTTTATAAGCAATTACAGTCACGGAATTTGTCTGTTTTAGTCTCTGCAAGGTTTAAGATGACCTATGATATGTTAATAGGTTATCAGCCCGTGCTGGCACCAGATTATAAAACGGAGATGACACAAGACTGGAAAGATGCGACAATAAATTATCAATTAGGTCCAGACCGTACTGGCAGGGATCATTTATTGGTTATTGTAGAGGGATACAATGCACTGGCAACAGGACCACAAATAAAAAAATATATTCGTAATAAATATTGTACCCCGTGGGAAAAATACGCACCAAGTAATCTGATACATACCCCGGATAATAATGAAGAATACGAAAGTGATTTAGATTCATTGCAATCTGTGATAAAATCAGCAACAGACATAAAAAGTTTAGAAATTTTATATAATACAAGGAGAGAAAAATGATCAAAGATATTAGTTATGCGGCATATATTATTCCAGTACGCATAGTTGGCGATAAAAAGCAAATTGCCATTTTGGAATATGCACCGGGTGCCTATGGTACGATTGGCGGACGATTTGATGACGGCGAAACTACCGCGGAACAGGCTTTAACCCGCGAATTACGTGAAGAACTTGGTAAAACAGCAGAATTTATGGTTGGACTGGCACAACAAGTAAAAGAACCATATAAATTTAAAGTTGCAGAGCAAAAAATTGAAAAACGTGGTGCATATAACGAGGCTCATATATTCTTTGTGGCAAAGGTGCCGAGTGATGCTGTGCTGGATTTTTGCGAAGAACGTGAGGATAAAGTAAAGGTTGTATGGCTGGATTCCGAGGCATTGGTTGACGAAAAGATAATTGGATTCCCAGCCCAACGCGAATATTTTGAGCAAAATGTTATGCCAATTGTGCGTAAAATATAGAAGCAATCATGAACATACTGATTCACTACTACAGATTGGGGTATTATATCGGCGGTGCCGAGGTAATTGCCCTGAATCAGTGTGCCGAATTTGTAAGTCAAGGACACAATATTACTGTACTAACCGCTGATGTAGGTCAGCGGTCTAGAATTTTTGACGAATTTATCGTATCGCATCCGTCTGTAAAACTGGTTGAACTGCCCCTGCGGGTGCCGACACAAACAGGGGATACGTGGACAGATATTAATATAGAATCATATTTATTTGGTAAATATGCGGCTGAATATTTTTATGCCGGCAACACAGAGAAATTTGATATTGTCGTTATCCATAATACAACAGATGCGTTGTTTATCCCCGATCGTTATAAGACAGTTGTCCATTTACACGGTACGCCAGAGTATTTTGATAATTTAATGGAAATTGCATTATATAATGCGACAGGACTGCTGGCGGTTTCTGAAAGTGTAAAAGATGCATGGGGAACGAATATAAAATCTTTGCGTCGTCCCATATCTGTTGTACACAACGGGGTTGATAGTTCAATATTTAAAAATATGCATCAAGAACGTGACATTGATGTTTTATTTGTTGGGCGTTTATATCCGCATAAGGGTATTTTGGAATTATTAGAAACGACAAATACAAACAACTTTAATTTAGTTGTTGTGGGGGCGGGACCACTAGAAGATATTGTCGCAAAATATCCACATGCTCATCATTACAAAAATCTATCCACTCAGGAATTAATAAATTATTATAACCGAGCCAAAATTTTTGCATGTCCATCCAGTGCCAAAGAAGGCGTTTTAACCACAATGTTAGAGGCGGCAATGTGTGGATGTGCTATCATAACAACGAATTGCGCCGGCATGGTTGATTTTGCCAAGCATGACTATAATGCGCTGTTGGTGCCACCAAAAGACGTAAAAGCATTATCAAATGCAATCACGGAACTTTTATCTAATGAAGTGAAGCGAACAAAGATTGCAAAAAATGCAGAGTTTGAAGCGGTTAATAATTGGAATGTCAAAAAACAGACAAATAAATTACTGGAATTTTATAAATCTATAATATGCGAATAGCTATACGATCTTTGGGACAATGTGTTGTATGTGATACGCTAAAAAGCGTATATGATACATTATCTGCACATTATTTTTTACGTGAATATATACCGGGGGCATGTATAACCAAATCAGCACAGCCCGCAGAGATGACGATTTCTCGTGGGGCCTCCTTTGATTGGCGGGGCAATAATATCAAAATAACTGATGCAGATGTTGATTTGCGATCTGTTATTGTGATTGTTGGGGCACTATTAGAACAAAAAAGACAGGCACACAGACTTTATCAGGTGCATGGCGCGGCAGTTGCGATTAATAACAAGGCCATTGCCATAATTGGTGGTATGTCTGGCATCGGTAAGACGACATTGGCTGTAACCTTGCAACAACTGCCAAATGCGGAATTTATTGGCGATGAAAAGTTTGTATTGGATGGTCAAACCCAGACTATTGTGGCCGCTTGTCCATTGTCGAAGGACAACTTAAAAAACAAAACGGCCTGTGATTCCACACTTAATATTCGTACAAAATCTGCTAAATTAGCTTTGGTCGTTTTTCCGATTATTACAAATGAAACAGAATTGACCTGCTATAAATTGGACAGGTTAAAACTGTTTTGGCACTTGTATGAAGAGGCAAGCAGGGATATTCGCAACTTGAACTTTTTGTATAATAACTTTACCGAAACGCAAAATAGTTTTGACACGCGCCACATCATGAAGCAACGACTTGCAGATATACAAAATATATCTAACCACACCCCAGCGTATTTTATACGTGGTAATGTGTCAGATGCTTCAAAATTTATTTATACTTTGATGACCGCATCAACATAATTGCTAACTAAAACGGCCTTAATCCCCAGTAGATGTGCTGGCATAATATCAACTGCGACATTATCACCAAACAAAACGGCGCGATTAATCGGTGTGTTTGTTATGCGCAAAATTGCCTCTAAATTGCTAATAGACGGCTTTGATTCCACTTGTTCCTCGCGGGCAAATACCAATATATTGGACGACAGTGGGCATCTACTAGTTATATAATCCACCTTTGCTTTAGATAAAGATGTGTACAAGCATACTTTCTTTGTTTCGCTTAATTGATTTAGAAAATTTGTGATTTCTGGCTTGATACGATTTAGGTCATAGTATCTGTTTGCCAATTCTTCCGCTTTATTGCTGTCTATTACAATGCCGTTATCTTCAAACGCGGTCACAATATGAGATGCGGTTGGGCTATCCTTGCTTTTTTCGTATGCACGTTCCATACCAATATTTATTTTGGAAATTTGCAAATCAGATAATGCTGGGAACGCTTCAGATAAAGTTCTTACCTTTGCTTCATGATTGTTATCTAATACACCATTTATATCAAAAATGAACAAATCATAACAACTTGCATATTGCGTGAAATCATCTATAATCATGTAGATACCTTTGTAACTTGGATACAGCAATGATACCACCGCTAACAATAGGCATTCCAGTAAAAAATGAGGAAAATACAATATTCTCAACCCTTTTGGCGCTAAAACAAGCGTTAAATCGTTTGGATAAGCATGTACAATTTGAAACAATCATTTGTTTGAATGGAACCACTGATAATACATTGGCGGTAATACAAAATAAACAAACTCAGGAATTGTGTAAAGATTTGCATTTAAGCATCGTACATTCGCGTGCCGGAAAACTTGTGGCCGAAAGGAAGATTGCAAATGTTCGTAAATTAAATGGGTTTATACTATATTGTGATGCCGATGTGATAATAGATAGGGCCGCCATAAAGAAATTATATAACATCATGTGTGCAAATGATACACTGCGGGTTGCCTGTGCCAAGGTTTTGCCAATTTTCAAGGGGCGACTTAATAACTTTCAAAAAATAATGAAAGCATACTACGAAATGCGCTATTTGTTGCCGCAACGCGGTTATTTTCATGGGCGCTTGTTTATTGTGCGTGATGCACAGGATATTTTGAAAAAATACAATCTTGCACCACGGTTAAAACGCGTGCCACGCAATATTATAAAAAAATTATATTTGGACAAGGGGCCTATATGTGATGATATTATATTGTCAATGGCTATTGTGCATAAATATGGCCAAAACGCAATAAAACACGTACCAGGTGCCAAAGTGTATTTTTATCCACCAGATAACCGATATGACTTTTTTCTGGGAGTTCGTCGTTATACCATTGAAACGCAACGCATCAATATGCTATTTCCCGAATACGCACTGATAAATACATCCAAACGTTTTGAACGCCTCGTAAAAATAAACAAATGGACTTTATTTAGACGCAAAAAACATCTGGCTGAGACATTAATGGAGTTTGAACTGTTTTTAAGCAATTTGGTAAAAGATTATGAACTTGAAAACCATAAACTAGAACTATGGGAAACAGTAAAATCCAGCAAATGTAAATTAAAAAAATAGTTAAATAATATTGTATAGTACTGGTTATTCAGGATATTATAATTGCCATTAGTTAGAACAAAGATTATATATTATATACTGTTGACATAATATTTTTTAGTGGTTCAAGTAATAGACGATCATTATTAATATAGTGTTTTAACTGCTATTTAGGCAAGCAGAGAATTTTTACCTGATATGATAAACTAAAATCCCTGTTCTGGGGAATCAAATTCCCTGTTATTTTTGCGGGATTTTTTGCAAAAGTGTCGGAACTGTGGCGGGGCGGGCGAAAATGCTGCTGGTAAAAAGACAAAAATTCCCTGTAAATACCCTGTATTTATCATATCTAATACCGTCAAATGTTACACCTCCGCCATAAAATAAAACACGCCCAACGGGGCGTTTTTTATTTTATGGATCGGTGGGGCGGATGAGAAACCCCAGGTTCGACAACAAGTAGATTTGACCAGTGCAACGCAGTCAAATCGTCACGGTTGCCCCGCAGCCGATGCGTATGCATCGTGCGAGGGAATCCCCCCTCCCCATCCGCCATAAAATAAAACACGCCCAACGGGGCGTTTTTTTATAAATGTACAATGTCGATGTCGGGAAATTGCGATGCAATGCCACCGCCATAATTGATAAAAATATTATAGCACCAGTTTCCATGCTGCGGTTATTCCGAACAAATTACTGCATTTTTTCCAATGCGCGGGCAACGATTAGTTTATCTTTGCGTTTAATATGCCAATTGTCCAATGCCTGCTGATACAGTTGCTTTTTTACGCGTTCAAATTCATCGGGCATTAAATCATTTTTTATCGAGTTGCAAATTGAATGCGCCGGAAACAGATTAGACGCCTCGTCCGGGCCACCATGACATCGTGGAATATAATGGTCCAGTGACATTTGCTGATTATCCAATATAGGTTGGCCACAAATGCTGCAAATTCTGGGTTCTATGGCCAATTCGATTTTTAATTTGATGATGATTTTGTGGTTCATGTTGTGCCGTGTGTTTGGGTTGTGTGTGGGGTGGGGTATAAAAACACCGCCGGGACGGCGGTGTTTTTAAATGCGCGTCAGAATGAATAGCGTGCGCCCAATTTAACCTCGTGCGCATAGACGAATTCACCACCGACAGTGGACGAATTGAAACGATATCCAATATCCATCGCCCAATCTTCGTTGAAATTGTATACAGCACCCAGGCCGACCTGCCATTCAAAACGATACAGGGTATCATCGGCAACAGTGCGTTCGCCCTCGGCTTTGCGCATTCCTGCCAGCACAGGGGCCATTCCTTCGATAACTTGGTCCGAAACCCCTGGCAGTGCAGCCATGTCCCCTAAACCAGCCATAACACCGGCCATTAACATTTCTTCATCGATATCAATGTCGACAACTGCCTTTTGATGATATACACCAAAACCAACACCGGCACCGATATATGGTGTCCAATTGGAATTTGCCAATTCGAAATCATAATACATGTTCACCAAATACGAATTGTGACGAACAGAAATTGAATTTTCCAATTCCAATGGAATATTTATGCCGTCGCGCAGTATGGTTCCTGCTTCCCCTAATGCAGAACCGGGCAAATTAATATTCCCATTGAAAATATCATAATCATCTTCGGACGCACTGCGAACTGCAACTTCGACCTCTGCACGGACATTACCGTATTTCACACCTGCGGTGATTTCGCCGGCAAACGCCATGTCGAAATCCATATTGCCACCACCATTTACGATAATGGCGTTTGTCATAGAACTCATCGGATCAGATGAATTAATTTTTGACGGGTCAAATCCCACACGGCGTGCGGACGTGCTGGCCTTGTCAATAACCAGGCCCAACCCAACATACGGTGTGATTTCAGCCGCGAACGCAGATGGCGCGAACATCGCCGCCGCCATAAATAAAGCAATTTTCTTTTTCATAGTTTCTCCCATGTATTTTTGAATAAGTATAAATACCTAATGAAAGCTATCCCATATGAAAAAATAAGTCAAATGAAAAATATGCATCTGCCCCGTTTTGGATTGATTTTTTCCGTCGTATTTTTTAAGATTTTCGACATGACCACACCGACATATTTTATTGATACATACGATTCCCCATTGGGCGAATTAACACTGTGCGCGACCCCAGACACGTTGGTGGGGCTGTGGTTTTGCGGGCAAAAATATTTTCGTGCGGGCGTGCCGGATAACGCTGCGCGCAATGCAAATTTATCAGTTTTTAATATAACAAAACAATGGCTGGACGAATATTTCGCGGGCGCCCGCCCAGACACATCGCGCATTCCATTGAACCCCCGCGGCACAGAATTTCAACGTGCAGTGTGGCACGAATTGCGCAAAATCCCATACGGCACAACGACGACCTATGGTGACATTGCTGCGCGCATGGGGCGGGGCACATCACCACGCGCGGTGGGTGGCGCAGTTGGCCGCAATCCTGTGTCGATAATAATCCCATGTCACCGTGTGTTGGGCGCGAATGGAAAATTGGTCGGGTATGCCGGTGGATTGGATATAAAAAACAAACTCCTGTGGACCGAGGGGGTAAACCTATGACCGCACCCAATAAAACATGGCCAGATGGCCGCGTTCGTTGTCACTGGGCCAATCCCAAAAATGAAAAATACATTCACTATCACGACACAGAATGGGGCGTGCCGACATACGACGACGCGAAATTATTTGAAATGCTGGTGCTGGAAACGTTCCAGGCGGGATTAAGTTGGGAATGCATTTTAAATCGTCGCGATGCATTTCGTCGCGCGTTTGATAACTTTGATATTGCGCGCGTATGTAATTATGATACGGCAAAATTGGCGCAATTACAGAGCGATACAGGCATAATTCGCAATGCACGCAAAATAGCGGCTGTGGTCAATAACGCGCGGGTATTTACGTCCATTGCGCATGAATATGGGACTTTTTCAAAATATCTGTGGCATTGGACGCGTGGCCGCATAATACACCAGGTTGGCAAAACCCGTTCTGCGTTATCAGATAAAATTGCCGCGGATTTACGTCATCGTGGTATGCAGTTCATTGGCACAACGACCGTTTATGCATACCTGCAATCGGCGGGCGTCATTAATTCACACGAATATAAATGCTTTTTATTCCGCAAATAAACAATTAATAATTTTTGCAAGCAAGGGTTCAGATGCCGCCACACCCTTTTGGGGCGGGGGGGTACAATAACCACCCCGGCACTACGTGCCACCCCTCCGCAGAGGGGAACTTTGCCCCGCGACGGTAATAAAATTCCGCGCATATGCGCGGACAATATCTACACTCTATACTCTCCACTCTACACTCTGTTATTCCCGCACCGCTGGTGCGGGAATAACACACGTCACATCATTTCCATTTTGATAATTTTGTCTGGGTTATCCACGTGGCCATTATTCATATCGTCGCCCAGTTTGATTTTGTCCACGTATTCCATACCGCTGATAACGCGTCCCCACAGGGTATATTTGCCGTTCAAAAACGAACAATCCGCCAGACATATAAAAAACTGGGAATCCGCGGAATTTACATCGACAGTGCGCGCCATGCCAACTGCGCCGCGGCTGAAATTTTCACCCGAAAATTCAGCGGGAATTTTCACGCCACTGCCGCCGCGCCCGTCGCCATTGGGGCAACCGGTCTGGGCCATGAATCCGGCAATCACGCGGTGAAATGTCAACCCATTATAAAATCCTGATTTCACGAGTTCTGTTATTCGTGCCACATGTTTTGGCGCGATTTCGGGCAGCGTTTGGATTACGACGTCGCCGTCACGCAAAGTCAGTTTAATTTTATCGGTCATTGTGATTATCCTTGGTTGGTGTGATTTTATTTTTTGTTTTGCCGTAATTGGTAATTTTCTGTATGGCGCGCATGAACAGTTTTTTTGTGCCACTGTTATCAACGGCGGGGTCGACGACCAATCCCCCCGGGGCGATTTCGCCGGAAATATTTCTGATGGAATCCAGTTTTTCGAAAACGGTTGCATTGGATTCAAAACAGCCCTGGCTGATATGTTGCAGTTGCGGCATATATACATGTGTGGCATTTTGGCTGGCGCGGAAACAGAATGCGCCCATGTTTTGCAATTTGGGCGCGTTTACACTGCGTAATTGTGGCGCATCGTAAAACACGACATTTCCCATATGCTGTAAATTCGGCAAATCCAGTTCCGTCACGGCACAACCATTCACAAAACAATTATTGTCAACAGATTGCAGCTGTGGCAAATTCACTGTTTTCAACTGTGCGTTCATAACACAGTTTTGCCCCATGCGTTGCAAATTTGGCAAATCCAACACAGTCAGCGCGGGTGCAGTGTGAAACATATGATCCCCGACATATCGCAGTTGTGGCATATTAACATTTTTCAGTTGATAAACGCCAGTAAAACAGAAACTGCCCATTTTTTGCACCTGCGGCAGGTTTATTTCCTGTAAATTTCTGCATTTATAGAAAGACATTTCACCGATTTCGCGCAATTTCGGCATATTCACATGTTCCAATGTATTAAATTGAAAACAGTTGGTGCCCATTGTTTCCAAATCAGGCATAGACACGCTGGTCAATTTTTGACAATCCAACGCAAAATAATTGCCGATTTCGCGCACGTTTGGCAAATTCAGCGACAATATTTGCCCGTTTTGGAATGTGACAATCGGTGTATCGCCCGCAATCAGTATTTTTGTGTCGTTGTCCGCGTTTTGTATTTTTACCTTTTTCCCATTAATGGCGGTCGACAGTGCACTAATCATCTGCCAATCACCGTCCGCGTGGGCAATAGATTTGAATTCTTTGGTTTTTGTATTGAATACGATTGTGTCCAAAATAATTTCATAATCTTTGTTAATGTCAAACACACGCCCATCGCGTGCGTAAAAATCCGGCCCGATATAGGTATTTTCAACCTCCAGATTATATTTTAAAATCTGGTTGTTCATGGTGGTATAATTAATTGGTAAATCCACATGATGTGACGCAAAATCCACGTTAAAATGGTGCTTTATCGCGTCCGCCAATCCAGGGATAATATTATCAGGATTCGAATTCAACGTATTATCTGGATTTTCAACAGTGTGATTATATCTGTTTTTGATACTGATAAATCCGCCAGTTTTTAATACCTGAATGGAAATGACCGATGTGCCGTATTCATCTTCGCGTTTGGGATTTTTAAAATCAGCCCGGCGAATATTATCCACGTCCTTGCGTACAGCGTTTATGATATAGTATTTTTCAAATCTGTGCGGATCGTGGAAAGTGCACAATTCCTCGCCCGGGGCAAAATATTTTTTGATTGCGTTCTGTTCGGCCAGATTGTGCACCACATATGCGTTATATCCCGCGCGATCCAACAATTTAATCGGATCCATATGCACAGCCATTTCGTTTATTTCAATATTTTTCAGCGATATTAAATACGCCATAATTGGTTCGGCTTCGCGACCGGCATGTTTGACAATTGTATCCAGATTCGGAATATCAAAAATCCCATTGTCGTAATTGCGAATTGCCTTGGCAAAACGTTCACCATTTTGCTTTTTTATGATATCAAACATAGTTTTTGGCATGAACAAATTCCTTTGTCATCAATTATGCCATCAATTATATCACAAAACAGTGGAAAAATCACGATTATTCGCGCCAGGTGACAGAATCAAACAGCGCATTAATTGTATCGCGTAAATTGTCATCAGAAAAAAATTGATTGCGCTGTTCTGGTGTGGTGTTATGGGTTGAATCCTCGAAATGCGGGATATATTTCTGTACAGCGAATTTTTTCACACCACGCGCATGCAAATCATTTGCGATTTCCAGCAAATCCATTTTGGTCACAAAACGCGGGTCACAGGTAATACGAACCTCGAAATCTTTGCCGGTGGATTGCCACGTGGTCAAACTGCGAACCATATGGTCGTGCGCGATATTTTGCCCAACCAAATCGCCGTATTTGTTGCGCACAGTTTTATAATCCAAACCAATCCAGTCCACGACATCGGCCGCGCGTGCCAGTGTTTCTGGATAAAAACCGTTGGTATGTAATCCGATGGCGAATCCCAATTCACGCACGCGCCGCATATAATCAATCAACGCGTCGCCCTGCATCAACGCTTCGCCCCCGGAAAAAACGACGGCCTCGAGCTTGCCAACGCGGCTTTTCAGCCAATCAAACACCTTTTCAGGATCGTATTCGCCGTCGTGCAATGGTATCAGATGGGGATTGGAACAATACGCACACCGCAACGGACAACCCACCAGAAACAGCACCGCGGCCAATTTCCCGGGGTAATCGATTGTCGTGAACGACACCAATCCACCAATCTGAATCTCTCTCATAACTTATGCAGCTTTTTTCATCAGTTCACTATGACGCTGACCAGTTGTTAAACTGTTCGCTTCGGTAAACGTTTTTCTTTCGCAGAATTCAGAATATTTGCCAATGTTAAAATTGGACACAGGTCTGATGAACCCCATTGAACGTGAAAATACTTCACATTGTGTTCTTTGCGTGTTTTCTGCTGCCATAATGTTTTCCTCCCTGTTTTTTTTGTTTAGTTATTTTTCTTGTGAAACTGTTGCGGATTCCGCATTTTGATTTGCCGCGATTTCAGCATCGCATTTCGGACAAAACTCGTGCCGGCCAGGCAAATACCCATGTTTCGGACAAATCGAGAATGTCGGTGTCAGCGTCATGTACGGAATCTTGTAATTTTCGAAAATCGTACGCACGATTTTTTCCGCGGCTTCGCCACTGGAAACAGGTTCGCCCATATACAAATGCAACATAGTTCCACCAGTATATTTGCGTTGTAATTCTTCCTGGTGTTCCAGGGCAACGAACGGGTCGTCTGTGTAATTCACAGGCAACTGCGTCGAATTTGTATAATACGGCGCGTCGTGGGTACCGGCGGTTATAATATCCGGGAAATTTTTCACGTCTGTTTTTGCAAATCTGTATGAACAGCCCTCGGCTGGGGTGGCCTCCAGATTATACAGGTTGCCGGTTTGTTCCTGGAACGTGGCCAGATTTTCACGAATGAAATCCATCAAATCCAGCACCAGTTTTTTACCCATTGGCGTTGCGATATTTTCGCGATCGTTTGTGAAATTACGCACCATTTCATTTGCGCCATTCACACCGATGGTTGAAAAATGATGATCCCAATTGCCCAAATATCTGCGGGTAAACGGATACAGTCCGCGTTCCATATTTTTGGTAATAATACGACGTTTGATTTCCAACGAATCACGTGCCAAATCCAATAAACGTTTTAATTCGCGGAATAAACCTTCGCGGTCGCCCTTGTGCGTGTATCCCAACCGTGCCAGGTTAATTGTCACCACACCAATAGAACCCGTTTTTTCCGCCGATCCAAACAGTCCGCCACCACGTTTTAACAATTCACGCACGTCCAGACGCAACCGACAACACATAGAACGCACATCTGTCGGATTCAAATCGGAATTCAGAAAGTTTTGGAAATTCGGAATACCGTATTTTGCCGCCAAATCAAACAAAGGTTTGACATTCGGGTGTTCCCACGGGAAATCATTTGTGATGTTATATGTCGGAATAGGGAACGTAAACGGCCGCCCCAGGGCGTCACCTTCGGTCATGACCTCCAGAAATGCTTTGTTAATCATGTCCATTTCGTTTTGCAATTCGCCATATGTGAAATCCATTTGCTTTTTGCCAACGAATGGGCGCTGATTCTTTAAATCTTCGGGACAGGTCCAGTCAAATGTGAAATTGATAAACGGTGTCTGGGTGCCCCAACGACATGGCACAGCACAGTTAAACACCAACGTCTGCATAGCATTTTTAACATCTGCATATGTCATATTGTCAATTCTGACATATGGGGCCAGATATGTGTCCACGGACGAAAACGCCTGGGCACCGGCAAATTCATTCTGCAATGTCCCCAGGAAATTCACCATGTGGGAAATCGCAGTTGCCATATGTTTGGCGGGTTCGCACTGTAAATATCCGGGAACACCGTTGAATCCCTCGTACAATAATTCGCGCAGTGACCAACCCGCGCAATACCCAGTCAACCACCCCAGGTCATGAATATGTATCGCGGCGTTTTTGTGGGCCTCGGCCACTTCGCGGGGGTATAAATTCAACCAGTATTCTGCGGTCACACGTTCAGATGTACGCAAAATCAACCCGCCAATGGAATAACCGATATTGGCGTTTTCCTTGATACGCCAATTGGAACCACCGACATAGCCCTCGATAATTTCGACCGCGTCAACATACGAATCACGAATTTCGCTGCGTTTTTGACGATATATAATATATGATTCCGCAGTTTTATACGCACGCGCGTCCATCAGCGATTCAATAACCGATTCCTGGACATCTTCGACTGTTGGATTTTTTTCTGTAAATTTGGATTCCAATTTATTCAGCGCGCTTTGCGTAATGGCGACAATTTGCTCGTCCGAAATTTCATGCGTGACGGCAACCGCCTTTTTCACAGCGTCAAAAATTTTTTTCGCATCAAATGGAACCGATTCCCCAGAACGTTTCTGAACAACTTTCAGTCGCGTGGTAAGTGTCGGAATAATCTGCATTTTGTTATCGTTTTCTGTCCCAGCCATTTTATATACCCCAATATTCTTAAAACACAATATATAGTGGTTGTTTCCGTTATTTGATAACAATATATAGTATATATGAATTACTAACAACACATAAAAATGAAAAAAATTTTTATTTTTCGCTTTACTTTTTAAAAAGGGGATTTTCCGGGGCATTGACGCCTGTCCGATTCACTTGAATCGGATACCAAACGAATTTTTGTATTAAAAAAATCAGATTTTTCACCTGGGAAATGATTCGGTTTTTTATCAAAAATACAAAATATAGATAAAAAATAACGAATCAATATCTATATATTGACAAATTGACGGATAAATGACCGCTTTTTTTGACAAGTTTTTGTGAATTTTGCCCATTTAATGAAATAGGTTGTCATTCCGGCCCAAAAATGTGTATAGTTCATATATATGTGAAATAATTCGCATATTAACCAAAGAGAAAATTTAATGATAAAAAATATCTATGACATGCTGCACCAGGTATGTTCCCAGAACAAAGACCGTATTTTCTTTGTCAGACAGAACGAAACCTATGCAGATTTATTGCGCCGTGTGAAACAACGCGCGGTTCTGTTGGCAAAAAAATTCGGTGTAAAACGTGGTGATACAGTTGCGATTTTATCCGGCAACACACCGGATTTCATACGTTCGTATTTCGCCATAGTATCCCAGGGCGCACGCGTTTTGATGTTGGATACGGGTCTGGCGTCGTCCGAACACATTAATATGATGCGCCGCACGAAATGTAAATTGGTATTGGCCCAGCGCGAATATTTCGTGGCCGGTCGCGGTGTGCCAAAAATGTTCGACATAGAATCGGTTGATGACACAGACGCCCGCGAATTTGTTGCGGCCCCGGCCAAACGCGATGATATTGCGATGTTGTCATTTACGTCTGGATCAACCGGCAATCCAAAGGTTGTTGGTTTAACCCACGATAACATTATATCATTGGGCGATGGCGCATTGTTTTACAGCCCAGTCATTCACCCTGGATATACTTTTTATGGATTTTTACCGCTGTATCACATATATGGCGTGGTGATTAATATTATCGCGCCGCTGGTGCTGCGTGGTAAATTGCTGTTGCAACCTGTGTTAAACCCGCGTGAATTTATGGCAGATTTTAAAAAGTTCAAGCCCGAAGTTATCCCCGCAGTTCCGCGTATTTGGGAAACGTTCTATAAAAAAATCATCGCCACAGCCAAAGAAAAGCATGTATACACATTAATGCGCGTGGTTGTATCGTTGCGTCACGTGCTGCGTGCCATTGGGTTGGGGGCAATTGTGAACAAAGTGACCAAACCTGTGCACGATTTGTTTGGTGGCCGCACCAAAGTTCTGGTGTCTGCCGGCGCAACGTTAAAGCCCACAATTCGGAAATTTTTCGAACGACTGGGATTCGTTGTTGGTGACTGTTATGGATTGACGGAAACAACCGGTCCGGCGAATTTTAATTTCGCGTTTCGGTTGCCGGACGGTTCCATGCACTATGCAGGCCCATTGCCGGGCAATGAAATTGAAATTCATAATCCCGACAAACACGGGGTTGGTGAAATTTGGGTGCGTGGTAAATTGGTTATGCCTGGATATGTTGATAATGACGACGCAAATGCGGCGGCGTTTGAAAACGGTTGGTTCAAAACAGGTGATTTGGGCAAACTGGATAAACGTGGCCGCCTGGTGGTAAAGGGTCGTAAAAAACAGGTCATCGTTCTGGACAGTGGTAAAAATGTATATCCCGACGAATTAGAAGATTTATACATGCAAAACTCAGAAATCCTGGCCGCGGCTGTGTTTGAATACGTGATTCGTGGCAAAACTGTACCGTTTGCGGTATTCCAGGTTGCGCCCGGCACATCGGCTGCGCGTGTTTCTGCGTTGGTAAAATCGTCAAATTTAAAAATTGCGCCATATAAATGGGTGCGTAATTTCGCGATAACAGAACAGGAATTGCCACAAACATCTGCGCGCAAGATTAAAAATTTCGCCGTGCGCGAAATGTTGGACAATGGCGCATTTACCCGCGTGTCCGCCGCAGAATAAAAAATATCCGGGTCACCCCGGATATTTTTTTGTTATTTTGCGATTAAAATTCAGTTTTGAATTCAACCGCCACGCCGTCTGTGTCGACAGCAATATTGACGCCGTCTGGGATATATTTATCCACCAATATCCACGTGAATAATGCGGACACTGCCGCACCAGCCAACACATCGTGCCAATAATGCGCGCGGGCCTTTACACGGGACCAGCCGGTCACCAAACTCATTCCATATGGAATCAGGGCAGGTTTCCACCCATATCGTTTATGAACGAACATTGCGGCTGAAAATGCGCCCGCTGCGTGTCCGCTGGGCAAAGATTTATAATCGCTGCCGTTGGGGCGTCTTTCCAGTTCCAGTGCTTTGATTCCTTCGCTGGCCAATTGTGCGGCCAAAACGGAACCGCCTAATTCCAGTGTGCCCACCCAGTCACGGGCCATGACGGTCATACCCAACGCATACGCAGGCGCCATAACCATCATCACATCGCCCAGTGAATTTGGATTGGAAAACGGGCCACCTGCGTTTGCAGGCGCGCAAAAAATCGCCGGTGACGCAATTGATAATATTGCGATTAACGCAATATTTGTTTTTTTGAACATCGCCAGAACTCCTTGTTTTGTGCGGTAAACAAAACACCACCAAACAAAAAATCTGGTGGTTGGAGCTTACTAACAATGTGTTGATATTGTCGCGCTTATTTGTATATTACACGCACTCCAACCGTGATGCAGTTGGAGATATTTAATGTCATCTCTGACATCAACACCATGGGTTAGTAAGACCCAATGACAGAAACACCTGTCATCATCAAAATTAGACCACAATATTTTTATAAAATCAACCGAGTTTTATATTTTTTAGCGTTGTATATTGACAAAACATATGTTTGGTACTATATTAGCGTGTGTAAAAGGAGTGAGTATGACACGTCGCGTCAATATGGGTGTTTTTAATATTTTAAAATCTTTGGTGGACAATAAACGGCCCGCCCTGCAAAGCGCGGTTGATAACGGTCATCGCGCCATCAGCAAAATCGACAATTATCGCCGCAATATATCCAATTTGCAGCGTTTTATCGACAACAATCGTTATGACCGTGCCGACACGATAGAGGCCCAATCGGAAATCGCGGACATGGAACATGAAATCAGTGTTCTGCAACCTGTGGCGAATAAATTGGCGTCTGCACAACGTGAATTAAATGCGGCAGAAAATTTCGATAAAACATACGACCGTGTCGTCAAAGATGCGCGTTTGGTTGAATTACGCCGCCAATATGACAAATTGGACGAATATTCTGAAATCTTGTCCGATACAATGTTCGCGGCCCAGGCCAACATGAACCCATCTGAACGTGACGCCAATACATACGAACAGGCCATCGCCGACACAGAACGTTATCGCCAGGAATACGAAGACACAATACAGCGCATGCAGGAAATTGCCGCGCAAATAAAACAATATTCCAGGTAAAAATGCGCCACACGGCGCATTTTTATTTGCACACAGAAATATACGGCGGCAACGATTTTTCTGAATCTATTTCGCCATCGCCACAATCCAAACAGTTAAATTTGCGATTTTGTGAATGTGCCGCGTCCAGTGGGATTGTGTACCCGGCAACTGCGTCAACGTGCGTGGCATATGAATACGATGGAAAACCGAAATAATATCCGCGCGACGGGCCACTGCAATCGCCGGTGGCACTATAACATGCCGGGTCGTTAATTTTTGACGGGTCGGGCACGCACACGGATTCGCACGTGTCTGGATTTGTAATCATAGTTTCGCAATCTGTGCATGATGTTGTCGGCACGCGTGCGGTTGTACCAACCGGGCCGAAAATAACGCCCTGGGACACAGTGTCACATTTCTTAGTATCTGCAATTTCGTTTGGATTTACAACGCATTCCCATTCCAGTGTATTATAATTCAATCGTGCAATCATGCCGTCTGGACATACTTTTTCAGGAAACGGGTTCACGCATTCCCATACACTGTCGACCAACACAGCCGTTTGTTGTTCCGCACACAGTGGCTTTTTTGATTCATCGGCCACACACATTAACAATTCAGAATCCCAAATCATATCACCGCCACAATCTGTTTTTGTGTTATATCCTATGCATTGCCACCGGCCGAATCTGTATGTTTTAACCGTTCCAATCGGGCAAATAACATCGGTTTGCACAGGCGCAGTGAAAACAGTTTCTTCGTCTGGGATTTCATATTGCGTGAAATATATCAGTTGCCCGTTGGTTAATTCCATTTCATCAATAATGGCGTCCGGTACAATTCGTGCCCCAGACAATCCCCCAACCATAATTTTGCCGTCCATAAATATGCCGAATGTGCCGGCGTCTGGGAAATATTCTTCCAGTATTTCCAGCATATCGTTATAACTGTCGACATCAATTGGTGTGGTTGCGGTCACGATATAACTGTATTCAGGCCGTTTATTTCGTGTAATTTCGCAACTGGTTATACGCATGTTGGAATTCAGACATACAAATTGGCTGTTGATTTGATTTTGTTCCACACAAACATCATTGAATTCGGTGCCCTTGATTTGTGCATTGTGTTTGGCCGACGCGCATTCAGCAATTGACCGCATATCAGATTTATTAATTGCGTATTCAGTTTCCTGTTCTGTCACGCGTTGGCTGGGGCTGCTTATCATATAAAATCCAACCATGAATATCGCGACCAAAATCATCATAAAAATATTCATCATTCCCCCTTGCGATTTATTAAAACTCTAGGTAATATAAGGATAAAAAGCAACAGGAAAAGATGAAAAAATACATACCAATTTTATTATTACTGTCGGCATGCGGTTTTCGCCCGATGTACACTGGCGCGGATACAGATATTTATGTCGCGCCCATCAGCGGTATTAACGGCATTGAATTGCGTAATGAATTAAATGCCAAATTCGGCGGTGTGCGTGATGCGGGCGCGAAATATACATTAACTGTAAACCTGGCGGAACCCGTCACCCAGTACAAGGCCCTGGAATCCACCGGTGACGCCACGTGGCAGGAAATCGTCCTGACGGCCACATACACATTGTCGGCGGGTGATACAGAAATAATGAGTGGCACGGAAAGTGCGTCTGAATCATATACGTTTGTGCGATATCTGGTTGCGGCGAACGCGTCGTATAACAGTGCTGTTCAAAACACGGTCCAGGTTTTGGCCGATAAAATCGGCACACGTGTAATAACTGAAACATATCGGCATGAAAATTCTGACGACGAAAAATAATAATGAAATGGAAAGAATCTGATTTTAATACCGGCATTGAAAAAATTCGTGCAGTGTTAATATATGGCCCTGACGCAGGCCAGGTGGACGAATTTTGTGATCGTGCGGTTGAAAAATTGGAAATTGAAAAAGATAACCTGTTCGCCCTGGATTCAAACGAACTGCGTGACAAAACAGACGCACTGTTCGCGGAAAGTTGCAGTCCATCTATGTTTGGTGGTCGCAAAATGGTGATAATATCCAACGCCGGCGACAGTGACGCTGATTTAATCTCGGAATTGGTCACGCATTCAGGCCTGTGTGCGACTGTTATTGTTGCGGCCGGCGATTTGCGCGCGGGTGGTGGATTGCGCGCGTTGTTTGAAAACGCAACAGATTTGGCGACATTGCCGTGCTATACGGACGATGCGCGTGCGCTGGCGGCATTAATACGTCGCGAATTATCCGCCGACGCGGGGATTCAGCAAATCACCCCCGATGCCATGGCGTACATGACATCGCACCTGGGGGGCGATCGTGGCATTACGCGTGGTTTTTTGGCAAAAATCGCATTGTATGTTAACGATAAAAAAACAGTTGAACTGGACGATGTAGAAAAATGCCTGCCTGATACAGGCGCGGCCAGCATGGACGATTTTTTATATTCTTTGACCGCCGGATATATCCAGCAAACAATGACCGCATTGGACAGATTATTGTACAACGGTGTTGATCCAAATGCGCTGGTTCGCATGCTGAATATACATTTTAAACGCCTGTTGACCGCCGTTGTCGAAGGTCAATTGCCCCGCCTGTTTTGGAAGGTCCAGGATAAATTCGAATTGGCTGTGAAAATCTGGTCAGAAAATGATTTGGTTGCGGTATTGCAGCGTTTGACCGAATTGGAACAGCAACTGCGCACGACTGGTATGCCGGGCGAAATATTATTGCGTGATTTTGCACTGAAATTGGCCATGCGCACAATGAAAATGGCCATTAAACGAAGGAAATAAATCAATGTTATCATCTGTATACGCGCCAAAAGATTTTAAACGTTTGCGTGTGGTTGGCGATTTAGTTGCACGCTGCTTTGATTTTATAACCCCGCATATTCATGCCGGTGTTTCCACTGGGGAAATAGATCGTCTGGTGGCACAGTTTTTGCGCGAAAACGGGGCGCGTTCGTCCGACCTGGGGTACCAGGGATATCCCAAAAGCATATGCACATCTGTAAATGATGTAATTGTGCATGGTATCCCCAGCGACGATGTTATATTAAAAGACGGCGATATCGTCAACGTTGATTTAACCGCAGAATACAAAGGATTCCACGGTGACGCGTCGCGTATGTTTATGATTGGTAATGTCGCCCCACGCGCGCGCGAATTGGTTCAAACGTGCCAGGACGCATTAAATTCCGCCATCGCAGTATGCGGCCCCGGCGTTCCATTGTCTGAAATCGGCAAAACCATAGAATCTGTCGTAAAACCACACGGATTTTCAATCTCGCGCGATTTTGTTGGCCATGGCATAGGCAAAGTTATGCACGATGACCCGCAAATTTTCCATTTTTACGACAAAATGTGGGACAGGGTGAAAATGGTACCGGGATTGGTGTTTACAATTGAACCCATGATAAATATGGGGCGTCCCGAATGTAAAATAGATCCAGACGGTTGGACCGCGCGCACAGTTGATGGTGGTTGGTCGGCGCAGTGGGAACATACCCTGGGAATTACCGAGGACGGCGTCATAATATTCACTGAAAAAATGGCGGAATAATGTCAGACAAAAAATCGGATATGGGCGTCACAGATGTCGCGTTTCATAACGGACATCGTGAACGTCTGCGCCAGAAATTTTTGGACGGCAATCTGGCAGATTACGAATTGTTGGAATTATTATTAAGTTTTGTAATCCCGCGCCGCGATGTGCGGCCACTGGCACGCGGCATGATGAAACAGTTCGGCGGGCTGTATCCCATAATCACCGCACCAATTGAAAAATTAATGGAATATCGTGGCATTGGGCGCAATACCGCAATTTTTATAAAATCCATTCATAAAATTATGTTGGCTGGATATAAATGCGAATTGGCACAACAACAGGTGTTTCACAATGAACGCGGATTGTTAAATTATTGCCTGTTGCTGTTGGGCGGCAAAACCCGCGAAGAAAGTCATGTCCTGTACCTGGGTCAGGATTACAGATTATTATCAGATGACCTGCACAGTGTTGGCACAAATGATTGGGCGGCCATTTATCCGCGTGAAATATTAAAACGTGCGTTGGAATTAAATGCAGTTGCGGTGTTAATGGTACATAATCATCCGACGCCAAACACAACTTTTTCAACCGATGATATAAAAATCACAACAGTGGTTCGGGATTTGTTGGCCGCGGTCGATATTCAATTGCTGGATCACTATGTGGTGTCCGGTGGCATAGTTTATTCTGCGCGCAATATGTTTTTATTGAATTAAAATAAATCTGTCACGTCACATACAGTTTTTAATTCCTGGGGCGCAGACGCCTGCAATTTTCCGTCGTTAAAAGTGTACACCGTCCGCGTGGCCATTGTTGGTGTGACCCATGTTTCAGACCATTTGCGCGAAATTTTTACAACGCTGAATTGCGGGCGAAAATTAAATTGTAATTTTTGCAACGCGCATTCTGCGCCCTCGGTCGTGCGAAAACCATCGGGGGTAATATCAACCCAGTTCCCATTTTGATTTAATTCAATTTTATACTCGTAATACCCATGGTCAGTCCCATTTTCATTGCGAACGCGGGTAATTCTGTCCATGCGCCCGTCATCGTTAATATCGATGTCAAACACAGCCCGTTCGGCAATTCCCGCCCCGAATTCGTCCAACGGATATTGTTCAGAAAAACTGGGGCGCACCAAACCATCTGAAAATTCGCCGGTATCGCGTGACGTAATTTGCGCCACGGTTGCATCGTCGTCTGTAAATTCCATGTCTGGGGATTGAACACCACGCGTATCGCCCAATTTAGGCACCGGCCCACCCGCCAGTATATAAATCAACACGCCGATTATGATAAACATAACGACCAATAAAATATTAAATACCACATTCCCAGATTGTTGATTGCGCTTCATAATTTCCCCCAGTTTTTTTTTACATAGATACAATTCGTCCGACCGACCAGCCCTCTATCTGGCGAATAGCATTTGCCACACGCGACAGTTCCGCTTCGCTTAAATCACTAATACGGCGATTGATGGACAGCCCGGTCAGTTTTTGAATGGATCTGTGATACGCAGCGGTATCGTTTTCCACAGGCGGCGCATAGCGACTGATTGCGCCCGCAATGGTCAGATTTATATAACTGTCACTTTGCAACAACGATGATATGGCGCGCATACCGGTGGACTCGTCCGGGAATACGGCAAAACCGCCGGCCTGGCCAATGGCGCCGGCACGACGTGTAAATGCAGAATACCTGATATTGCCCGGGTTGTTATTGCGCCATGCGCGCGAACCGCCAGTTTTTCTGTATCGCGTGCCGTCCCTGTTGGTGTATACAACATCGCGTGACATTTCCTGCGCGCTGACTGGGGACTGGGCATTTGCGGGATACGATGCGGCGATATCCTGATTTGGCTGGAATTGGGTGGCATCATCGTCACCGGACACAGTCACAGATTGTAAATCAACCGGCGCCCCGGCCGCCATCAGCGGTGCATCTGCATACGCAGTTGCCCCAGAATCGTCAATTTCGAAATGTTCATAAAAATTAAATTCGTTATATTGTGACAGTTGTGCATTTCGCATATCCAACACAGTATTTAATTCATCGACGGACACGCGAATAGTGCGACACCCACGTGCAAATAAATCATCACCCCAGATTAAATTCACAATAAATCCGCCCGCAGACAGCGTGCCCAGCATAATGATTAAATTTCGTAAATTGGTAAAATAGTCAGTTTTCGCCCCCCGTATCATCGATATAGCCCAGCCGAATAAAAACACCCCAACTATGCATGTAATGGCAATCCAGGCATAATCGATAAACGTCTCAAAACTGCGTAATACGCACGATGGATCTTCCAGATACAAATACGAGTTATCGATTCCCAAAATATGGAATCCAGAATTTTGCAGTAATCTAATAATTGTATCCGTGTTCATATGAAATCATAAAATCTGCCTATTTTTTAGAAGACGCCGCCTGGGTAAAAAATCCCGGTATAGAAAAATCATCGTCATTGGCTGCAATCCCGGCCCAGCCGAACAAATCGCCCATAATGCCGGTATCTTCGCGTTTGGCCTTTTTAAATGGCAGAATATTTTTTAATTTTCCGATTTTGCTGTGTGATTCAGGTTTTGGTGTCTCAGGAATTTTATCCTGATTTTCGGCAAATTCCGCCGCCAGTTTTTCCAGCGTTGCATCACCGTCGCCCGCATTGTCGATTGTATCGTCCGCAACCAGATCATTCAAATCAATGTCGGGGGAAACATTTTCATCGCTGGTGGTGGGGACGATATCTTCGACAGTATCTTCGCGCAGGGGGGTCATGCTTTCCAATAACTGTTCCAGTGTCTTTTCGATTGGTGCCTCGGGCGCGTCATCGGTTATCATATCGACAATTTCCGCATGTGGCGTATCGTCGCCATCGGCCGCCACGGATACAGAATCAAATTCAGCACTGATATCAATATCGGGAATATCCGTCGCGCTTTCATCTGTTATTTCATCGACCGTGTCGGATTTTGTATCGGAAATTTCGGTTGCGTTATCCAACGCAGATTCCGATTTTCCGCCCAAAACTGATAATATAGGAATAATTTTTTGCGTGTCCGCGTTTTCGTCCGTATCAACTGGGGTCGCGTCCACAACGGGCTGGGTCACTTTATTTTTTGCCCGACCGCGTTTTGTGGATTTTTTCATGGGCACAGTTTCGGGTTCGGGTACAACATCTGCCACCGCCACGCTTGTGATTACAGGTGCCACGTCATCATCAATTTCCGGCGCCGTTTCCACAACCTGCACGGGCGCAACATCATCGGTTTTCACCGCACCAGCAAAAGCGTCATCATTATCAACCGGCACGCCAAACATAACCGTGTCCGACCCCAGGTGTAATGTGTTTCTAACCTCTTCAAAAGCGGCACGAATATCGGCCATATCAAATACTTCATTACCCGAAATGTAAATGATTTTAGTTTTCATTGAAATAAATCCCCCACTTGATGCGGACATTATACCACATTTTAGTGTTGAACGCATGCAAAAAATATCTTACACTGATAATATGTCCGATTTAAAACAACAAATTTTTCAGGAATTGGCCACAGTCGAAGATTTGGCCGCAAAATTGCGTTCCGTGGCGGTTAATGCCGGCAAACAAACGGATCTGGAGGTTGCAATCCTGACCGAACAGGTGCGCACCCTGCGTGAAAAAAATGCCAATGCCACGGAAATGATAAATCAATCCATATCTATACTAAAGAATTTGAAATGAGTGTTGTGTCCATACCAATTGTCAACAAAAATTACCCCATGGGTTGCGAAGATGGCCAAGAAGGCCGCCTGATAGAATTGGGCAAAATGGTGGACGCGCGCGCCCGCGAAATATTGGATAAAATCGGGCCATTGCCGGAAAATGCACTGTTGGCAACATTGTGCATAGTATTGGCGGACGAAATTCATAATCGTCCCACCCCCACGGTGACAGATGCCGATTTGCGTGAAATTTTGGCCCGCATACGCGAAATAAAAAATAAATTGTCATAAATAAAAAACGCGCCAATGGCGCGATTTTTTATATTACCCGTTCAAATTGCTTTTGCACAATCTGATTTTGCAACGCGGCATAAAAATCAACTGTGTCGCGTGATGGAACCTGTTTTGGCGCGACATAGATATATGTTTCGCGACCGGGGGTCCAGCCCTCGACCACGCGGATTGCGCGCGCCACGCGCATAATTTGTTCATCGGTCAGTGCGGATAATTTTGTGGCCGTATCTAGCCCAGTAATTTTCCGCAAACTGGCGTTATAGTTTTCAGTATCATTTTCATGGGGCGGGGCATATTTGAAAATCGCCTGGGATATAGTTAAATCACGATAACTGTCCGATTTTAACAGTGCACAAATTGCCTGCATTCCGGTTGAATCATCGGGAAATACAGCAAATCCGCCGGCGTGTCCAATTGCGCCCTGGGTCACAGTAAATTCAGAATACCGCAAACACCCCGGATTATTATTGCGCCATGCGCGTGTGCCCCCACTGCGACGGAATTGGTTGCCGTTTGCGCGGGTGTATATAACATCATATCGTGCGGCGGTGGCACTGACGGCACTGCTGTCCGTGTCTTTGTTTGTGTCTGATACAAAATCCAGCACCAGTGGCGTTTTTGGGGCGGGACGAATTTCCGCAATGAATTGTGTATCAGGACTGGCATATTTGCCAACGCGATTGCCTGAATTGGAAATATTTCCTATGCCGAACATCACAGCTGCGCTGGACAGCACGTACGGAACGGTTCTTTTTAATATGTGCATAATTGTCCTCCTGCTTTGCAATCAAAATGGCCGACTGGCGCGCATGGCCAGTTTCACCACAGTTCGTTTTTATGTTTTGTTTGATTGGTTCGCAACGCCGACATATGCGCGTCGCGTACATTCAGACATCTGAAACGGATTCAAATGCCCCGACTTGCCAGAAACCCCAGCAGCCCGCCCCAAAAATGGGGAACCAAAGTTTGTATATACATATATACATAAAAAAATAAATTGCAAGTCAAAAAAGTGCAATTTTTTTCAGTTGTTATTTTTTTTCAAATGTTTTAATTTTATCACTGTCATGAGCAAGGAAATTATCGAAAGAATAGATTCACAACAACTGTCGGACGCACTGTCCCAACGGTATTTGTCATACGCGGTCAGCACAATTGTGTCGCGTGCATTGCCCGATGTGCGTGACGGGCTGAAACCCGTTCATCGTCGCATTTTATATTCGATGCTGCGGCAAAAATTATCGCCCAGTGCGGCATTTCGTAAATGTGCAACCGTTGTTGGTGACGTGTTGGGTCATTATCACCCGCATGGTGATTCATCTGTGTACGATGCGATGGTTCGTCTGGCCCAGGATTTTTCCGTGCGCTATCCATTAATTGATGGCCAGGGAAACTTTGGTAATATCGACGGTGATCCCCAGGCGGCATATCGTTATACCGAATCCAAAATGACCGACGCCGCCATGTTGATTATGGAGGGCATTGACGAAGACAGCGTCGACATGATGCCGAATTTTGACGGCACCACAGTGGAACCTGTGGTTATGCCCGGGGCATTTCCGAATTTGTTGGCCAATGGCGGCATGGGTATTGCCGTCGGCATGGCAACCAATATCCCCACCCACAACGTGGCCGAGGTTTGTGATGCCTTGACCCTGGTGGTGGATAATCCAGACGCCACAACCGCCCAGATTATGAAAAAATTAATCGGGCCAGATTTTCCAACGGGTGGCGTACTGATTGATTCTTTTGATACAATTGTAAAAAATTATGATACAGGCCGTGGCGCATTTCGCATTCGCGCAAAATGGGACGTGGAAAAATTGGATCGTGGCGCGGAACAGGTCGTTATCACAGAAATTCCATATGGATTGATAAAATCTAAACTGGTGGAACAAATCGCGAATTTAATAGACGCGAAAAAATTGCCATTGGTGGACGATATTGCGGACGAATCTACAACATCTGTACGAATTGTAATCACCCCCAAAAGCCGTAATGTCCCGGCGGATAAAATGATGGCGCATTTATTTGCGATGACGGATTTGGAATACAAATTCAATATGAATTTCAACGTCATCGATTCACGTGGTGTGCCACGCGTTATGGGCATTGGCGATGTTTTGCGTGAATTTATCGCGCACCAGAAAAACGTACTGGTGCGTCGCACGAATTGGCGGCTGGGCAACATTGAACGCCGGTTGGAAATCCTGGGTGGGTTATTAATAGTTTATTTGAATCTGGACCGTGTAATTGAAATCATCAGAAACGAAGATGACGCAAAATCTGTATTAATGTCCGAATTCAAATTGACCGAAATCCAGGTAGAGGCAATTCTGAACACTCGTCTGCGTTCATTGCGCAAATTAGAGGAAATGGAAATCCGCCGCGAAGATGCCGCATTATTGGCCGAACAAAAACAATTACGCGAATTATTGGCCAGTCCAGACGCCCAAAATGAACAGTTAAAGGCCTGGTTCGCAGATATTAAAAAACGCTATGATAAAAAAACTGCGCTGGGGCACCGTCGTACTCAATGGGTGCCGACAACCCAGGAAATCGTCGTAAACACCGATGAATTTATCGAAAAAGAACCGCTGACAATCATACTGTCCACCGCCGGTTGGATTCGTGCCGCCAAAGGTACGCTGGATTTAAACAACCTGGACATGAAATTCAAAGAGGGCGACGAACTGCAATTCGCATTTCACGCCATGTCCACGGATAAAATCAATTTGTTTGCCAGTGGTGGAAAAATGTTCACTTTATCGGCGAACGATTTGCCGTCTGCGCGCGGGTTTGGTGAATCAGTGCGTATGATGGCCGATATCGGTGCGGACGAAAACATAGTCGCTGCGTTTGTATTGGATACATCGGCAAAATATTTGTTGGTTGGACGCCATGGAACCGGATTCATCGTTGCGGGTGAAAATTGCCTGGCGCAAACACGCACCGGCAAACAAATCATGAACACAGACGATCGCAACAGGGCAATTATGTGTGTGCCCGTCACTGGCGATACGGTTGCGATGTCTGGGTCAAATGATAAATTGTTAATATTCCCGACCGCCGAAATTCCTGAAATGACCCGGGGCAAGGGCGTAATTCTGCAAAAATACAATGCAGAACGCACATATGTTTTGGACGTGATGTTTTTCAACGCGTCGGACGGATTTGGGTGGACAACCGGGCGCGGCACAACCAAACTGGACGATTGGGCACCATGGGCGGGCCGTCGTGCGTCCCAGGGGCGTACAGTTCCCGTTGGTTTCCCGCGCAGTGGTAAATTTGGAAAATAAATGAAAAAAATATTTTTGGGATTTTTGTTATTGGCAACATTGGCAACATCGGCGTGCGGGGTAAAATCCGAACTGGCACGCCCCGATGCGTCGTATCCGCGTAATTATCCGGTGTATTAATGGGAAATATTGGTGCGGGTACAGGGATTTGAACCCTGATGGGTTGCCCCACTGGAACCTAAATCCAGCGCGTCTGCCAGTTTCGCCATACCCGCGTTCTGTACAACAATATGTTCTGCGTCCCGGCGGCACTTCGCTTCGCTGCGTAGTCGCCATACCCGCATCGTATTGATAATACTATGATAAAAAGTACTTGATTTCCAGTAATTTTTACCATAAAATACCACGCACAATAGATAAAAGGTTTATAAAATGGCATCAAAGAAAGGCAGCAAAGAAGTTGTAAAGCTGGAAAACAAAGAAACTGGCTATTTCTATACAACAACAAAAAACACGCGTTCGGAAAATACCGCCGGTAAAATGAAATTCCGCAAATACGATCCGAAACTGCGTAAACATGTCGTAATGACCGAAGCTAAAATGCCCCACTAATTTATTTGTGGCATGTTCAGTTTATAAACGCGGCACCAATCGGTGCCGTGTTTGTTGTATCAGAAACGTTGGGACATTGTAAATTCCACCGCCCATCTGTCGTATTCACGTTGCCATATATTGGAATCGCGGCGGGTATAACTGAACACGACCGTCGGCACGAACCCCATAACGTCAAATTTATTGTTCGATAAATACACGGCATAGCGTTGCGAAAAATCGCGTTCAGTCACCCGTTTGAACCAACCGTCCTGGACAGACCATTGCTGGCCATCATACAGTTGCCAATAAAACGCCGGTTCCACATACAGATTGAATCCCCACGGCAATTCTGCGCCAATGCCGATACTGACGCGCGGGGTCCAATACGAATATGTTTCCGACGCCGCCCATTCGCGTGCGACGCCTGTGCGCAATACAGTATAAAAATTCGGCAAAATGGAATAAAACAATTCAGTATTCAACGAATACGTTTCGCCGTTCAGATATTCTGCATAAACATCGTATTTGTTGGACGTAATCTGAAAATCCAACCGCCCCAGTAATTTGCGGGTAAAATCATAACTGGCGCCAATGCGGCCACCGGCCGACCAATTATATTTGTCCCACCCATACCAACGCCGCGACCCAACCGCAGCGGCCCATACATCACCCCGCGACCAGATAAATCGCGGGCCCGTTGACGCATACAGATACAAATCGTCATAATCATGCAAAGTATACGTGTTGGAATATATGCCGGCCTCGGTTTTCCAGCGCCACTGTTCGGACAATTTAAATTCGTAATTTCCCCCGAATGCCAAATTAAACCCGACCGCAGATTCAGGTTCCACTAAATTGTGACACAACGGCCCCAGCGGCGTCATAACGCATTCCTGGCCACCGGTGGCATTGTTAACATTGTTATCGGGTGCCGCGCCAAAATTAAACCAAACATTCCAATTTTTATTTTGCCGAATAACATAACGGTAATAGTTCATCATTTGCCGAATATTATCCGGCAAATCATTTCCCGCCATGGCCAGGCGCAATTGATAATCCGCGCGATACCATTGTTTTGTTTTCATATAGCACACAGCCAATTCGAAACGCACACGTGCCAAATCTGGGTGCGCGTCCAAAATATCGCGATAAATATCAATTGCAGTGTCAAAATCGCCCCTGTATGCGGCAATTCGTGCGGTCAAAAACCAACGTTCTATTTCCAGCGGCCCGCCCCCAAACGCAGGCATTTTGTCCAGAATTTGTTCGGCCATATCCAATTCGCCGTTGTCCACCATTGCGCCAACCATTTTCATCGCGTCCAGTGCGGACATGGTCACTTCGCGCGGGGTGGAATTGTTGTCGGCCACCCCCGCGGTGCCCAACGCAGAATTTGCCCGGGTCACCCCAGGCAAACACATAACAAAACAAATAATCAGAACTATTTTTTTCAAAATATTACTTTACACCAAATGCCATATCGGCGCGCAAACCGTTTTGTTCCGCCACGTTAATCAGGCCTACGGCCTCGGTCACGGTGGTGCCATCTGGTCCATAATATTCGATATTCATGGTGCCCGATAATGTATCGTTGTTAAAACGATATTTTTCATCAATATTCTGGTCGTTGCCAGTGAATGTGAATTGTGCCCCAGACGAACCCAATGTTGATTCCGCAACAACAGTATACCAATCTGCAAAGTCCGCGGTTAAATTTGTGTCGCCATTCGTGTCAACGTATAAAGTTGCATTTCCATAAAAATTGTGTGATTGGTTATCAGTGGGCGTCACCTTGGCAACCGCTTTGCCAGAAAATGCGGTTTTGTTAAATTTGGCGACATCTGGTGTAATTTGCTTTGACGCATATCCGCCTGCAAAAACGCCACTGCCCATATCCGATATTTCGCTGTTTTGATTCAGTGTTTGTGTATAATAATGCCCAAAATCAGAATACGTCAGTCCAACACCATCTGCGCGTGACACAGAATCATACTGTAATGTTTTTATTGCATCGTCGGTTATTTGTTCGAACACATGACCGTCACCAGTGGAATATTGTGTTGCATTATCACCCGCACCAAATTTTATTCCAGAAATGCGACCAGAATCATTGTCAAAAATAAACGTTAACAGTTTATCTGAATCAGTTTTAAATATGGCCTGATTTTCCCCAGATTCCGTTGGATATAATACCACGGCATTGTTTTTTATTTCTGTGGCAATGGCATTAAAATCATCAGTTTTATCATCGCGCCAATCAATAAAGCACGCCGCCGGGGTGGTGCCCCCATCAAAACATCTGTCCAAACGATTGTCTATGACATACATCGCCATGTGAAACAGTTGTTCTTTGCCATTGAAATAGTTATTTATATCCTTGGCTGTTAAATCTGGGTTGGTCAAAAACAGCGCCGCCGCCGCGATATCCCCGCGATTAACATCATCACCAAAATCTGGATTAAAAGAATCCCATTCATTTAATCGATAATCGATATAATCAGCAACCTGATTTTCGCTGCGCATGTACATTGGTGTGATGTTTTGATTGTCACGTATCGCAACGTAATCATCGGTGTTTTCAAAACCCGTGGCTGGATTTACCGGCCTGGGCACATATCCGTCACTGCCCATCGGGTACGTTGGCGAACTGTTGTCCGTTGCACATGCGGTTAATAACATCAGCACACTGATTGTGGCAACCAAAGTTCGCTTCATGCCCGTTCCCCCTGCGATTATTTATTGTTTAACACCGAACGCCATGTCCATCTTTATATCGCCCTCGGTATATTGTACCAGTCCGGTGGCCTCTATCGGTGTATCGGCATTTGGACCATAATATCCGACATTCATGGATACATCGCCATTGCCCTCGACCTGGAAACCTTCGGGGACTTTATTGGTTAAACTTGTATCAAATTGAATTGTTGGATTTTGGTCAGATTCCTGGGTGACGGTAAAACTGTACCAATTGGAAAATCCGGTGGCGCCCAACGTAGTCACAGGCGCAGCCCCCGTGTCATCAAATTTCAATGTCGCACTGCCGTCCAAATCTATTGTTTTATTGCCATTTGCGACGGTCCCAATGGCTTTGCCGGTAAACGTTGTCGTTTTGCCGTCCAACGCGGCAACGTTTGCTATCTCAATACGTTTATCACCGTACCCACCAGCAAAGGCGATTTTTGGTCCCGCAACATCATTGGTCGTGATTTGATATGTTCCAAAATCAGAATACGACAATTGGAATTTTTGCGCCAAAGTTGCACCACTGTCATATGTCACACTGCTGCCGTTTTCGGCCGTGAACACGTTTCCACTGTCACTGTCGCGCCCATACGTTGTGCGGCCCAGTACGATGCTGTCGATTTTGCCGTTTTCGCCAACGGTAAAGTGCAATTGTGTATTTTCCGCGTCTGCAAAAATCGCGTCTGTGATATCCAGTGCCTGTGCATTACGCAACAGTGTATTCAGTTCCTGGCTGACCACATCAGGATTTTCCGTACGCCAATCGGATACGCATTTAGCAACATTTTCCGCCGACCCGCACGTGGAATATAAATCATGCGACACCACCCACAGCGCCGGCCCCCATACGCCACTGTTTTCCGCGTCATATGTGCTGTATTCGCCACTGGCGATTTCAATGGCCGCATTGGCAATAAGCGTATTGTCGGACGTTTTATTTTCCCATGTCGGGGCGCCCTTGAACTCACTCGCGATATAATTAATAACCTGCGCCTTGTTTGTGACAATCATACCGGTGACGGCATTATTACTGCCCTTGACCGTGTCGGTCTCAGGGCCGCGACCTGGGGTCATACCCTCGGGCCGCATGTTGATATGCCCCGCCGAAGGCGACCCACCATCAGTACATGCCGCCAACACCAAACCCATAAATACCCAGAAATACGGAATTTTCCCCATGTTGTCACCCCTTTCGTTATTTTTATCATAGAAATTTTATTCATATGACTCAAGTGAAAAATGGCATGTGAAATCAGTCCTGTTTATTTGCCCGCGGGCACTGTTTAAAATTATGGCGTGCATATAACCAAAGGAGAAACATAATGTATTACAGCAATGGCAATTACGAAGCATTTGCCAACCCATTACCACCATCAGACGCGTCGAAAAAATCTGCGTACATAGTTGGTGGTGGACTGGCTGGATTGGCGGCCGCCGTGTTCATGATTCGCGACGGTAAAATGCGCGGCAACAAAATTCACATTTTCGAAGAATTACCCATCGCCGGCGGCAGTATGGACGGCATAAAAAATCCCCAGCGCGGATTTATTATTCGTGGTGGCCGCGAAATGGAGGCCCACTTTGAAACTCTGTGGGATTTGTTCCGTTCGATTCCGTCGTTGGAAAATCCAGACATTTCCGTGTTGGACGAATTTTATTGGCTGAATAAATCCGACCCCAGTTTTTCACATTGCCGTGCGATTGAACGCCGTGGCCACCGCATGCGCGACGACGGCAAATTAACACTGACGCCGACCGCTATTCGTGAAATGATAGATTTAGCCCTGACGCCCGAAGAAAAATTACAGGACGTTCAAATCGATCAAGTATTTGGTGATGAATTTTTTGAATCCAATTTCTGGTTATATTGGGCGACCATGTTTGCGTTTGAAAAATGGTCCAGTGCGATGGAAATGCGCCGCTATTTATTGCGTTTCATTCATCATGTTGGCAAATTGGCGGACATGTCTGCATTAAAATTCACGAAATATAATCAATATGAATCACTGATAACGCCGCTGGTGCGCTGGTTGGAATCGCACGGTGTAAAATTTCATTTTGATACAACGATTACCAACATAGACGTCAATTGCAAACAAAACAAAAAAATCGCCCAAAAAATAGAATTGATAAAATCGGGCCGTCGTCGCGAAATCAAATTGTCACCAGATGATTTGGTTTTCGTCACCAATGGTTCCATAACCGAAAGCACCACATACGGCGATAACGACACCCCCGCAGAACAAACGCACGAATTGGGCGCGTCGTGGCAGTTGTGGAAAAATCTGGCGGCCCAGTGCGATGAATTTGGACGACCCGAAAAATTCTGTGAAAATATTCCGGCTGCGAATTGGGTTATATCTGCGACAATCACATTGTTTGATGACACAGTCGTGCCGTACATAGAAAAAATCTGCAAAAAAAATCCGCACAGCGGATCAATCGTCAGCAGCGGTCCTGTGACAATCAAAGATTCCAATTGGCTGTACGGATTCAGCATTTCGCGCCAGCCGCATTTTCGTGCACAAAAACCAAACGAAATTGTCGTTTGGACATATGGGTTGTTGTCCGACACAGACGGAAATTATGTAAAGAAAAAAATCGCGGACTGCACAGGCGCAGAATTATGCGCGGAATGGCTGTATCATATTGGCGTGCCACTGGCGCAAATTGACGATATCGCGCACAATAAATCCAGCACAGTCCCGTCGCACATGCCGTATATAACAACGTATTTTATGCCGCGTGCATTGGGCGACAGACCACTGGTTGTGCCGCGTGGTTCTGTGAACCTGGCGTTTATTGGCAACTATGCAGAAACAGAACGCGACACTGTGTTCACCACAGAATATTCGGTACGCACAGCGATGCAGGCCGTATACACCCTGTTAAATATCGACCGCGGTGTTCCCGAAGTTTTCGATTCCTGTTTTGATATTCGCATGTTGTTGCAAAGTATTTATTATTTGAACGATTGTAAAAAACTGCAGCAATTGGACGTTCCGTGGGTTATGAAGCTGTTGGAAAAACAGGGCATGAAACACGTTCGTGGTACATACCTGGAACAGTTGTTGCGCGATGCGAAACTGATATAATAACGGGGCGAACGCCCCGTTAATTTTTGTCTGCCCAGAAAATACCCCGCCGATGGGGCGGGGGCATGTGTTATTTTTGACGTAAAATTCTGCCGAATTCTTCTGGGCTTAATTTCGCGACAGACACAATTTTGGACAAAGTGTTGCCCGATGGCCAGTGTGGTTTGCCGTATTTGGATACGCGCTTGCTTTTATTGAACGCGGTCGGGTCCATGCCGCACGCCCGTGCCAACCCGGAACAGGACAGGCCCATTTTTGCCGCGATTCTGTCAACCGCAGACCATACATTATTATGTGTCATTTTCTCTCTCCTTGTTTATAACCCAGAACGTGTTCTAGGATAGGTTGAATAGTATCACGTATTCCCACACGTGTACAGCAGTAAAGATTCCTATGTTTAAATCGTCCCCAGGCAATGTTCAAACGGGGTTGCCGCCCTGGGGCAGACAGCAAAATAAAAAAACGACCCAAACGGGTCGTTATTTATTTTGGCAGCCCCAACCAGATTGTAATTCCCACCATGCCTGGCGGCATGGCGGGCCCCTTTCGGCTCGTAAGGTTCAAACACGCAATGCGTGTTTTCACCAACTTCGCGCACGAACTGTACCAGTTCAAATCTGGGGGCAGACAGCAAAATAAAAAAACGACCCAAACGGGTCGTTATTTATTTTGGCAGCCCCAACCAGATTCGAACTGGTGTTCTCGCCTTGAAAGGGCGGTGTCCTGGGCCTCTAGACGATGGGGCCAAAACTGTGCGGTAAAACCTTTCAATTTTACCTGGGCCGCTGTCATTCCCGCACCGGGTCCCGCGAAAATTTATTTTCGTGGGTGGTTCTGGCGGGAACGATGGGGCCAAAACTGCCACTGATTTTGAATTTATTCAATCCAAAACGCCGGCAAATTATAACCGGCATTTGAACTGTTGTCAAGTCAATATTGCCGGTTATAAATTTTGTTTGTCTGTATTATTCAGCAACCGCAGAATCAGGCGCCGCAACCGGAATCGCGACTGCGTCGGCCGGGGCATCTGTGGCAACTTCGACTGTTTCGACAGTTTCTACCTGGGTTGGTTCAATCTGTTGGAACACGATTTCTTTGCCGTCTGCGTTTTTCAAAGTCAAACGTCCATCGGCCAATTCATACGTTTCAACCGTTGTCATGAATTGGAAATAATCCTGTTCCGTCTGCATAGCGTCCATTGGGCCCATCATCATAGTTGACGCGAACGGGCTGAATTTGATTTGGTTGCCGTTGGCCTCGTACGAACCGTTGTACAGGTTCACGACCTGGCCATTGACGCGCATTTCATTCGCGTCGAACGACAATGTGATATCGGCACCCGCGCCCGCAGAAATAAAATTCATACCCTTTAACATTTCAGGATTCGGCGTATTGTCACCGCACGCGGCCAAAGCCAAAGCGCCCGCAATCCAGGCAAAAGATTTGATGTTCATATTTTCCCCTTTGTTATGGTTGATAACAGTATATCAATCCACCAAAATATATCAACAGAATATTATTCCGCATGCGCGGCGTGGCGGGAAATAAAAACGCCGCCATGCGGCGGCAAATTTGTGGCGGGATTGACGGGGCTCGAACCCGCGACCTTCTGCGTGACAGGCAGACGCTCTAAACCAGCTGAGCTACAACCCCAAAGAGCAGGACATATATTATACTGTTCCCGGAATAAATGCAAGCAGTTTTTTATAAAAAATAAACTTCACGTCTGTCCCACCTTTTCATCGGCAAACACCGCCGCCCCAGAATGCCCACCGCCAGTACAATGACCACCCTGGCCTGGCCACCCACGCGACACGTCGCGCGGGTGGCCAGGCCGGGGTGGTTAGAGAGTGCGAGAAAATGCACTTACTCCCCATAACTTGTCATTCCCGCGCCCGGGGCCCCCGCAAACACGAATGTGTTTGTGGGGTGGACAAGGCGGGAATATGGTCTATTAAATTCATATCGCAGATTTCGTAATAATAAAAACACAACGCAGAATTATTTCCCTAATTAAATAACTAATAACAATCCAAGCCCTATTCCCGCCTGCGCGGGAATGACAGGGGGAGAGAGTGCGCGAGCAATGACATACTCGAATGCCCACCGCACCCATCGGGCCCCGCGCAAACATAGTTTGCGTGGGTGGTTCTGGGCGGGGGTGTCATCGTTTACGATGACGGGGGGGGGGGGGACACAATGACCACCCCGTCGCGCAAAGCGCGCCACCCCCCCGCAGAGGGGAACTTTATTCCGCAACGGTAATAAAATCGCGCGCTGTGGCGCGGAAATCTGCCGAAAAATGCAAAAAAAGATGCCGAAAATAAAGGGTGGTTTAGATTCGGCATTTGTTTAGTTGACGCAAGCCCAGAAATTCCACTATAATGTCCACATAGAAATGCCGAAAATAAACGACCCTTTGGATTCTGCGGGGATTGGCCCCCAAACACGAATCGATGGGGACATACAGGGGGAGTCAGAGTAATGAAAATTTCGAAACTGTTTTTAATCGCCGGCGCAATGCTATGCGCCATAACCACCACCGGCGCCCACGCCGTGACGAAGTGCGTGGCCTTGAACAGCAGTACGACGTGCACCTCAAGTCCTACACAATACCAATATCATACCGATTGGGCAGATACGTGTACAACAAACGGGGTAAGCACACCGATAAGCGGTATAGGAATATGCAGTAGTACAAAAGGCGCATATCAATACGCCACAGCGACAAAACTGGATATATCATCAACAAGTGACGATAATAAATATTGCTGGTGTCGTATGATAAGTCCAGCCGTTTCGCGCTGGGTGTACTCCTCGTACTCGTCGGCCGGTGTTTGCGCCCAGCTTTGCGCGGCCAACTGTGCGACCAACGTCCGGGACCTTGCGGCCTTTCGGTCTGCGCTGTTTCGTTATCTGTCTGACTAACGGGGGCGCGCAATGAAAAGAATACTGATTTTATGTGCATTATGTTGTCCGGTATCTGCGATGGCCCTGGATGTAGGAGGTGGAGTAGTCGTTGTTCCGCCAGCGCAGGCAATAAGCACCCCATCAACTTCATGCCCGTCGGGTTATATCGCGGTGGTCGAGGAACACATGGATATTGCGAACACTTCATGCCCAACGGGCTATACGTCCGCCGGCACAGCAACCAGTTGCCTTGTGACCAGCCCAGACGGTTCGTGCATAATGTACGCCCCAGCGGGTGTATCGTATACAGACACCACCGGCATATATGAATTCGAACAACCCTGCGCAATGGAATAAACCACCCCGGCACTTCGTGCCACCCCTCCGCAGAGGGGAACTTTACTCCGCGACGGTACGCAGCCAGTTCCCCTCCATTGGAGGGGTGCCCGCAGGGCGGGGTGGTCAGAGAGTGCGAGACAATCCCCTTACTCCCCCTTTGTCATCGCGAGAAATAAAAAAGCACTGCGGGCGAATGCCCGCAGACAACATCTGCACTCTATACTCTCCACTCTTCACTCTAATAAAAACCGGGGCGAATGCCCCGGTTTTTATTTGATTAATTTTCCCATCGCTACGGCTGTGTCGCCCATGCGGTTCGAAAATCCCCATTCGTTGTCGTACCATGCGGTCACATGCACCAAACGGTCGCCCAGGACTTTGGTCTGGGTGGCGTCAAAAATGGAACTGTGCATGTCGCCTTTGAAATCGACGGAAACCATCGGCAATTCGTTATATCCGAATGTTTTGGATTCAGCCGCGCGCATGGCGTTGTTCACGGCGTCAACCGTGGCGTCGCGTTCCAAATTCACAACCAATTCAACAACGGATACGTCCGGTGTCGGCACGCGAATGGCCATGCCGTCCAATTTACCCGCCAATTTCGGCAACACCAATCCGATTGCTTTGGCTGCGCCGGTGCTGGTCGGAATCATGGACAGCCCAGCTGCGCGTGCACGGCGGAAATCTTTGTGATTTTTATCCAACAATTGTTGGTCGCCGGTGTACGCGTGTACAGTGGTCATCCACCCAGACACAATACCGAATGTGTTATCCAAAACCTGGGCCACTGGGGCCAGGCAATTTGTTGTGCATGACGCGTTGGACACGATTAAATCGTCTGATGTCAGGGTATCCTGGTTCACGCCAAACACGATTGTTTTATCCGCACCCGCAGACGGCGCAGAAACCAAAACGCGCTTTGCGCCCTGGTCCAAATGCACGCGCGCTTTGTCCGCAGCGGTGAAAATGCCCGTGCATTCCATAACGATGTCGATATCCAAATCGCGCCATGGCAATTTAGTTGGATCTTTTTCAGCAATACATTTGATTTTCTGGTTGCCGACGATGATATATTCGCCGTCCAGTTTGACGTCCATCGGCAATTTGCCGTGCACAGAATCATACTGCAACAAATACGCATTTTGTTCGGCCGGTGCCAAATCGTTCACCGCCACAAATTCAATGTCGTCACGCCCAGATACCAACGCCGCGCGCAACACCAAACGACCAATGCGGCCGAAACCGTTAATAGCAACTCTTACTTTTGACATAATTTATTCCTTTCGTTTTTTTACTATTATTGGACGACGGGTATTATAGCGCGATATGAAAAATGTGCAATCTGAAATTTTCACGTGTGGGTTGTGCTTGAATTCCGGGGCGTGCGCGTTTATAATTGCCGCAAATGGTTGAAAAACATACATCTTTTATTGTCACGGGGCCAACTGCATCGGGCAAAAGTGAATACGCACACCGTTTGGCACGCGAACACAACGGCGTGATTATTAATTGTGACAGTGTGCAAATTTACAGCGGCATAGAAAACATATCGGCCAGTCCGTTCGCCGGCCGCAGTGTTTCTGATGAAATCGATGGTGTGCCATATCGGTTGTTTTCCATATTGCCGTTGTCGGCGCAAATCAGCGTGGCGGATTATCTGCAAATGGCACGGCGCGAATATGATGCTGCACGCGGGGCGGGGCGCACGCCGATTTTTGTCGGTGGCACTGGATATTACATGAATGCGATAATAAACGGCATTTCGCCAATGCCGGAAATATCGCATGAAAATCGTGCGCGTGCCCGCGAAATGGTGGCGACCGATTTGGACGCCGCGCGAAAAATGTTGCCGCCTGAATTTACCGCCACCGACCCCCAGCGTGTTGCCCGCGCGGTGGAAGTGTTCCTGGAAACGGGGCGTCATTTAACCGAATGGCAAAAATTGCCCCGCAGTGGTGCGATAACACCAACCCCGTACAAGGTTTTAATTAACCCAGATATGTCTGAACTGCGCCCGCGCATTGTGGCACGTATTCCAAAAATGGTGGCGGGCGGCGCATTGGACGAAGCGCGCGCAATAATCGCCGCCAACTGGGACGCGTCACGTGCGATTGGTGCGGCACAATTGTGCGCATATCTGCGTGGGGAAATATCGCGCGATGAATGTGTGGCCGATTGGATAAATAAAACCAATCAATATGCAAAACGGCAACGAACATGGTTTCGTACACAATTCGCTGCCGATTTGGAAATAAATCACGCAATTAAATAATTAACGTTGCCGAATTACGATTTCGATAACAGTTGCCTGTTTTTGATTCTGTTTTTCATTAAATTTGCGTTTTGCAGATTGCTGTTGTTTCTTTTTCTGAATACTGTTGGGACGTTTGTATGCGTTTTTATGCCGGGATTCACGCGCGTTGCGTTCCAATTCCTGGCGCGCCAACAGATTTTGAATGTACGCAGAATTATCGTACAGCAATTTTTTTAAAATTTCTTTGGCCCTTTTTCGGGTTATTTTTGCCGAACTGTGCATAGTATACGCCGACAAATAATCAGCCATCAAATGTGTTAATGCCCGCAAAAATTGGGGGTTGGTGGAATTAGAATCGCGTGCGTCCAAAAATCTGATATACATATGTGTTTTGAATACTAAAAAATCAGCGATTTCATCAGTATACGGAATTTGGTTGCGCCATGTGTTTCGCATAGTTTCCTGGTTCGCATATGACGGTCCGTACGTATCGATAACTGTTTCTGAAATATATGTCGTGTATGACGAGAACGCGCGTTGTGCCGCTGTTTGTTTTTTATTATTTTTGTTTTTTTTCATGTTTTTTTCCCTGGGCTGAAACAGATTTGTTTCCTTTCCTTCCTGGGGCATTGTTGTCGCGCAGCCGGTAATATTCCCACATGGCTGTCGGCGCAATATCTGTCAGGCGCATTTTTCTGCGCACCCAAAATATTCCAAAAAATTCGCGTCGCAGTGACCCAAACCCAGAATATTCCCAATCAATAATGCCTGTGATTTTCATAGTGTCCGGGTCAACCAAAATATTACTGCACATATCACCGTGCACCATACCGGTATCATTCGGGTCGCCATCAACGGGACGCATGTCGTCCAATTCAGGCAACCGCGCATTAAACAGGGTATATATAATTTGCCCCAATGATTGCCCGATTTCGTCCCTGTGGGCCAGAATTTTTTTCATTGGCAAATCCAATAAAATACGTCCCGGGATAAATTCAGTCGAATACACTGTGTATTCATCAATTTGAAAAATATCAATATGCGGCACCATTATCGGCAAAATGGGCGCAATGGCATCAGTAATTCTTTTTTCGCGATTAAAACGTTGCACAGAATCATCGCGCTGGTGAAATTTGCGAATTTTAAACACGCGCCCACCAACAATGAACGCCAAACTGCCGCCACCCTTGGCCAGGCGAAAATGTTTCCAATCTAAATCCGGGAAAGTTCTGCGTAATGCGTTCAGTTTATCGCCGTATCCGAACAATTTTTCGCTGCGTATCCAATTGCGCCATTTACGCACGGGTATGCAATACGACAAACCCCACAGCGTTCCAAAAAATTGTTTCCACGGTGCCATTTTCCATAAATAATATTGAAAAAAAATAAAAAAACAAGTAATTTATGGACATGTTCAAAACGGGTGACGTTGTCAAAATTTTAATTCCAAACGTTGTGAATGCGGGCTATGACTACCGATTAACCGCACCGGCCGATTTGGGCAGTTTTGTACGCGTCAGTGTTATGAACCGTCCCTATATCGGGGTGGTGTACGGTATCGGGGACAGTGCTTTGCCACCCGAAAAAATCAAAAACACCATCGATGTATTCCCAGAACATTTGTCGGTTGCAGATTTGCAATGGATTCAAAAAATGTCCAACTGGACATTGATGACGCCGGGTGCTGTACTACGATTGATTGTAAATGTGCCCGACGCGTTTTCGCCACCACGCATGGAACAATTATATGTATATAACCACGACGATAAAATCCGCATGACAGACGCCCGTCAATCAGTGGCGGACGCATTTGCGTCAAATGACAACGACGCAATGAGTATATCTGATATTCAAAACATCGCCCACGTCAGTGGTGCCGTGGTGCGTGGCATGATAACGCACGGCGCATTAATACCAACCGTAGCCAGACGCCGCGAAACAGATTTTTCGCAATATCAATATCACGATATGGGCAACGTCACATTAAATGCCGAACAATCGGCCGCAGCGCACGAGATTTGCACCGCAATAGATAACGGCGGATTTTCTGTATATTTATTGGACGGCATCACCGGCAGTGGCAAAACCCAGGTATATTTTGACGCCGCGTGGCGCGCGTACAGTCGTGGGGCGTCTGTGTTATTGATGATGCCTGAAATTGCGCTGACTGCCCAATTTATGTCGCGATATGAACGCAGATTTGGTGCTGCGCCCGTTGTGTGGCACAGCAATTTAACGGCCGCCCGTCGCCGTGAAATTTGGCGCGGCGTTTTGCGTGGTGATATTCGTATGGTTGTGGGAACGCGCAGTGCACTGTTTTTGCCGTGGCAAAATTTGGGATTGATTGTCGTGGACGAAGAACACGATACATCGTATAAACAGGAAGATATGGGAAACTATCACGCGCGCGACATGGCGGTATTGCGTGCAAAAATTGCGGGATTCCCCATAGTGTTGGCCAGTGCCACCCCATCGGCTGAAACATTGCAAAATGTGGCGGACGGAAAATATAAATGCCTGAAATTAACGTCGCGTTTTGGCGGGGCGTCTTTGCCCAAAATCGAAACCATAGATATGCGTGAAAATCGCCCGACACAATATACATTGCCCACCGACGCGGACGATGCCGCGCCACGTGCGGGATATTTGTCGCCATTGCTGTGTGACGCCGTGCATGACACTTTGGCCGCCGGACACCAGGTTATGTTATTTATCAATCGTCGCGGATTTGCCCCAATTGTCCAGTGCAAAAAATGCGGCTGGGTGGCCCAGTGCCCTGATTGCAGTGTGGGCATGACGTATCACAAACATTTGGGCAAACTGTTGTGCCATATGTGTGGCCGAACAATGACACTGCCGTCACAATGCCCAACGTGTGGCAATGAAATTTCATACCGTGGGGCGGGCCTGGAAAAAATCCAGGAAGAAGTGTCAATAAAATTCCCCACCGCCCGCACGGCACTGGTGTCCAGTGATACGATTTTGTCGCGCCAGGCACTGGAACGAATTGTGCACAAAATGGAAAACGGCGAAACAGATATAGTAATCGGAACGCAGATTTTGGCCAAAGGCCACCATTTCCCAAATTTAACTTTGGTCGGCGTGGTCGATGCGGATATGGGATTGTTTGGTACAGATTTTCGCGCGGCCGAACACACATTTCAACAATTGTTCCAGGTCGCGGGCCGCGCGGGGCGGGGTGATGCGCCTGGGCGCGTACTGTTGCAAACATATCAACCTGATCACCCGGTGTTGACCGCAATCTGCGACGGCAATCGCGACGCGTTCATGGCCACAGACATGGCCGCACGGCGCGTTGCAAAAATGCCCCCGTATGGCCAATTAATCGCATTGATAATCGAAGCAAACAAAGAATCCACCCTGAAAAATTTTTGTGCCGCTTTGGCGGCTGCCGCACCAACCGCAAACGGTGTAAAAATCATGGGACCAATTGCCGCACAAATATACCAGGTTCGTAATTGGTACCGTATGCGGTTTTTGGTGGCGGGTGACGCGCGCACAATGCTGCAGCCCTTTGTGGCACACTGGTTGGCACATGTTCGCACCCCCGCAAACGTACGTGTAAAAATCGACGTCAACCCCCAGAATTTTATGTAATTTTTATGTGTTTATAAAAAATCCAAAATTGCAAAAATGATTGTATTTGTGCGGGATAATTCAAGCGCAGGTTGAATCGTTTGCGTATATGTGCAAATCGCGTTAAAATGCGTATATGCAAACAAAACAAGAGGGGCTTTGTTATGAATAAATATCATTCTGCTTTATGGGACACGGTCAATCACATCGCACAAATGCGCAATACATCATGTTCCGGACTGGCGGTGCAGTGCGGTTTGGATTCAACCAGTTTCAACCAAAGTAAACGCAAAACTAAATGCGGGCAATTGCGTTGGTTGTCTATGATGTCCGTAGCAAAAATACTGATGGCAACCGAAATGACACCCGTCCAGTTTGCAGAAATTTATCAAAAATACCTGAACAAAGAAAAATAATACCAACGCACTGGCCGGCGTTTTGACGCATGACGCAAACACACTCCGACTAAATTCAACCACTGGTTGATTTAGTCAGTGTTTTACCAGAATAAAAAATATTGGTTGTGTCCAATGTATTTTGGTTCGTCCACGAAATTCAACCAATGCATTCAATCATAGGTTGAATATAGTAGTTGAATTTCGTAGCAAACTTAAATATCCTGACCACAACAAATAGTTTTTACCCCAGTAAAACGCCGCCCGATTCAATTAGTGGTTGAATCGTGTGGCGTTTTGCCGGGTGTGCCGCCATGCGGGGCATATTATTTTTCTTTATTCAGGTATTTTTGATAAATTTCTGCAAACTGAACGGGTGTCATTCCGGTTGCCATCAGTATTTTTGCCACAGACATCATAGACAGCCACCGCAATTGCCCGCATTTAGTTTTGCGTTTGCTTTGGTTGAAACTGGTTGAATCAAAACCGCACTGCACCGCCAGTCCGGAACATGATGTATTGCGCATTTGTGCGATGTGATTGACCGTGTCCCATAAAGCAGAATGATATTTATTCATAACAAAGCCCCTCTTGTTTTGTTTGCATATACGCATTTTAACGCGATTTGCACATATACGCAAACGATTCAACCTGCGCTTGAATTGTCCCGCACAAATACAGCCATTTTTGCAATTTTGGACTTTTTTATAAACACATAAAAATTACATAAAATTCTGGGGATTGACGTCGATTTTTACACGTACGTTTGCGGGGGTGCGGACATGCGCCAACCAGTGCGCCACAAAGGGCTGCAGCATTGTGCGCGCGTCACAACGGTATGCATATGTTATGGTATGCAATCGAATCGGGGGCGATAGAATATTAATATGCTGCACTCATGGATTTGTTCAACCTGTAGTTGAACGATAATGCGGATATATAGGCAGTAGGTTATAAAATGATTTTCGTGGTGCGTTGCCGAATTGGAATAAAATACAATCTGTGGTTGAATTATGTGTTGTTTTTATCAGCGATAGACCATAAAAAATCGCAATTTTTGATTCGGTTCAACTTGCGGTTGAATTTGTGATGAAATTTTCAAGGTGAACGACAATATGTTCTAAAATGTTTTCTGTGTCGGTGAAACTTCAACTGGATTCAACCTAGAGTTGAATTTTGTGATGGCGTCATCGCTTTTGTTTGAAGGCGTGTATTCAATCTGTGGTTGAATATTGTGGTCGAATTCTACGGCGTATGCAAATATATAAAATATTTTGAGTTTGCTTGATCGGAAAAATAATGCGTGGAGCATTTTGGTTGTTTGTTATAGTAATCTTATATTTTGTATAAAAATTCCGCCTATAATTCAATCATAGGTTGAATTATGTTATAAATAACTTAAAACTAACCGTAATGTGTAATTTAATAAAATACAACTTATACTAGAATGTTATGCCACAAATTATACTGTTTTGCCGATTGTGTGTTTGTGGGGTTTGGGCGGACATATCGCGATTGGTAAAAACCAAGGTTTATCTGATGACCAAGTGGCGGAAATTTTGAATATAGCACGAAAACCAACAAATATTATGTTTGGATTTGGTTCCGAAAATACAATCGCCGGACAATATTTTACTGGTAAATCATATCTGAACCCGATAAGCACTGAACAGGTTGGAATATTTAATGTTACATTTGAACCAACTGTGCGTAATAATTGGCATGTTCATCATGGTGGCGGTCAAATATTATTGGCAACACATGGTCGTGGGTATTATCAAGAATGGGGAAAGCCAGCAATTGAATTGAAACCTGGCGACAAAGTAAATATTGCACCGGGTACAAAACATTGGCATGGTGCGGCAAAAGATTCTTGGTTTACGCATATCGCAATTGAAGTACCAAGTGAAAACGGTCGTACCGAATGGTTGGAACCGGTCAGTGATACGGAATACAATAAATTGAAATAATAAAACAAGGGTGCCAAGTGGCACCCTTTTTTAATTCTGTATTCCAGATATACTTTTGTCGCATAATTTTGCATAGATCGGTTTATCTAAACCGTATGCTTTTATCAAGTTACTTGGTTTTTGATTGCACCACAGATCACGATAGGAAACAATGTTGTTTTTAACCGTTTTTATCAGGCCGCTTGGCAGTTCGGCACGCCCAATGCACGAAGACAGGTAAACAAAACATTCGTCGTTGTCGGCCAAGTTCTCGCACGCCAAGATACGGGCATACACATTAAGGGTCAAATCTGCCTTGCTAGCATCCTTTGTCCATGGACTGCCACCACCAATCGGACATGCGGTTGAATAAAAGTCACATGCCAATTTTCGTCCTGTAATGCCACAGTCTGCTATTGAACCATGATATGTATAACGTCCGGTGCCATTTACGATGATGTGCGCTGGCTTTTCGCCCAATGTTTCAATGATAAAGTCGGTCAGGTCTTCGTCCTTTAACATCGGGATTGCCACAATAGTGGTTTCAATCTTGTCGTCGTTCAATGTGATTTGTGTCTTGATATCTATGCCGAGATTATCAGATTGACGGGCTTTATCGTACAGGGCTTTGTTCAGCTTTCGGGCCAAATATAATTCCCGATTTATCTTACCTTCGCCTTGGCAGGCATAGCCAACAAACACACCTTGATCGCCCCAGCCATCCTGATTAACCCCTTGGGCGATATCGGACGATTGCACCCCGATCATGTTGATAACTTTGATTTGCGCTGGGTTAATAGCATATTCTCCCCATACCGATGCGTAACGTTCATCGTACCCTATCTCTGAAAGGGCAGACTTAACATTGTCAGTCAAATCGCTGAGTGGGGCAGAGGTGGTAACTTCACCGCCCAGGACGATAGTATTGTCTTTGATCATAACCTCAACGGCATATCTGGTATGTGGGTCTTGTTCGATTAACCGATCCAATATGTAACTTGAAATGTAATCGGCGATTTTATCTGGGTGTCCCAAAGACACCGCTTCTGCTGTTCTTTGCATAATATACTCCTTTGGTTTTTGCAGTAAGAACCAAAGGTGGATTCATGTAGCTACCAACACAGGTGCAAAAGCACTGTGCAAAATGCGGCATAAAGTATAGGAAAATTTGCATATAACAACTCCTTGTTTAGTCCATTTAGAGGTAGGACAAGTCAGGTTAAATCCACCTTGATTGTTTTATATTATACACAGTTTTTAGAAATAATCAAGTGGGGTAAAAATGCGAAACATAGAACACACCGTATGTCAAATGTATGTTTTTGTAGTCAATGTATATCACTTTTTCGGCACTTTGGGGTAGTTTTGTTAAGGGGTATCAACACCCCCAAAACAACAAAAAAATCCGCAGAAGTCTGCGGGAAATCTTTGGCTCGGGCAACTGGACTCGAACCAGTGACATACGGATTAATAGCAACAGTTCCAGTGTCAAAAAAATCGGCTGTAATACGCAGAAATTAGGGGTTTTTATTGTGTACTGTTGTGTAAAAATGGAAAGTAGTATGCAAATATGTACATTTTTAGATTGGTCAAAAACAGTATTCAATAGTATAAAAAAGAGTACATTATATACATTCTCTCGTAACGAAATCGTGTGAGAGAATACATTCTGTTTTTTACGATATCGTAAACGATTTCGTCCACGATATCGTTACGATTTAGTTAATCAAAATCAGTTGCTAAAACACCGGCTTTATACTATGGTTAAAAAAGAAAAAAATTACAAAACAACGAGGTATAAGATGGCAAAACAACAAGAACCAAGAAAAGCAGTTTTTATTAAAAAAGGCTGGTTCGTATTTTGGTGTATCGTATGTCCACCAATCGCCTTTTTATACGTCGTATGTGCAGATAGCGTGGAAATATAAATGGCAGATACAAAAAGGCAACATTATGTACCAAGGTTCTTATTGAAACACTTTTGTGCAGATGGCAAGACCATTGACGTAACAGACTTGATCGAAAACAAGACATATTCTGCAAATATCATGAATGTCGCACAAGAAAAGTATTTTTATAATTTGAATACAAATAAGGGAAAGGTATCATTAGAAAAACAATATGCAGGTTTGGAAGATAAGGCTGCTCCAATTGTTGATAAAATTGTGAAAACAGAATCAATTGGGTGGTTCACAGACGAAAATTTTCAAATTTTGGAAGATTTGATTTTATGCCAATTTTACAGAACACGAAAATATGTAAATCATGTTAAAGCTTTTTTACAAGCAAATAATATACCATTGTTTGATCTAGTAGATGCAGATGGAAACGTGAAAAAAACACTTTGTTGCGAAGATGTCGGGGTAGATGACAATGTAGCCAGAGTGATAAGTTATAATTTTTTATACGATGTGGAGCATAATGGGGATGTTCGTGATGCCATAGCATCAATGGAATGGTTGTTGTTAAAAGCTACGGGAAAAGAAAAGTTTATTACATCTGATAATCCAACGATATTGAATAACCATTTGGCAAGTATAGAATATAAAGGTGAAATAACAGGCTTTGATTTGCCGCATTCACAGATATTTTTGCCGATATCATCCAAACTCATGCTTACATTGACTGCTGGACCTATGGCAGAAGAATCGAGAACAAGATTGTTAAAAGTCATGATGAAGGGTATACCTGTAGTAATAAGCGATGCTTTCAGGTGTTCTATAACTGGTGAAGCTGCACGTTGTCCAGATGTGCTAGTAAAACTTTTTAATGAAACCCAAAAACGTAATGCAGAACGATTTGTATTTGGATAAATAGTAATTTACAGTATACTTTTTGTTGAAAATGTGGTATAATGTCTGCCAGAGAGAACGTTAAAACTACTTTTTCTTTATAGTTTCAACAACGTGTGTGCGAGGTTTGTTTTGCGCAGCCCTAACTGGTACAAAACGTCCTGTCACAGCACTTCTGCCAATTTGGTATTTTACCATGTTGACATCCTTTTTGTTATTTGATGAGTTCAAGCTCATCGGGCTCAGATACAATATTATATTGCCTCCCTTTCTAATAGGCATTACGGCAATGCACTAAGCCAAAAAGGAAACTCTCTGGCAAACAATGAAATCATACACAAAAACAGTAATTTTTTCAAGTGTTATATAATATCAAAGACTTATGTGTTTTATGATTGTTAGCTTGACATTATCCATTGTTTTGGGCTAAGTTTTTAACAAGGAAAGAAAATGAAAGAATACATCGATAAAGTTTTCTACAAAAGTTCGGAAAAAATGTCGGAATTGCCGGATAATTCGGTTCAGGTTATTGTGACATCTCCGCCATATTTTAACATAAAAGATTACAGTAAAGATGGCCACCAAGATTGTAAACATTCTGAAAGGAAGTGTGATGATATGGGGGCTTATGCCGATTTTGATGATTATATTGCTGGTTTGGTAAAAATTTGGAAAGAATGCGAAAGGGTGTTGAAGCCAAACGGTAAATTGTGTATAAATGTTCCGTTGATGCCGATGTTGAAATCCCAAATGTGCACGCACTATAACAGGGACATTTTTGATTTGCAGAGTCACATACAACAGTCAATATTAAAAAATACCAAATTGTTTTTGTTAGATTTATTTATATGGAATAGAACAAATTCGTCAAAGAAATTGATGTTTGGTAGCTACCCATATCCACGTAATTTTTATGCTCAGAATTCGTGTGAATTCATAGTAGTATTTGTGAAGGAGGGGAATCCTGAAAATGGTTTGCCGCAAGAAATAAAAGATGCCAGTCAACTGACACAACAAGAGTGGGTTGAGTATACAAAGCAGATCTGGAATATCCCAATTCCCGGAAAAGGAGACCTTGCTTTTGGTATACATTCAGCGATTATGCCAGAAGAAATAGCTCGCAGATTGATTAGATTGTATTCTTTTGTTGGTGAATTGATACTGGATCCTTTCGCTGGTAGCGGAACGACACTTAAAGTTGCAAAAGAAAACAAGAGACATTTTGTAGGATATGAATTGTATGATCATTACAAAGATATAATCAATAGAAAGTTAGGTGCTAGCGATGGGTTGTTTGGCGATTAACGAAATTTATAATATGGATTGTATGAACTTCCTGAAACAGGTAAAGAACTCATCTGTTGATTTGGCTGTTATAGATCCACCCTACAATATGGGAAAAGCTGATTGGGATACATTTGCATCGCATGATGATTTTATGAAATTTACAAAAAAATGGATAGACGCACTTATACCAAAATTGAAAGATACAGGAAGTATATATATTTTTAATACACCTTTTAATTGCGCGTTTATTTTACAACATTTATTAAAACGTGGATTGGTGTTTCAAAATTGGATCACTTGGGACAAAAGGGACGGGCTTGGTACATCTACAAAAAAATATGCGAATGGCCAAGAGAGTATATTGTTTTTTACAAAATCTAATAAATATACTTTCAATTATAACGACATACGTGTTCCGTATGAATCTACAGACAGAATAGAAGCCGCAAAAACGAAAGGAATATTAAAAAATGGTAAGCGTTGGTTTCCAAATCCGAATGGTAGATTGTGTGGCGAAGTATGGCATATAACAAGTCAGCGTCACAAGAATAAAGTTAATGGCAAAGTGCAAAAACAACAGCATGTCACACCAAAACCAGAGGAAATGATTGAACGCATGATTTTGGCGAGTTCAAATAAAGGAGAACTTGTTTTGGATTGTTTTGTTGGTAGTGGAACAACAGCTGTTGTTGCAAAAAAATTGCATAGAAACTATATTTGTGCTGACAAATCAAAAAAATATGTAGAGTTAACAAAAAATAATCTAGGGGTAGTGCAATGATTTATGTTAGTGGATTGAGTCCAAACGAGGCGTTATCTTTTATAGATGCAAGAGTTAATGATGTTAATTATCGCGGTGGTGTTTCGTCAGAACATAATCGTTATGATATGGATGAAATTTATAAAATGCTTATGTGTTTGGATAGGTATGCCCCAAATAATCAACTTTTGAGAATAAGGGATACCGATTCAAAGAAACGGCCAGAAAACACAATAGATGAATACGATTATGCTAGGTTTTGTGAGGAAGTTAACGCAGCCGTTGGAAAGGGAACTCAAGACTCAATACGCAAAAACATTTTCGTTGACTTACACCGTATGGGGCTGATAACTAGATATGACAAGAATAGAAATGTTATTTCGCCGTACGGGCGCATATCGCCAAAATATGTGTCGTTATCACCAGATGGCGTAAAGTTTATCAGAGAAAGAGATCTGTTGAATAGATCATTTATTTTTACAAAGGCGATAGATACTTTGTTGGGTGGATATATAGAAATTGCTTTACAATTATTGAAGGAACCTGAATATCATATCGGTACGATTACAAAATATGAATTTATGTTTTTTGTTTCTGCCGTAGATTCGGGAACGAGTTTTTCTATAACTTTAGAACAGTGTGTTGATTTGATACACACATATCGCAGGTTAGGCAAATATCTGCAAATAAAAGTTATAGAGATTTTGTCTGATAAATTAAAACCAGAAAATTTTGATGGGGATAAGACTGCACAGCGAGATTGGCATAATTGGAAAAATAAAATAGACCAAGTTTATCATTTGTTAGCACAAAGTCCCCATTTTGATGTGGTAGGGGATGACCTGAATTTATCAACGCATAAGATAAAAACGAAAGCTGGCGAAATAATTGATGTTATGACTCGTTCGATAGCTGAGAAGGATGCGTATTTCAATAAGCATAAGGTTAAAAGAACAGCGGGATTTGAATTGCATCATGTCGTTCCTTTGTCTTGGGCGGAAAGTCCAGAACAGTATAAATTATTCGATAAATGGGAAAATATGGTTTACATAGATGCCTATAGACACGCAATAATAACTCAAAACCGTAACAGAAACATTGAAATGCAGTCTAGAGGCAATGATATTTTGTTGATTGATCATCATGGCAATGCTGTAGAACTGAACTTTGATCAGAAAAATATCTTATATAACCCAGACAATCAACCGACTATGTTGCAATATAATAAAGATCTGAGAGATTGTTTGTAATAATAACCCCATAAGAATTATAACTTTTTATGGGTTTCCTTTTTCCAAGATGCTGCCATTTGGAATAATTTGTGCTGGATGCGGCGGAGCAACCACGTCTGTCGGCAGGTTAGGTTGCCATTGTTCGTTCTGCGGATAGCGTTTTCTAACTCGTGCAATGATCGGCATGCTGCGAAATAAAGCATAATAAAATCCGTCTTATTACTGGGTTCAATTTCCCGAAAATGTTTATATTTCATAGACAATCCTTTTAGGGTTGTCGCATTCATCAATATCTTTCGACGAAAGTCCAGTCTTTTATAAAAAAGTACATATATGTAGTCCGTGTGTCGCATAAGTCATAATAAAATCGTTCAAACCCTTTGTGTGCTTGGTGTTGATGTGTTTTTTTGGATGTTTTTTTACGTGTACAAATATGTACTTTTTTATCAAAATATGACATTTGTGTACTTTTTATACCGGAATGAATTGCCGTGGCAAAAGTAAAGAAAATCCGCAGAAATCTGCGGAAATCTTGGCTCGGGCAACTGGACTCGAACCAGTGACATACGGATTAACAGTCCGTTGTTCTACCGACTGAACTATGCCCGAACAGCCCGCATATCATATAACCTTTTAAATCCCATTTCAAGTATTTTTTTTATTCATTGCGATTTTGCTTTTTTGGTGATATATTTTTCCCCGTCCAATAAAAAACATAGAGGAAGCAAAATGTTATTAAAAGGAAAAAAGATTTTAATCACTGGCGTTGCAAACGATTGGTCCATGGCGTGGGCTATTGCAAAGCGTGCCCATGACGAGGGCGCAGAAATCGCCATGCCGTATGCTATGCCAAATTTGGAAAAGCGTGTTCGTCCGTTGGCTGAATCCATCGGCGCGAAATTTGTCCAGGAATGCAATGTTCAAAATGATGAACAGATGGACGATTTGTTCAACAAAATCGAACAGGAATGGGGCAAACTGGACGGCATGTTGCACGCAATTGCGTTTTCAGATAAAAATGAATTAACGGGTCGCTATGCCGATACAACCCGTGCGAATTTCAAAAACACCATGGACGTGTCTGTGTATTCGTTGGTTGATTTGACACGCCGTGCGTCCAAATTAATGACCGACGGCGGCAGCATTGTCACATTAACATACTATGGCGGGGAAAAATCAGTCCCGAATTATAACGTCATGGGCGTTGCGAAATCTGCCCTGGACAGCAGTGTTCGCTATCTGGCGTCTGACCTGGGGCGTGATAAAATCCGCATCAATGCAATCAGCGCGGGTCCGATTATGACATTGGCGTCATCGGGTGTGGGCGGCATGAAATCCATGTTGCGCCTGAACGCGGAACAAACGCCACTGCGTCGCAATATGACGTTGGACGATGTATCCGGCGCGGCCGTGTATTTGTTCAGCGATTTGTCCAGTGCCGTCACCGGCGAAGTGCACCATGTTGACTGTGGCTATTCCACCACAGGCATGATTCCAAATGATTTAAAGGAAGTATTGCTGCATGGTCTGGACGAACAGAACAAACAATAATCGCACCAGGTTATCGTAAAAATCCCCCAATTGGGGGATTTTTAATTATGAAAAACGTCCTAGAGAAAACGATTGATTTTTGATGGGAACTCAATCATAATTAGAATATGTTCAAGTACACCAAGCGATAAACGCATAATTCTAAAAAATATCGGAGGGTAAAAATGGTGACTAATGCTATGTTTTGGCGTGCAATAGATAACTTGGCCGCGGCGCACAATATTTCATGTTCGCGCATGGCGCAATTAAGTGGATTGGATTTGACCGCATTGAACAAAAGCAAACGTCACGGCCCAGACGGCCGCCCGCATTGGATGTCTGTTGGCAGTTTGGTTAAAATTATGAACGCGACGAACACCACCTGGGCAGAATTCGCCAACTATTTCCCGCCAGAATACGAACGGCGATAAAATTCCCCACAGATTTCCATTGTATTAAACAATGGATTTTTTTATAATCGGGGCATGAGTAAAACACCTGATTTATTAACGTTGGCGGAACACGCCGATTTAATGAAAAAACTGAACGAATGGGACATTGCGTATCACCAAAACGATGCCCCAATTGTTGACGATGCGACATACGATGCCACCCGCCGTCGGGCGATTGAATTGGAAACTCAATACCCAGAATTGGCGCGTGGTGGTGCGTCCGAACATGTTGGCGCGGCTGTGTCCAGCAAATTTAAATCGTATCCGCACAGTGTACCTATGTTGTCCATTTCGGACGTGTTCAATGAATCAGAAGTGGCCGATTGGTTTAATAAACTGACGACCCAGGATATATTTATTGAATTAAAGGTCGACGGTGTATCATACGCGGCGCGATATGAACATGGGCGCCTGGTGCGTGGGTTGACCCGGGGCAGTGGTATCGCAGGCGAAGATATCACCCAAAATCTGCGTACTATTGCCGACATTCCCCAACAATTGCACGGCGATTTCCCCGATGTTATCGAGGTTCGCGGCGAAGTATACATGTCGCGTGCTGATTTTCTGGCGCTGAATGCCGCGGCCACAGACGCGGGTGACAAAGTATTCGCCAATCCGCGCAATGCCGCGGCTGGATCGCTGCGCCAATTGAATCCGGCAATAACGGCCGCGCGGCGATTGTCTGCGTTTGCGTACACATACGGCGAATTGTCTGAACGCACCTGGGCGACCCAGTCGGAATATTTCGACAAATTGGAATCATGGGGATTTAAAACAACGCGCCATTGGGCGCAACGTGCGCATACTATGGACGAAATCCAGCATGTTTATAATGATGTCATGATGAAACGTGCAGATATCCCGTTTGATATCGACGGATTGGTGTTAAAGGTAAACGATGTCGCCACCCAGGAACGCATGGGCGCCCGCGCCAACAGCCCCCGGTGGGAGGTTGCCTATAAATTCCCCGCTGCGCGTGCAATCACAACATTGCGTGATATCACGGTCCAGGTCGGACGTACAGGGGTTCTGACGCCTGTGGCTGAATTGGAACCGATAAACATAGGTGGTGTATTGGTATCGCGTGCGACGTTGCACAATGCCGACGAAATTGCGCGCCTGGGGGTAAATGTGGGTGACAGGGTGATTGTCCAGCGTGCTGGTGACGTTATCCCACAAATTGTCGGTGTTGCGGCGGCCACGCCAAATGCCACGCCGTTCGTGTTTCCTGATAAATGCCCGGTGTGTGGCGGCAATGTTGTCCAGGAATCGGGCCAGGTTGCCCGCAGATGTGTAAACACCCTGGGGTGCCCCGCACAGCGAATTGGCGAATTGGAACACTTTGTTTCGCGCAAGGGATTTGACATAGACGGCCTGGGGGTTAAACAGTTGGAATTGTTTGTGTCGCGTGGGTGGATAAAAAACGCGGCCGACATATTCACATTAATTGCGCGTCATGGCGATGAAATCAAATTATTGGACGGATTTGGTGAAAAATCTGTATCCAATTTAAACGCATCGATTGAACGCGCGCGCAATACAGAATTGCACAGATTTTTGTTCGCCATCGGCATACCCGAGGTTGGCGAAGTCACTGCCAAAATTCTGGCGCGGGCATTTGGTACTTTGGACGCAGTACGCAACGCGCCCGCATGGAAACTGAAACAAATTGACGGCATTGGTGACGTTATGGCCGATGAAATAGTATCGTTTTTTGCCGATGCGCATAATGCAACCGTGCTGGACGAATTATTGCAACAGGTGCACGTTGCGGACGCTGCGGTTGTGCGATCGTCATCTGATGGGCCATTGACGGGGAAAAAAATAGTTCTGACCGGAACATTGGCAAAATACACCCGTGACGCGGCGCGTGAAATTTTGGAACGCCTGGGTGCGCGGGTCCAGGGCAGTGTTTCCGCCAAAACGGATATAGTTTTGGCTGGTGCGGACGCGGGTTCAAAATTAACCCGTGCGGAACAATTGGGGATTACCATTTGGTCAGAATCCGATTTCGACAAAATTATCCAGGAATCACAAAAATAAAATATTTTTACAATATGCACCGGAATTGAAAATCGGGTACAGTTGCGCTATAATATCCATGTATATAACCAAGGGGGGAAAAGATATGGAATACATAGTTGCATTTATCGTGATGTTGTGTATCGCATTTATATTCGGGGCATTTTTGGCAATTCCGATTTTAATTGCGAATGCGCGTGGCGTGACGGGCGGCACCAAAAACGCAATTATCATATTGTCGATATTTGGCGTGTTTTTCGGCCTGACATGGTTCATAGCGTTGCTGATGTCGCTGTTTTGTGGCGATGATTCTGTTGGATTTAATGAATTGGATAAATTGGAAAAATTGGCGAAATTATATAAAGACAAGGTTATTACCAAGGCCGAATACGAACGTATGAAATCAAAATTAATGCGTGAATAATAAAAAGTCCCAAAAATGGGACTTTTTTATTATCTGTTATGCGATTTAAATAATTGTTTTATTTTATCCGGCAATAACAACAATACGTCAATCAATCCACGCCGTTCCAGTAATTCTTGTTCGCGTTTTTCTGCGTCGCGCAGTTTTTTCGCCTCTAACTCGCGCATGGCGGCCGCCATATCGCGCGTAGTTTTGGCTCTGTTCGGTTGTGCTGTCATAATTTAATCCTTTGTGTTTTATTTTTGTATGCGCAGATTATACCACTTCTGTCACCGCGCGCAAGGCCCCATCACGAGATAATTGCACAACGCGAATTTTTCTTTTCATTTCTGCAATTAAATCAGTTCGGTCATATGCGGGCTGGGTATGCAAAATACGATCCGCAAACGCGGCATAGGCGGCCTCGGCACTTTCGGCATGAATAGTGGTGTAAAAATGGTCATGGCCGGTTCCCAACATTTCCCACAACACGGCCGCATTATCAGTCGAAATTTCGCCACCAATTATAACGTCTGGCGTCATACGAACAACCAAATCCAGTAATCTGGCATAGTTAAAATCGTTCGTTTGTTCGGTACGTGACAATATAAAATGCACACGATTGGGCTGTGGAACGCGGATTTCCCGCGCATCTTCGACCGTAATGACACGGCTGTTTTTATCAATCAGCGTCAGCATATGATTTAAAAACGTTGTTTTCCCGGTCGCGGTTGCGCCACTGATTAAAATAGGACTGCCGTCATTAATGGCGGACATCAATCTGTCGTACGGATCATCGGGTCGCACAGATTCGCGCGGTTTAACCCGAATTAATTTTTCGCCACGTTTTAAATGATAGTTTTCAAATGAAGTATCCGGCGCAGACGTCCCGCGGATATTTAATGCCACGCCACCGGTCACATCGCGGTCATCGTATTGCACATTGGGGCCGGCGATGGCCGTAAATCTGTGATTGCCGGGCAAAGTGGCATATACCACAGGCATACCATGCACAGGATCAAACGGCCGTTCATAAATATTTGCGACCGTATGAATTAAATCAATTAAATATTGTTTGGTCAATGCCTGGGCGTTGTACGCCACCCACGGCACCCGTGCACCATGCAGGCGCATCCAGACCTCGCCCTCGTGATTAATGGCGATTTCTTCTACAAACGATGGTTTATAGAATTCTTCCAATGGTTTCAGCAAAGATTCCAGAACTACATTTGACATCAGATTAATTTTATCATAAATCGTGACTTGAATCAAAATGCTTTATTTGATAAAATTACAAAAAAGAGAGAAAAAAATGAAAAAAACTTTGCTGTTTATGTTGTGTTCTGCGTTCATATTGGGCGCATGCAATACTGGGAATGATACGCCGTATAATACGGACGATTTCGCCGCCGGCGGTGCAGACGCGCCACTGTATAACGAACGTACCAGCACATTTATGCAATCTGATAACCAATATTCAAACATTGATTCGTATAAACCAAAAACAGATGCAGAAAAGGAAGCCAGCAACAATCGTTGGAATACTGCGCGCATGGAAACCCGGTGGCAGGAATATCGTGGCACCATGGTGCGGGTCCAGATTCTGTTGGGCAATACCGATTTGCGCGAAATGCGTCTGCGTTTGATACAAAATGCTGATGGTATGGATATCGATGGCGATGCGCGTACCGTCCTGGCCAAGGTTGCAGATTACGAAATGAAACGTATTTGTGGCCGTAATGCCGACAGCATAGTTTTGGTTTATGACCGCCCATCGTTTGACGTTATGCGCCCAACACCATATTTCGATTACAGGGTAGAGGCCGAAGGCACAACCATGCGTGAATACGGATTCAGATGTGTGTATAACAATTAAGGGGGAAAATAAAATGAAAATTTACAAAAATGATACGGAGGATTAACATGAAAAAATTATTTTCTGCGGTTGCGATTTGTGGCGCAATGTTTTTGACCGCGTGCGACAGTAATGCTGGCGCGCAAAATGGCGACACAGTTATTATCGATTTCGCCGGACACAAAGATGGCGTGGCATTCGCTGGCGGTACAGCCACCAATTTCCCATTGGTATTGGGCAGTGGTCAATTTGTCCCCGGGTTCGAAGAACAGTTGGTTGGCATGGAACAGGGCGAAACACGTGACATTAATATCACATTCCCGGAAAATTATGTGCCTGAATTGGCGGGCCAGGACGTGGTATTCACTGTGACGGTGAATGAAATCGTAAAACAGTAAAACATACGGTTTAATATAAAAATCCGCCCGTTTGGGCGGATTTTTATTGCAAAAACAGTGGCACTGATTTAACATACAGCACATAAAACAGGACAAAAATGTATAAATTATTTATTCCAGACGAATATATCGCACATTATAACAAGGTTTTATCTGCGCCCGTGGAAATAAAACAAAATTTGCACGTGCGCGCTGTTCCCAATGGTATTGTGGCTGTTGATATTAAAAATGAAACATTTGGTGTGTGTGATGCCAATGGAAAATTTGTCCCTGAATCCGCCCACAGACGCAACAATACGTATCGTAAACGCGCCGTACCACATTGCAACCCTGATAAAGTCCGTCATGTTGATGCCGACGCTGTTTATTGCGATGGTGGTTGGTGGGTTCGGCATTTTGGGCATTTGTTATGCGAAGGGCTGAATCGCACATATCCGATTTTGGATAAAAAATATCGTAATTGTAAATACGTGTTTGTATTACCGGGAAATGACGAAATCCCATCGTACTCAATGGAAATATTGAATTTGTTGGGAATTCCGCGTGAAAATATTATCTGTGCACATGACAGTACATCGTTCAATACATTGTACGTCCCGACCCAGGCGACTGATTTATGTGCATATTCATCATGCGAAATGGCGGATATATGCCGGACAATTGCGGATAATGTTCCAGACGATGGCGAACATTATGACAAAATATACGTGTCGCGTTTGGCCATGGGGGCACGTAAAACATTCGGCGAAGAACGTATCCAAAAAATATTTGAAAATAATGGATATCATGTAATTTATCCGGAACAGTTGTCTGTTGCGCGTCAAATATCATTAATGCGGCATTGTAAATATTTGGCGGGGTGTGCGGGCACTGCGTTGCATTTGGCGTTGTTTATGCGCCCCGGTGGCACAGTCATTCAACTGAAAAGAAACACCGCCGTGGACGATTCTGTGCCGGTGCAAAATCTGATAAATCAAACAGTTGGTTTGGATTTTGTGCTGGTATGGGCCAGTGTGGAATCCACGCCAACCGGCCATTTCACTGATTGCCCGCAAATTATTGGTGCAACAAAATATTTTACAGATTTTTTGAAATGGGCGAAATTTAAATTTTCATACCAGGATTTATTCGTCGACGCACGCACAGTGTATGAATATAACGTAATGTTGTCGGCATATAATAAAACGCACAGCAAAACATTTGCCCGGCGTGTTAAAAAATTAATCGTACGGCTGTGCAGTTGTTGGATTCCCGGTCGCAGCAGACGCAAATCAGCACGCGAATTTTTTGAAAAAATTCTGAAATATAATAACTGATTTTTTATTCGTCCACGGCGACAATGAATATTTTCAATTCATTTGCGCGTTTGATGACTGCGTCGCGGTCGACAACGAAACACGTTTTCGTGTTAACGACAATTCCGCGCAATTTCGCCGCCGCCACAGCATTAACAGTATCCACCCCTATGGCTGGAATATCGATTCTTAAATCCTGGCCGGGTTTGGTCATTTTGGCAAACACGCCACTGGCGCGGCGATGATTTTTTCGCATTTCAACAACGCGTTCCAACATTTTTGCGGTGCCTTCGGCGGCCTCGACCGCGATGACCTGTTTATCAACCACCACAGATGCGCCGATATCCGCCGCGCCAATAGTATGCGATACATCAATCGCGCGTTTGATATCACGTTCATCACGTGTGCTGGGTTTTGTTTTGGTTTGCACGCCTGCGTGCTGAAACGTCAATTCAGGCGCCACGTCCTGGGCCGCGACAATTTCGAACCCACGTTTTTCCAACGCCTTGTTTAATGCAACCGCCATAGAATCATACCCCCGTTGATGTTTTAAAATACTGAACAGTAATCCAATTGACCATAAATCAGGCCGCAGTGCCGCCAAATTTGGGTGACCCAATGCCCCGACAAAGGTTAATTTTTTTATCCCACGTTTGCGAAATTGTCGCACCGCCGGCCAACCGCCCGCTGGACGCACGGCAATGTCAGGTTTTAACCGTGGATCATAAAATGGGGTCAGCCCAACAACATACACGTCCCAGCCCGCCCGACGCAACGCGTCGCGCGTAAAAAACGGCAAATCCAATGCGCCCGCAATCAGGGCTATTTTTTTATCTGATTTTTTCACGTTTTTCTTCATATTTTGAATGGTACGAATAAAACGGGCTGGAATCAAGTTTCAATTTATGTTAAAATTTTATCATCAATGAAATTGGGTGAATAAAATATGAAAAAAATATCGTGTTTGGGGATTTTGTCGGTTTTAATAATATCGCCGGCATTCGCGGAATACAGCGCAGACGATTTCGTGGCCGAGGTCACACGCGGCCTGGATTTAATCGGTGCCCAGGCAAATGTTGATACGCCTGATGCCGCGCCCGGCGAATTGGGACTGGACGTGTACCAAACGGCCGATGCTGGGTATAATGATGAAATCCAGATGTTTATTCCAACATCAATGTACGTGCGTGCCGGGGCTGGAATGAATTTGCCGTTTGCAACCGACGCCGCACATGTTGGCGATGTTGCATATGACAGCCGCAACAGTTGGACAACCCAAATCGGCCTGGGGTGGAATTTGTCGTCGTATGTTCGCACGGAAATAGATTTCCAGGAATCTACATTTGAATTTTCAGACATTGATAACGCTGGCGCGTCATATCAAACATTGGGTGGTATGCTGTATTTTGATTTTGCACGCCGCTATGTACAAACTGGGGATATTACGTATCGTCGTCGTTTCGTGCCATTTATGGGCGTTGGTGCGGCGGCGGGGGGGTATCAATTTGATGGCCCTGGTGGGGCGGGCGGATTTGTAATTGCTGCGCCACGCGCCACATTGGGATTTAATGTTATGTTAAATGATTTGATTGGTATTGATATCATGTACCAATATCAAATGATGATAGGCAACGGATTCGGCTGGGACGTGCGTGCCGGCGGTGTTGATAACATCAGCAATATTATGGCATCGTTCCGTGTGAATTTCTGATAAAGATGGGGAATAAAATGAAATCGAAAATAATAATCAGTGCTTTGTGTATGTTGCCAATGGTCGCAAATGCGGCGATTCCCTATCGCGTGGAACAAATTGATATGCCGGTGGAACAAACGGTGTCCGGCGCCGATTCCCAGGCGTTGGCCCGTCTGCGTCGGTTTTACGTTGGTGGCATGTATGATTTTACATTGTGGAACAATGGCGCAGACGATGTGACACATGTATCGGGAAAAACAACCTCTTCGTTCGAGGTTGTCGCCGGCGTTCGCGCATTTGACATTTTCAGGATAGAGGCAAACTATATCCGCACATCGGCCAAATGGGACGCGTTTAATTTAACGGCCGACACCGCAATGATTAACGCAATATTTGACGCCCGCATAGGCAACCTGTATCGTCTGTTTTATCACCAGCGTATGGTACCATATGTCGGCGTGGGGGCCGGTGTATCATGGAATTCATCGGACGATACGTCGTTGGGGCATAAAATAACGCCGGCTTTGGCGGCCATGGCCGGGTTGTCGGTGGAATTGGGACAATATTTTGCGCTGGATTTCGGGTACAGATACATGTATATGTTTTCGCCTGAATTCGGTGCGATATCAGATTTTGCGCCCGCCGGACATCAGTTCCGTGTGGGGGCGCGTGTGCATTTTTAATATAATATGAAAACGTGTCCGTTTTTTGGTGTTTGTGGTGGTTGCAAATATGATTTTGCGGCCCCAGATTATCATGATAAAAAATTATCAGAAATATCAGCATTGCCAATAACGGGCGCCCCTGTGTGGACGCCGCCCGCCACCCGCAGACGTGCAGATTTCGCATTTGCGGACGGCGCGTTTGGTTTTTATCAACATCGTTCTAAAAATATAGTCAAAATTGGCGCGTGCCCGTTGCTGTGCCCAGAAATCAACGCGATTATTCCGCGCCTGGCGGCATTGCCGTGGGGTGGGGCGGGGGCATGCCTGGTCACGCTGTGCGAAAATGGTATTGATGTGGCCGTGACGTCTGTGGTGCCGTATTTTTCATCGGAATTAAAGAATGCGGTTGAAAAACTACCCGGCGTGATACGTTTTACATGGGGCAATCGCACGGTTATGCAACGCGCCACACCGATAATTGATTTTGACGGCCACAGTGTGGAATACCCACCAAACGCGTTTTTGCAACCAACGGTTGCCAGTGAACGTGCCATGCGTGATATGGTGGTTGCCGCGGCCCAGGGGTGCACGCGCGTGGCAGATTTGTTCTGTGGACTGGGGAATTTTACATTTGCGTTAAATGCCGATGGTTTTGACATAATGGGCGCGGGCATGAAACGCGATTTGTTTACCCACCCGTTGACTGTTGGTATGTTAAATCAATATGATTGTGTGGTTATGGACCCGCCGCGTGCCGGCGCGTTCGCCCAATGCAGGGAACTCGTCAACAGCCGTGTGTCGCGGGTGATATATGTGTCGTGCAATCCAGCGACCTGGCGGCGTGATTCAAATATATTGACACGTGGCGGATATAAAATGACAACGTTAGTCCCAATCGACCAATTTGTCGGCAGCGCGCATTGGGAATTATTTTCTGTATTTTCCAAATAATTTTATAAATACAAAAAACGCCGGCGGTTGCCCGCCGGTGTTTCCGAATGCCCCGAAAGGAAGGAAAGGAGAAAAAGAAATGGGCATTCTAAACTGAATTTGGGGTCCAGAGTCCAGAGGAGAGAGAATGTAGGAGGGAGTCTGAATCCCTGAACCCCAATATGGGTTTTTCAACCCAGCCGCAGGGGTTGCCCCCTTTGACGAATCGAAATGTAATACATAAATTGCTATTTGTCAAGTATTTTTGTCAAATTTATTTTTTAGTGTTATTTTTAGGAACAGAAACCCCGGATTTCTGCGGAAATAGGAAATGGTCCTTGTTGTCTGTGGGTGTGAACTGGAATAAAATCAATACCAGACATATGTCCCACAGCGAGCATATGCCCCAAATTTAACCACAGGAGAGAGAAAATGACACACGAAGATGTCTGGCGGGCCATAGAACGCTTTGCAACCGAACATGGTATGTCTTGTTCTGGGCTGGCGAAATGCAGTGGTTTGGACCCAACCACATTCAACAAAAGCAAACGTTGGTCCAAAGAAGGCCAACCGCGCTGGCCGTCGACAAACAGTATTTCAAAAATTTTGTCGTCAACTGGTGCCAGTATCCAGGATTTTACCAAATTCATAGAACCGCAAAATACTGGTCACGACCGATAACGCCATGCGTTTTGGATACATCTGACCGCGGAATATAACGCGGTCTTTTTTGTTGGACAATGGGGCAGGCATTTATTATTCTGGGGATAGCAGATGTTAAACGGAATAAAAATTTTTTCATCAGACCCAGTTTGGCGCCAGATTTTATCTGAATTCGGTGCGACTGTGTCCGACGTCATGGACGCCACATGCGTGGATTTTGATGGGCTGGACATAAATATGCCGGCCACGCCAATCGCGATTAAAACCGCCATACAAAACGCAATTGATGGCAACATTCAACAACTGCACCAGATTTTTGGCCGCAGCGTTCATTTGCCGTATACCCAGGCGCAAATAGTGTTGCTGTTGCATAAAACGGGCGGAATGTCGGCGTCTGATTTGCGGACCGCGTTGGGATATTCCCCGAACGCCACAACGCATACAGTGGATACGTCTATATATCAATTGCGCAAAACGTTCGGGCGTGATTTCATAATAAATTCAGATGGGGTATATAAACTTGGCCGGATATAAATTAATTTCGTTTGATAAAATCCCCAGCACGCAAACATATGCACTGGAACTGGTCGCCATGGGCCAGGCCCGCGATCATACCGTCATCATGGCCCAGGCGCAATCCGCGGGCCGCGGTCGGTATCAACGCACATGGGTGTCGCATCATGGTAATTTGTACGTCAGTTTTATTTTTGAATGCGACGAACGTGATCCGCGTCTGTCATATGTTGTTGCGGTGGCGGTGGCGGAAACATTGATTGCGTTCGGCATTCACCCCAAAATTAAATGGCCAAACGATATATTAATAGACGGGGCCAAGGTGTGTGGGATTTTAATCGAATACGCCGCACGTTTTGTCATTGTGGGTATTGGAATTAATATAAAAACAAATCCGACCGTACCACAGTATAAAACGACAAAATTGGATAATTATGCGTCTGTGGATAAAACGGAATTGTTAAATAAACTTATGAAAAATTTGGACAAATGGCGGCGTGCAGATTTTCCATTGGTGCGCGCGCGCTGGATGGATTTGGCCACAGGATTAAATAAAATCGTAAAATATCGCGGTGATAATGTTGAACTGATTGGAATAAATGAAAATGGTGCGCTGGTGCTGCGAAATGGGTCGCGTTATATGCTGGCCTATGGTGACGAAATCAGCATGTAAAAATTATTTTCTTGACTTTTGTGTTCAAATATGATACTATAGAACGCATGAACAGGTAAAAGTATGTCCGCGGGAAACCGGCGGATTTTTATTTTGGGTCGCACTTTGTTGCGGCCCATTTTTTATTTCAACAATCACAGGGGCATTCAGCACATGCAATTGACATTAATTAAAAACACAGATGAATTGCAATCTGTGGCGTATAAAATTGCGCGTACAGTATATGCAGAAACACACGCTGTATCATTGCGTGTGGTCGAAGCGTTAACGTCCATGATTTATAATTCCGCGGTGGCCACGCACAGATGTGTTGTGGACGTCGCATTGGACGCAGATTTATTCCCAGTGTTAAATCCTGCATCACCGGATAATGAATTATTGTCTGTGACGTCGACAGATTCCGGATTTCAAATGTGTGTGCGCGTGGCACGCAGAATGTTGCATGGCCTGTTGCCGGATTGTTGCAATGGCGCGACGCGTTTTCACCATGATGGATTGATACCAGATTGGGCGACTGCGCGTGGGTATATCGCCGACATAGATGGATTGTTGTTTTATCTGTAATACAAAATGGACAGGTTATGAAAAAAATTATCAGTGGCGGATTTTTATCCGGACACAGAACATACATAATATCAAGCATTGGAATATTATCAGCACTGGGCGCGTATTTGGTTGGTGATACAGATATATTCACAATGCTGCAATCAATATTTACATTGGGCGGAATTTATTTTCTGCGTAAATCCAGCGAAAACAAAAGGAACACAAATGGAAAACATTCCAGAAAAATTTCTGAATAAAGACGGTACATTAAACACAGCCGCATTATTAAAATCATATTCTGAATTGGAAAAGAAAATCGGAACGATGGTTTCTGTGCCAAACGCAGACAGCGATGCAGACACACGTGCCAAATTTAATCGTGCAATTGGTGTGCCAAATGATTCGTCTGAATATCCGACAAATGAATTGTTTGATGACGAATCGTTGCGCGAAAAATTTTTTGAAATTGGATTAACTTCGTCCCAGGTTGAACAAATTTATCGTATCGCAGAAGAATTTTTAACACCTGTGTTATCAGAATTATTTGATGTGCAAAATGAAACAAATGCAATCAGTGAATTAAAAAATTTTTTCGGCGATGAACAAAAAATGTGTGACGCATTAAATGCAATAAATTCGTTCGGCGAAAAATATTTACCACGTGATGCGTTTGAAACTCTGTGCGCTACACCCCAGGGAATCCGCAGCATTTACGCGATGATGCAAACGATGGAACCATCGATTGAAACCAATGATGCGCCACAAAAAAATTTAACAGATGATGAACTGCGTCGCATGATGCGCGATCCAAAATATTGGCGCGATATGGATCCAGAATACGTTCGCAAAATTGAAAATGGATTTAAAAAATTATATTCGTGATGAAAAAAATGCACTTTCTTCTTTACTATTTTTTTTCTTTCATATAAAATAAAAGTAAGAACAAAAGAAATTTGTTCTATCCAAAAAATAAAAAGGAGAGAAGAATGGCATTCACATTCTTGAAACCAGCCGCAAAGAAAGCCGCCGCGAAAAAGCCGGCTGCCAAACCGGTTGCAAAGAAACCAGTTGCTAAAAAAGCACTTGCCAAAAAACCAGCAGCAAAAAAAGTTGTTGCAAAAAAACCTGTTGCTAAAAAAGTAGCAGTTAAAAAACCAGTTGCAGCGAAAAAACCAGTTGCTAAAAAAGCAGCGGTGAAAAAACCAGTTGCAAAAAAAGTTGTTGCTAAAAAAGCACCTGCAAAAAAAGTTGCTGTTAAAAAAGTAGCAGCGAAAAAACCGGTCGCAAAAAAAGTTGTTGCGAAAAAACCGGTAAAAAAAGCATGTGCAAAGAAAAAATAATATAATCCCCGGAATTCCGGGGATTTTTAATTGCCCCCGCATAAAATATTCAATCAGATTTTATTTCGTCTGATTGAATATTTTTTTGGACAATCCGATAACGGACCCAATTTGTTTTATGTATATGGCGCATATGTTTATGTGCACAACCATAATCATAAAATTTACCGACGTAATTTTTTATTACGTCTTTTTTTATTTTTTACAGCAAAAGGAAATTAATAATGTCTGTTTCAGTTGATCAGGTCTTTGTCAAACAGTTCGAAGCCGACGTCCATTTGGCATATCAGCAAATGGGCACAAAACTGCGTGCCACGGTACGCAGCAAATCTGGGGTTGTCGGTGCGTCCACCACTTTCCAAAAGGTTGGTCGTGGCACCGCCAGCACAAAATCGCGTCACGGTATTGTGCCTGTGATGAATTTGAATCACGAACCTGTGGAATGTATTTTGCAGGACTATTATGCGGGTGATTGGGTTGACGCATTGGACGAATTAAAAACCAACATTGACGAACGTCGTGTTGTTGCGTCTGCTGGTGCGTATGCACTGGGGCGCAAAACAGACGAATTGATTGTTGGCGCAATGTCGTCCGCCACAACATCTGTGGGCGATTATTCAACCGGTCTGACCAAAGATTTAATTTTGTCCGCATTGGAAGTGTTAAATGAAAACGATGTTCCCGATGATGGCCGCAGATTTGCAGTCATTGGCGTGCACCAATGGAATGAATTGCTGGGGATAGATGAATTTGTATCCGGCGATTACGTGGGCGACAATCTGCCATTGATATCTGGCGGGGCGTCCAAACAGTGGTTGGGCATAACATGGGTTCTGTACAACGATTTACCGTTGTCGGACACGTCCAAGCGTGACTGTTTCATGTATCACGCAACCAGCATCGGTCATGCCTGTGGCCAGGAAGTAAAAACAGATATTTCATGGCACGGCGAACGGGCGGCTCATTTCATCAGCAACAGCATGTCCCAGGGCGCAGTCATGATTGACGACACTGGTATCGTTCGTATCAAATGCAAAGATTAATTAACAACCAATAAATACAAAGGAAAAAATCAATGGCGTTTCAAAATAAAAATCTGTCCGTAATTGCGTATGCAAACGGATTTACATTGTGGCATTATGCCGCAGCCGAAACGATGGCGACAATCGGCGCGTCTGGATATTTTGATGATGTGAAAACATTGATGAATACGGGCGATATGGTTATCATAAACGCGTCGGACGCAACGTCTATTAAAACAGTCACAGTTGGTGACAGTATCACGGTTGGCGCATTGTCATAACTTTTTTATACCGGGGCAGGTTGTTGCCCCGGATTTTTATTTGTGACCTATGGGGGAATTTATGCAAACGAAAATAGATTTGTGTTCTTTGGCATTGCTGAAATTGGGGGAACGGCCGATCCAGTCATTAACAGACGATACACCGGCTGCGCAATTGTCGCGCACTTTGTATGATTCTGTGGTGGATACATTGCTGGCCATGCACCCATGGCGATTTGCCACACGAAAATTCAAACTGAACAAAAACAGCGATGGAAATTTTATAATTCCGGCGGAATGTTTGCGCATATTAAAATGCAGTGGTGAAATTATCGGCAACGAAATAATATCGCCATCGGAAAATATTACTATAAACGCCACAGTCCGCGTCGCGCCGGATAAATTTCCGGGATATTTTACGTCTTTGGCGGCAACAAAATTGGCAATGGAATTTTGCATTCCTTTAACAGGCGACCAAAACGTGTTTCGCATGCTGGCGGCTTTGTATGAAACAGAATTACAATCTGCGAAATTCATAGACAGCGCATCGTCGGCCGCCCATGAAAATATAGAAAATTTTTCACTGATAAACGTTCGATTTTAATATCGGGGGTACAACATGACAGATTTTATTAAAACCCAAAACTCGTTCGCAGACGGCGAAGTTTCCCCGGAATTTTACGCACGCGATAATTTAAACGGATTGTCGTATTTGGAAAATATGGACGTTATCGCTGGTGGTGGACTGCGCCGGCGCCGCGGTTTGGCCACAGTTGACACATTAACATCGTCTGCGCGCCTGATACCATTTTCAGTCAGTGAAACAGAAAATTATATATTGGCATTGACTGATGGGCATATGTTGATATACGACGGTGCAACGGTTATATGTGATTTATTATTCGAATGGGATTTTGATGATTATCCGAAAATTCAATATGCCCAGCGAAATGGCACGATGATATTCGTTCACCCAAAATATCAGCCCTGTATTTTACAAATGGGATCTGTGAATTTCGAATTGGTTCCGTTCGAATTCAAACGCAATGATTCAGATATGACATTAAACATGCCATTCATGAAATTCGATGACGCAGCGACCATTAATATTACCGTGACCGCAAACAGCGCGGGCAATAACACGGCAACATTTACCACCAACAAAGCGTTTTGGACACAAAATTCTGTTGGTGGGTACCTGTTGTTGTTAAATAATCAGTGGCGAATCACGGAATACGTCAGTCCGACTGTAGTATACGCGTATACAAATTCGCAATATAATTTGCCGTCCGACCCCGTCACAGATTGGTACGAATCCGCATTCAGCGACCGTCGCGGTTGGCCGTGCAGTGTCACATATCACCAAGACAGATTGATTTTCGGCGGAACCCCATCGTGGCCCAGTGGTATATGGGCGTCGCGGGTGGGCCAGTATAATAATTTTAATGTTGGCACGGGCCTGGACGACGAATCTATTTTCGTCACATTATTATCGCAACAGCGCCAACAAATCTGCACATTGGTCAGCAGTGACAATTTGCAAATTTTGACTAATTCAGGCGAATGGGCGATATCCAGCAAACCTTTGACCCCATCGTCAATTGAAATCAAACAACACACATCAGTCGGCAGCGTTGCCACGCGTTATTTGCCGCCGCAAAAAATCGAAGGTGCCACAGTATTTATTTCCGCCACCGAACAGGACATTCGCGAATTAACGCTGGACGCATTGGGTGAAAATTACAATGCGCGTGATTTATGTACCCAGGCAAAACATTTAATGAACACGCCCACGGACATATCGTATAACGAAAACACGCGTCAATTGTTTGTTGTAATGACAGACGGCAATATGGCGGTACTGAATCAAAATTCCGCGCTGGGCATTTCTGCATGGGCGCGATATAAAACCGACGGCACATTTAAATCAGTGGCCACCATAGCGGGCAAAACATACGTGGTTGTTGCGCGTGGCGACACGTGTTATTTGGAAACTTTTTCCGATACAGCATTATCTGATGCGTCGCAATATGATTTTTCATATACAGCATCAGCGTTGCCTGTGCGGGCATCTGGCCATAACGCGCGTAAATTGCGTATCAGAAAAATAGTGGCGCGTACGCTGGATACAAAAACTTTGTTCATAAACGGCATGCGTGCCCCGTTCCCAGATAATATATATGACGCCGCCGCCCCTGGATACAGTGGTGACGTATCAGTCAATATACTGGGAACCCAGCAAAATTGCATAACTGCGCCGTGGACAATATCCAGCAACGAACAGTTGCCAACAACGATTTTGTCTGTTGGCGTATACGGAAATTACACAATATAAATTTAACCAAAGGAAATAAAAATGGGACAATTGGTATCAGATGTCACGACCGTATTGGGATATAACGATTCCAAAAAACAGGCCGAAAATGAACGTCAAAAAATATTGGCGGACATGGCGTCCGACGCACGTGAAAAAACGAATCTGGTCAAAAAAACACTGGCAACCCAACGTGCCAAATACGGTGCGTCAGGGGCGTCTGGCCGCAGTATGAGTACCAGTGCAGTATTGGCGCGATTGAAATCAGAAACCGCCAAACCGTACGACGAAAAACGTAAATCAAACACAGAAAAATTAAAACAAATTCGGGCCACACGTCCAAATTTGTTGCAAATGGTATTGGATAAATTTGACGATTTGTTGGGTTAAATTATATGCTGGCCGAATTTTATAATTTCCTGGACGCATGGAACCAAGTTTTGGGATTAACCACACCGGCGCACCACAAAAAAATCATGGAATTTTTGGTGTCGGTGTTAAATGACGCACCGCATCGTGGATTGCTGATGGCGTTCAGGCATTCTGGCAAATCCACAGTTGTTGGCATTTTTGCAGCATGTGTGTTGCATATGCGCCCCAGCACCAGGATTTTAATCCTGTCTGCGGAAAACGGCCTGGCGTCACGTATGGTGTCGCATATTCGGCACATATTGGAAAATCACCCAATGTGTGCCGATTTAATCCCGGACGTAAAAAAAGAATGGGCCAGTGGCCGTATAACCGTAAATCGCCCGGTTGGCATTCGTGAACCGTCTGTCATATGCCAGGGCATTCACGGCAACATTACTGGTCTGCGATCGGATTTGATTATATGTGACGATGTCGAGGTTCCCAACACCAGCAACACATCGCAAAAACGGGAAACATTGCGTGAACGTCTGCGCGAATTGGATTTTATTTTGTCGCCGACCGGTACAATGATTTATATCGGCACACCGCACACATTGGATACTATTTACAGAACAACAGACGATTAAATGGATTCAACGCCATCGTCGTTCGTTTCATCGGGGATTGTTGTGGAAATAAACGAACGCAGTTTTTCCAACAATTCATTGCCGGCATCACCAAACATTGGCAAATACGTTTCGTATTCGGGCATGTCGGCCTGTAATTGCGCGCGCGCACGTTCAGACAGCGGCTGGGTTAACATATCACTGGCCACTTTCCACAAATAATACGCGCGATATGTTTTGTTGATAACCGACCATTTTTCCAACAAATCAGGCCGGGCATTTAATGCAGCACGTATAGCCACCAACCATTGGTCGCCGAATTTTTTTACAACATTTAATTGTTGAATTTCGTCCAGTCCATTTTGGTCGGTTGTGAACGCATCAATACCGGATTCCAATTCCGCCCATTCTGCGGCCGTCAAAGGCACCGTTGCCACAGTTTCGTCCATCAATCCATCGTACGGCAACAATTCGCGTTCGATTGAATCCATGGGGGTTTTGCCACTGCGTAAATTTTCAATATGCCGCACCAGATTTTTCCCGGTTGGCAAATTGCGCAATTCATGTATTACGTCATCGGTGGCTTCGTCCACAAAAACGCGATTAACCGCGGCCCAGCCGCCGAAAATAACATGTTCCTGGCGATACAGATTTAACAATTTCTGTGCAACTGTGCTGGCTTTGGCTTTCATGTGTGCTCTCTCCCTGGGGTTATGGAATTATTCCATGACAATCATGACAACCTTGTGCATGGTGGGGGCGACGATTTTTTCTTCGGGCGCAGAAATCTGGCCGTAAATTTTGCCCCGCGAATCTGTGCGAACAACAGCGATTTGTGCCACAGCGGTGTCATTTGAATCCAACGAATTAAAATCTGTATCAATGCAAACAGCCAAATCACCAATCGCGGCCGGCGTGTCGGCGTCTGCAAAAACATAGGCATGTTCTGGGATAAAACCGCCCAACCGTTTGGAATTCGGGATAATCGCATATATGCCAGAATGACCCTCCAGCGGCATGGGGGCAACAATCATTGTTTTGTCAGATTTTTTGAACGCGATTGCTTTGCCCGATGGCGCACCGAACACAGGCACCAATTTTTTGCGTGCGCTGTCGTATAATTTTGCACCATACAAACTGCTGTGCACATCGATTCCAGACAATGGATTACCCGGCACCAATACGGATTTAACGCGTTCTTTGACCTTGTTAATCTGCTTGTTCAATTCGCCAGATTTATACAAAGTCGCGATTTTATCCAACATGGATTCAGCAGTATATCCAAACGATTTGGCCAAAGGTTCAATTTCGTTTTCGTAAATTTCGCGCTGGCCGACCTCGATTTTATGATACACAGACAATGTCATACCGGCATCGGCCGCGGCCTGGGCAATAGTTTTGCCCGACTGTTGGCGAATTTTGCGCAGCCCGCTGCCAAAAATTTTCAGACCACTGTCTTCGTTATCATTCAGACGGCGTTTGATTTCGCTTTGCCATTGGCCGGCAACGTCATCAGATTCCTTGATAAAAATATCGGATAATTTGCAACCCAAAATATTACAAATATTCAATAATTGTTTTTGATTTAAACGGCGTACACCTTTTTCGATTTTGGATACCGCCGACAGCGATAAATTTGCCTGGCGTGCCAATTCAGTCATTTTCATGCCATTGGCCAAACGAATATTTCTGATATTATTTGGGAAAATTATTTCTTCTTGGGCCATCGCAAATCTCCTTGGAATTTCTTGACAAAAATTTTAGTCAATTTAGATGCGTTTGGCAAGCATAAAATGTTTACAGCGGCATATCGTCTGGAATGGCGTCCGCATCAATCGGCGTTGGCTGTTCAGACATATCGACATCAGGCATACCCTCGGTCGGATTATTGAAATCATTTTCGCCGCGGGCATTGGTTTCTTCCAGATTGTCAAACAAACTGTAATCGCCGAAAAATGCCATGTGCACAGTTTCAGGCCGTCCATGACGATTTTTCCCGATAATCACATCGGCTTTGCCACGTGCGCGTTCCAAACGTTTTTGGAAACTTTCGATAATTTTTTCGTTGGCATTGCCGGAAATGCGCTGTGACGGGTCGCGATTTTCCAGATAGTATTCTTCGCGATATGTAAACATAACAATGTCGGCGTCCTGTTCGATGGACCCAGATTCACGCAAATCAGACAACTGGGGCCGTTTGTCATCGCGCGATTCAACACTGCGCGACAACTGGGACAGGGCAATAACAGGCACATCCAGTTCCTTGGCCAGCATTTTCAGACCGCGCGTGATTTCGGATAATTCCTGGACACGATTATCCTTGTTTTTGCCACCGGGTGACGTCATCAATTGCAAATAGTCAATTACGATTAACGCAATGCCGCCACATTTGCGTGCCAAACGACGCGCGCGTGTCCGCAACATCGGCACAGACATTCCAGGCGTATCATCAATGTACAAAGGCACTTTGCTAATAGCATCGGCATACTGTGACATTTTCAGGAAATCTTCGTCGGTCAGTGACCCTTCGCGCATGGCAGACGCAGGAATTTTCGATTGCGACGATAACACACGCGCCGCCAATTGGGATTTTGACATTTCCAAACTGAAAAACACCACGGCGCCTTTGTACCGTTCGTTGGCGCGACCGTATAAAATAGCATTCGCGGCATTAAACGCGATATTCATCGCCAGCGTGGTTTTTCCCATTGCGGGACGACCGGCAATAATAATCAAATCGGAATGGTGCAGACCACTGATGGATTTATCCAACGCGGTCAACCCAGTTGTCAACCCAGACAGTTGTCCATCGGCCTTGTATGCGATTTCGGCCTCTTTCAATGCGTCCTGTAATGCGGTGGATATGGGTGCAACCTCGCGTTCAGAAATGCCGGTCGACGCCATTTCAAATAATTTTTGTTCGGCCGTTTCGATTTGTGCAGTGACAGGATTATCCAAATCCTCGACAAAAGCGGCATCGGTAATGGATTGCCCCAGGTTGATTAATTCGCGTCGCATGGCGTTTTCATAAACTATGCGCCCGTATTGTTCGACGTTCACCACGGTTGCGCCCGCAGACGCCAATTGCGTCAGATATTCCACGCCACCCACAGATTCCAACACGCCCTGTTGATCCAGATAGTTTTTGGCCGTGATGATATCAAACGGTATTCCGGCGGCAAATTGCCGTTCGGCCAATTTGTAAATTTCCTGGTGCGCAGGGTGCGAAAAATGTTCCGGTCGCAGAAATTCAGACACACGTTCCAACGCGCGGTTGTTCATTAACACCGCGGCCAGAACGGCCTGTTCGGCCTCCAGATTATTCGGCAATGTTTTCGGGGTAAAGTCCATGTCAGATATGGTATATAAAAATTTTAGTTTTTCAACGCCTTTTTTGCGGGGATATCGTGAATTAAAAATACCGATAATTTCCCCAGACGGCACGCCCGCCTGGCCGGAATTATTTCCGCCTGCGCGCATAGACGAACTGCGTAATGCGGTCGGGGCGCGATATTTTTCTGCACAAATGATGTTGGAATTTATTGCCCCCGACAGGGCGAAATTGGATCCAGACGCATTGCGTATGTACAACGATGACTTTAATGTGCATACCGCGCGCATTGGCGAATATACAATCACTGGCGCGACAATGTATTGGGATCCGTCCACCGGGCGTAAAAATTCCGACGGCAGTGTATGCGCATTGATATATCGCGATGATAAAACGCGACATATATTCGTGCACGACATCGTATATTTATTGGTGCCAGACGACGAATTACACCCACTGGCACGCCAATGCGAAATGGTGCTGGAATTTATGCAGCGCCATGGCATGCGCCGAATAAACATAGAAACAAACGGCATTGGCAATGCGTTGCCGGAAATAATGCGGGACGTGTCGGCACGAAAAAACATAACCATAACGATTCAAAATGTGGTTAACCATTGGAAAAAAGAAACCAGAATTCTGGACGCAATTGAACCTGTTTTAACGTCCGGCCGCCTGCATGCGCACACGCGTATTCAATCAACACCATTATTGGCAGAAATGCTGGGTTGGACGCCCAGCGGCACAATTGGTCACGACGATGGCCTGGACGCAGTCGCGGGCGCTGTATCGGCCGTTCCAACGCCAGTGCACCCGATTGGGCGCACCCCAAAAATTTTTAATGCAAACACGAATTTCAAAATATAAACCATCAACCAAAAGGTATATAAACATGCAAAAAAATTTACAACAAATGTATCGTCGCGCATTGGATATGCGTACACCATGGCTGAACAGATGGGACATGGCCCAACGTTATACAATGCCAACATCTGATGACGACGCAGCATTGGTATTCGATGCCACCGCCGCGGACGCAGCCGATAATTTGGCGGCATCTATTTATTCGTTGCTGACGCCACCAGAATCACTGTGGGTATCATTGGTGCCCGAAAGTGCGGATTCCCCGGACGCCACTGCGGCCTGTGCGGCATTGCGTGCGAATCTGAACGATTCTAATTTTTATACCACAATCCATCAATGCTATATGGATTTGATAGTGCTGGGCACGGCATGCCTGTTTATGGCGGAAAATCCGATTGGTGCCGCGTCTGCGTTTTCGTTTACCGCGATTCCTATGCGCGACCTGGCCATTTTGCCGGGTGCAGTATTTCATACGGCCACCATGTCCGCACGCCAGGTATTGGAAAAATATCCTAATTGGACGCCACCATCAAATTTGCGCGATACAATAAAATCAGACCCAGAAACACAGTTGCGCCTGGTGCAAAGTTTGGTCGGATCGGATTTTACAGCATGGTTGGACGTCGGCGGCGAATTGGAAAATAACATTGTCGCAACCGGCACATTCGAAACAAATCCATACATAATATTTCGCTGGTCCGTGGCCAGTGGTGAACAATACGGCCGTGGCCCAGTGCTGCGCGCATTGCCGGATATAAAAACAGCCAACAAAGTTGTGGAACTGGTTTTGAAAAACGCAACAATCGCCGTGTCTGGCATATGGCAGGCCGACGATGACGGCGTGATAAATTTGTCTAATATAAACCTGACACCAGGCGCCATCATACCAAAAGCCGTCGGTTCATCAGGACTGACGCCATTATCGTCCGGGGCGAATTTCGATGTATCACAAATTATATTGACTGATTTGCGTGATCGTATCCGTCACACATTATTGGCCGACAGATTGGGATTGCTGTCTGAAAAAGAAATGACCGCCACAGAAATCCTGGCGCGTAATGCAGACATGGCCAGAATTCTGGGCGCGACATACGGGCGACTGTTGCACGAGTTTATTCACCCATTGGTGGAACGCGGGCTGCAGATTTTATCGCGCCGTGGCGTGATTGAAAAAATCACACTGCACAGCGACGCAGAATTAAAATACATCGCACCGATTACAAAAATGACAATGGCAGAAACTTTGACCCAGGGGAATATATTATGAACAAAGATTTGGAACAAAATTATGCGCGCACTTTCAGTACTGCAGCCGGCGCGATGGTATTACAACATTTGCGCAAAATTACAATCGAACGTACATTGGGTCCGAACGCCACCGACGCAGAACTGCGCGGAATCGAAGCCCAACGTGCACTGGTACATCAAATTGAAAACATGATACAACGGGGGAAATAATGACATCACAATCCAACAGTGTAATGGGATTGTTGGATTTTTTACGCAACAGTTGGTTTTTAATCGTATTCATCGCGGGCGTAATATATTGGGCCGCGCGCCAGGATTCATCAATAGATGAACTGCACCGCGCGGACAACCGCCTGACAGCGTTGGAAAATCGCACAACGATATTGGAAACAGGCCTGGGGCAGTTGCAAATAAAAATCGACACAATCCGCGAAGACGTCGCCCTGATAAAAACCGCAGTGATACAATAAAACGGTATTTGGTGCAAACAACGAAATCGATTGCAAAATGTGTCGAATTTGACTAATTTTATAGTATATGAAACGTGAATTATTTGAATTTTTGAACACAGATTTGCAATTTATCAAGGGCGTTGGTCCTGTTTTGGCCGCGCGATTTGCAGACGTCCTGGGGGGGCGGCGTGTGTTGGATTTTTTGTTGCACACGCCGGCATACGTTCGTGCACGCGAAATTACTGAAAACGTGGACGCGGCACAACCGGGCGATGTTATAACAATTCCGTTATTGGTCAAATCCCATCGGGCGGGCGGGGCGTTTCGTGGTCATCGTCGCCCGACCCAGATTGTCTGCAACGATAAAATGGGCAACAGTGTCGTCATTCAATTTTTCAATGTGAATTTTTTAGATTATTGGCTGAAAAAATTACCGATTGGCGAATGGCGCATGGTCAGTGGAAAATTGGAACGCACCACGCGCCCGACAATTAATCACCCTGATTTTATCGAAGAAATGCAAAATGCGGATAAAATCCCGTCAATCCAGGCAATCTATCCATCAGGCGAAGGGTTAACCCAAAAAACATTTGCCAATGTTCGCGACCAGATTTTTAACATATTGCCCGAAAAAATAAATGGGGAACCTGATTCAAACGTGCGCGAATTTTTCGATGCTTTGCGTCATGTGCATTATCCAGAATCAGGCGATGATTTATTACCGAATTCCCAGTACGTTGTAAAATTGGCGTATTGGGAATTGTTGGCACATCAATCGGCCATAGTTATCAGCCGCCGTAATCGCATGGACGTTCGCAATCGTCGCACTGTGCGGCCACAAAAACATGATTTAATGCGAAAATTTTACGCCACATTGCCGTTTGAATTAACCGGGGCGCAAATGCGTACGCTGCGTGAAATATTTGACGATATGTCGCGCGATGTGCCCATGATGCGCCTGGTCCAGGGCGACGTGGGCAGTGGTAAAACGATCGTCGCATTGGCGGCCGCAGTAAAAATGGCGGAATCAGGTGCGCAAACGGCATTGCTGGCACCAACGGATACACTGGCGCAACAACACTATGCAAAAATAAAACCCATGTGCGATAAAATGGGATTGGTGTGCGATATCCTGACCGGCCGGGACAAGGGCGCCCCCCGCCGTGAAAAATTGGTATCATTGCGTTCCGGGCGTACGAAAATAGTTGTCGGCACGCATGCGCTGTTTTCCGACGATGTGGAATACAAAGATTTGGGATTGGTTATCGTGGACGAACAACATCGCTTTGGCGTTTCCCAGCGCGAATCATTACGTGCCAAGGGCGCAAATCCAGATTTGTTGGCACTGTCCGCAACGCCGATTCCGCGCACGCTGTCCATGACAATATACGGCGATATGGACGTGTCGATTATAAATGAAAAGCCCGCCGGCCGATTACCCATTATCACGACAAAATTGCCGATTGCGCGCGTTGGCGAATTAATTGCGCGATTGAAATTGCAAATTGATTCTGGGGCCAAAGTGTTTTGGGTATGTCCATTGGTTATGGAATCCGAAGTATCGGATTTAACCGCTGTTAATGCGCGTTTTGATGAATTGAAAAAAATATTTCCGCATGCGGGTCTGGTACACGGCCAAATGGATAAAAAACAGCGTGACGCCGTCATGGCCAAATTCGCAGACGATAATTCCGACATGAAAATACTCGTCGCCACCACGGTTATCGAGGTTGGCATAGACGTCCCCCGTGCGACAATCATCGTTATTGAAAACGCAGAACGTTTTGGACTGGCGGCGTTGCACCAGTTGCGCGGTCGTGTTGGGCGCGGAAATTTGCAATCATATTGCATATTGCTGTACGGGCGCAATATCAGCGAAACGGGCCTGAAACGATTGGACGTATTAACCGAAACAGACGACGGTTTTGCCATCGCCGAACAGGATTTAATTATGCGTGGCACTGGCGAGTTATTGGGCACCCGCCAAAGTGGGTGGATAAATTACCATTTTGTGGATTATGTTCGCCACAGGGATTTGTTCAAATTGGCTGCGTCCGCGGCGCGTGATATGGTTGAAATGGACGCGTGGACGCGTGATTTAATGTTTATATTTGATCGTGGGGTAAACATCAGTGCGTAAAATTCTGGTATTATTTTTATGTGCCGTATTTTCGATTCCTGCGCATGGTGCGTCGCTGATAAACGATACAGAAACCGAACGCGTTATCACAGAATTAATTGCGCCGTTGGCCGCGGCTGCAAATATCCCAGACGGCCGCCTGCGGGTGCATATTATTGGTGAAAACGAATTCAATGCGTTTGTTATGGGGGGCGAAGATGTGTATGTATACACAGGCCTGTTGACACAAATAAAATCGCCCGACGCATTACAGGCCGTTGTCGCCCACGAATTGGGGCATACTTTGGGCGGCCACATGGCGCAAATGGCCGATCGTATGAGTGCTGAAATGACGCGCACAATGTTGATTCAGGCATTGGGTATCGGATTAATGGCCGCGGGCGGTGATCCGTCGTTGGGGGCGGGGGTATTGGCCGGTTCCAGCGGCGTGGCCCAGCAATCCATGCTGGCATTCACCCGGGACGAGGAACGCATCGCCGACGACATGGGGTTGAAATTAATGCTGCGGGCGAAATTAAATCCGAATGGATTTATCCAGGTGTTCGAGCAAATGGAACATATGACCGGCGCGCTGGAATCGCGAATAAATCCGAACAGAATAAACCACCCATTGACGGCGGAACGCCTGGCGAATGTGCGAACACACATTGAAACATTGGACGATGATTACACGCCGACAAACGCGCCAACCGATGAACAACGCGCAGAATTTGAACTGGTGCGTGCCAAATTAATCGGATATCTGGACAACGCCGCAAATGTTGCAACCGCATATCCGAATTCAGACACATCGGACGCGGCATTGTATGCGCGTGCAATTGCCCGCATGCAGGCGGGCAATCTGGACGATGCGCGCGTGGGTACATTAACACTGATATCGCGTAATCCGAATAATCCATATTTTTATGAATTGTTGGGCGACATAGAATACCAATTGGGGCATTATGATGACAGCGTTGACGCATATGAAAAATCATTAACATTAACCAGCAACGCCCCCCAGATAGAAACTGCGCTGGCATTGGTATTGACCGAACGAAACAAGCCAGGCGACCGTGACCGTGCCATTGAAATGTGCAAACGTGCATTGCTGGCCACGCCAATGCCACTGACATATTGGGTTCTGGCGCGGGCATACGATGACGGACGTGCCGATTGGGCGCGCGCCGAATATTATCACATGATGAACAAACCGGAATTGGCACGCAAATACGCCACCCGTGCCCGCAAATCGTTACGGCCCGGCACCCCAGAATACATTAAATCCGGCGATTTAATTTAACAATGTGTTATCGTATATGTGCGGTTTTTTTGTCAATCACACGGTGCAGTGTATCAAAATGGCCACGGCGAATTTTTATCAGGTCTGATTTAAATTCGCGCCATTCGTCCATTTTACTTAATTGACTGAAATACGGTTTATCAAAAATACACGTGTTGCCGAATGTGAAAAACAATCGCACAGCGTCCTGGAATTGTGGCGAATACAAAGAACTGCGATGATGCTCGTGCGCCCAATTTTCCAATTTCACTAATCTGGCATCGCCATTTTGAATGGAACGATTAATCGCAGGCGTTATTTCATTCATATATGTGCCGATATAATTGCAACCCATATAATATTTTGCGGCGTTGCGCAGCGCCGGACCCATTTGTTCCGGCCCTGGGTGCGTGTACAGATGTGTGAACCCCGCCGCCAGGGCAGACAATTCGTCCAGCATATGCAGCGCCAAATATTCATAATATGTTCGAATTACGCGGCGCCAATCAACAATCCAATTGTCCATATGCTTGGATTCATGCGCGACAAGTTCGGTTTCTTTTTCTTCCAACAATCTGCACGCCATCGTCATATGTGCTCTTTCAGCGGGCGACAGGTTTGCATTTTCATCGACACTGTATCGGCATATGACGATTTCGCGTGTTTGTGGGCACATATACGCCCCACGTGGATCCCACGTTTTGTTGCGCAAACGCGTAATATATTCGTCATTTAAAACAATGTGTTCATATCTAATTTTCGGAATAAACATGTTATATTACCTTGGTTGACAAAATAATAGCAAATGATTTTATTTTGTCAACTATATAAAAACGCCCCACCAGGGGCGATTGACATGAAAATACTGTTTTGACACTATGTTCAGCGTTCGTTGCTGTGTTTTGGTCTGTCGATAAACATCCAAATAACCCAAACCAACGCAGCAATACCTATTATGCTGTACACAATGCTGCTGGCGATGGTCATCGGGCCAAAAATGAACGCAACCAAGTCAAAGCCAAAGATTCCAATCAATCCCCAGTTCAGGGCACCGATAATCGTCAGTGGCATTAACACATATGTTGTCAGTCCTCTCATCTGTTTTTTCTCCTTTCGTGAGTGTAAAATGTCTTTGGTAAAGACACGATAATTATACCCACTTTATGCACGCGTTGCAATCGTAATACTGCAAATGGGAAAACGTTCCTGGGCGCGGAAATTTGGGAATTTTTACATATGTGCGGGCGCATGTTGCCGCAATTGTTCGCCCCGCGATAATATCGAATTAATCGCGAAATTCGCGGCCATTAATCCGAACGTGCCCGTCACAGTTATCAACGAACCGAAAACGCGCGCGCCATCAGATTGCGAAACCGGCGCAGCGGGTTCAGTCGAATACACCACATAAAAATCTGGCAACCGTTCCGCGCGCACCAGTTTTCGAATTTTTGCGGCCAATGGGCAAACCGTCGTTTTTGATATTTTTGCGATTTTAATTTGTGTGGGGTCAAATTTTCGTGCGGCCCCCATACTGGATATAAACGGCGCACGTCGCATGGCGCACCATTTGTACAGCGCGATTTTTGACGGCACAGAATCAATCGCGTCGATTACGAAATCTGGCGTAAAATCCAACACTGTTGTATCATCAAAAAACAGTTTCATCGGCGTCACGCGAATGTTTGGATTAATATCATGAATGCGTGCCGCCGCGACATCAACCTTTGGCAACCCCAGGGTGGATTGCAGCGCGAACAATTGGCGATTTATATTTGATTCTTCTATAACATCTGAATCAATTAAAATTATGTGTCCAACGCCGGTGCGGGCCAGGGCCTCGGCCGCGAACGAACCAACGGCGCCACACCCCACAACCATAACAGTCGCCCCACGCAGTTTGGCAACTGCGTCCGCACCCAATAACAAAGATGTTCTGTGCAAAGCGTCCATGCTATAAAATCCCGATGGTGTTTTTATAAATAATATCGGCGATTTCAGATTGCGCAACATTTTTTATATCTGCCACGCGCCCCGCCACAGAAATAACGTCGGCCGGATTGGTGCCGTCACTTTCGATTAAAATCCGATTAATGGGCGCGCCACGCATCGCGTCCAGCAATCGCGTGCGCCTATTATCCAGAATCATTGGGGACGCTGAAATATAAAAATTATATTCGTTAATTAATCGCGTCAGTATCTCGGCGGATCCATTAAAAGCATGCGCCACCATTATCATCGGCAAATGCGATTTGCGCGATTTTAAAATCTGAAACATTTTGTCCCACGCCCCAACGCAGTGAATAAACACAGGCCGCCCCAATTCCGCAGCCATTTGTAATTGCGTGTTAAATACGTTCAATTGTTGCGACATGTCTGGGTGAAATTTATCCAGCCCGCATTCGCCGATCATCAAATCTGGATTGTCGCACAGAATATCATACATATCGCGCGCCCATGCGTCGCCCGATAAATCATGAATGCGCCACGGGTGCACACCAATTGCCCCGCGCACAGATTTATATTCGCGCGCAATTTGTCGCACCCGTGCCCAATCGTCCGGCGCGGTGGCATTGCAGATCGCGCCGCACACACCCACCGATTGCGCGGCGTTCAGTGTTGCGCCAATATTATCTGCATTTTGTAAATGACAATGAACATCAATGTATTTCATAACGCATATAATTCTATCGTCCCAGCCACGGCAAAGCAATACTAAACATCAACATAAAAATGTCGATGGGTGTTCCATCGATGGGGTGTGAGAACCCTGCACAAGCGTCGGAATAGGTACCTGTGGCACGCAAAATTGCGCGCAGGCGATAACAATCGATGCTTTGTCGCGGACAACATCTACACTCTAAACTCTTCACTCTACACTCTAATAAAAACGGGGCGAATGCCCCGGTTTTATTTAGCAACCTGTTGCTGCGCCAATCCATTTGGAAATGGAAATGTCTTTGTGCAGCAGGAAATCGTATTCGCAATTGCCCTGTTTATAATGCCCCATACAGGCGGACAGTGTCAAAACGGCGAACAATGCCAACATTACTTTTTTCATGGTTTCTCCTTTTCACGTAAAAAGCATACTGCATTATAACGGACAAACAGTCATTTTGCAATGTCAAACTATATTGCCCCGCGAATCCAACTGATTTTATGCGGCGCGACCACTATGATATCAAAACGTGCGTCACCGCGCCACTGTTCGCGCGCAATGTATGTTTCCGCCGCCCGGCGCAGGCGCACAGATTGTGCCGCTGTGACCGCGTCCAGCCCAGTTATAACATCGTGGCGGCGTTTGACTTCGACAAAAATCAGTAAATTTCCGCGCCGTGCAATGATGTCTATTTCTGCGCGCCCAGTATATCGCCCGGTCACATATCGCCGGCGCAATATGCGAAACCCGTGCAGCCGCAAATACATGCACGCCACAAATTCCGCCCAAATCCCAGTGGTATACGATGTCATTTTTTCAGTGAATTAAACACATCGAAACTGCGCGCGACGGCTTTGTCCATGTCATAGTATTTATAATCCCCCAACCGCCCCAGGAAATACACATTGTTCAATTCGTTCGCCATGCCCAGGTATTTGCTGTACAGTTCAGCGTTTTGCGGGTTAGCAATGGGATAAAATCGATCGTTTTTGCCGTCCTGGAACGGTTCAGGATATTCATACGACACAATTGTGTTGCCAGATTGGTCATTCAGGAAATGTTTATATTCACCAATTCGCGTGAAATCGTAATTGCATGGATAGTTTACAACAGCCACGTCCTGGAACCGTTCGAATGGGAAAGTAATGAATTCAAAGCGTTCACTGCGATATGGCAATGCCCCGTATTTATATCCAAAAAACTCGTCAATGCTGCCGGTCCAAAACAGTCGATCATATTCCATGCCCGCGTCAAACGGCGTGTTTAACCGCACAGTTATATTTTCATGATTCAGCATATTTTTAACCATTGCGGTATAGCCCCCGATGGGAATTCCCTGGTATTTATCCTGAAAATATCTGTCGTCGCGTGAAACGTACACTGGTACGCGTCCAGATACCGCCGGATCGATTTCATCGGGCGTTTGTCCCCACTGTTTCAGCGTATATTCCAAAAAGATTTTGTCATAAACATATTGTGCCAAAAATTGTAAATCAGGGTCGTCTTTTTTGCGTAATTCCAGAATGGGCACTTTGGTATTCAGGCCGAAATTATCCAACAATTTTTGTTCGATTTTATTGGCCAACGAATCCGGAAACACGGCGTGCAAAGTATTCAGATTAAATGGAATCGGCACGATTTGCCCGTCTATCAGGCCGCGAACTTTGTGCTGATATGGATACCATTGGCAAAAACGGCTGATAAAATCCCACACAGTTTTATTCGCAGTGTGAAAAATATGCGTGCCATATTTGTGCACGCAAATGCCGGAATCATAATAATCATAAATATTGCCAGCGATATGATTTTTGGAATCGATGATAATAACCTGTTCGCCATGTTCAGCCAGCAATCGTGCCAAACTGGCGCCTGAAATACCGCAACCGACGATCAAGTTTTTCATTTTGTCACCTCGTGCAATTTAAATATGAATCCGAACAGAATTAGAACTTTGTATTTTTTGTCGTGAATTTTTCTGTTATCCACAGAAAGCAACCATCTGGCAACAGAAGAATGCGCACGCATCATTTGAAAATTCACCACAGCAGTTTTTCTGTTATGTGACAGATACAGAAAATACAGCGATGAAACATATTCCATTACATAACCCGTCAACCTGGGCAGCCATGTTGACAGCCCTTCGGTATAACCGGTTAAAGATTTTATAAACAAATCACCACGATTTTCATTGTTCAGTATGTCAAACATAATTGGGAATATTTCATTGCAATAATCAAAAAAATCATCACGCGACATAATGAACATATTTTTGCCGTAAAACAAATGTTCGCGTTGATTGCTGGTTTGTGCGGCATACAATCTGGGGTGATATTTTTCCGATAAATTCAACATGTTATCAAATGCCGGGCATGTACACTGTAATACCGGTTCTGTATTAAAATCATCGGGCGTTGTTAACACGCATTGATTTTTTTGTAATAATTTTTTTACACACCATTTCGTATTTCCAAACAAATATGGGAATGCTCGGTGCATCAATGGATTTTTCGTTGTATCGGCAAAATTAAATAAACGTCTGTAGTGGCACAACCCTATGAAGTCGGGATTACCCAATTTGTCATAGTTTTTCCACGCCCAATAAATGGCGGTCATTTCGTTTACTTCGCGATTTAATTTGGAAATATTGTCACCGGTATCATCGCCAATTGTATTGCGCAACAGCCAATCGTAATCGCCCGCGCTGATTTGACCGTCCTTGTGCTTTTCTGTTGCCACAGCGCGCCCACAGTGTATCGGCACCAAAATATTGCTTTTATACAAAACGTCTTTTTTGTGATAGCACACCAATATTTTGATATTCATATGTTTACTCCTGCAGCTGATGCAAAATATTATCTATATTTTCTGGCGTCAGCTCCCTGTACAAAATATCCAAGTTATGTTTATCGATTTTAATTTTTGAAAAATCAAATTTTATCAATTTTTCTATAATTTCTGGTTCAAAGCGATATTTTATAACACGGGCAGGGTTGCCCCCAACAATCGCATACGGCGGCACATCGTGTACGACCACGGCCCCAGACGCAATAATCGCGCCCTGACCAATGTGCACCCCAGAATTAATGATGGCACCAAAACCAATCCAAACATCATCGTCAATAATAATATCCCCCTTGGACAGTGCTTCGCACTGTTCGCCGCCGCATTTTACACGCCATGGATATGTGGACAAATATTTATGCGGGTGTTCACTGGCCAGAATAAAACACACATGATTACCAATTGACACGTAATTTCCAATCCGCAGATGGACATCTTTATCACTGGCATTTAACACATACAAATATCCATATGAACCACGCCCAACACTTATACGATCGATATTGGTCCATTGGGCAATATAAGTGTCATTGTGCGGATTCCTTTGGCGCCACACGTGATACACATCTGATTTTTTATGCCTTTTGAACAACATGTGTATTTATTCCTTTGGTTTTAATAAACGTCTGTCGTAATATTTACAAATTGGAATCAAATCAAACAGGTATATTTTGTATGAATCGCGTCGATTTGCAATACTGAATATCGGAATTCCAAATACGGTCAACCGCGCCGTTTTTATATATTTTGTCTGTATGTCTGGCCGGTACAGTTGATAGCGGTCAACATACTTTATAACATCGTCAATTACTGGCTGGTCGGCGAATGGATACAGCCACGTTATTCGTTCCAAATTGTACTTTGCAATTTTTTTCAAAAACGGAAATCCGCGAATTAATAAATTAACCGGGTTGTCGTATATTATATCTGTATATATTTGCTGGTATAATCCAAAACGTGTATACCCATATGTCTGCAACAGACGTGATAACCGCATTTCATATTTAAAAACGACGGTATGTTTATCAGGTTGGGCCGTTATGCTGGATATGAAATTATCGAAAATATCAGATTGAACAATTTGTTTGTTTAACCCCAGAAACCAAGATTGCAAACATTCTGTCACTTCGTGTTTGAAATATAACATACCCGTGAAATCCGCACCGCTGTTTTCCATTTTTTCAATCAATGGTTCCAGTGGCACGAATGGCCCGAATACGGAATCATTCACCAAATACACCCAATCATATTTGTCCAAAATTTTATTGTCCCGCGCCCAGATGTATCCACGTTTGTACGAACCAAAATCATATTCACCATGCCTGTGTGCGGCTGCATACAAAACGTGTGGAATCGCGGTGATTTTGGCCAATTCATCGTCGGGCAAATCATTGTCCATATTGAATACAATATCACCCAACGCCGACAAAGAATTTAGGTAATATAATAACGTATCATCAACACGTTGAAATTTGTCATACCCCGCAAAAATAAATAAACGCTTTGTCATGTGTGCCAGTATAAGGGATGCGTCCCCGCAAGTCCAGCGTTTTTTACGGGCAATATCAACACGTTTGCACTGTTTTTCGAATTGGGATAAACCCGAACAGATATGTTTTTCGTATGATATGCCCCGGGTGTTTTCTTTGGTATATTGACATAACAGGTGCCCCAAAAACTGTTAAACGGTATACGCATTCATTTTTTGCAATGTCCACATCATAGCGTACCGCATATTCACCAATTTCGCGCGCCAATTGCGGCGGCAATATTTTATATAAATGATTGATATCGCGCACCCGGGGCAAAGATTTTTTCTTTATAAACGGCACGCCACCACGTATTATTTTAATCGGGTTCCAATACATTTTGGCCGTTGCGTCGTTAAATACAGTTGTGTATTTATATCCGTGCTGTTCCAATACAGTTGTCAGCCCAATTTCATATTTGCCAATAACCGCGCTAATATCGGATTGCGCGTGGACAGACGTAATAAAATCGTGCAGCACCGCGGACAGGGCAACATTCCTGCGTACCCCAACAAACCACGATTGAATATGCGGCGCAATGTTTGGGGTGGTATTGCATACCATACCGACAAAATCAGCGTCGCCAGATTCCAAATTGTACAACGTGTGTGCCAAATCAAACGCGGGCCCGAATACGGAATCGTTCACCAGATACACCCAATCATACTTGTCCAAAATTTTATTGTCCCGCGCCCAAATATATCCACGTTTGTACGAACCAAAATCGTATTCACCATGCCTGTGTGCGGTTGCGGATAACATATTGGGAACCGCGGTGATTTTTGACAATTCATCATCGGGTAAATCATTATCCATATTGAATATAATATCCCCTAACACCGATAAAGAATTCAGGTAATATAACAGCGTATCATCAACACGCTGAAATTTGTCATACCCGGCAAAAATAAATAAACGTTTGACCAATTTGTTAAACTTTATTTTTTGATAACCCTGCAAAATGGAATGACATCGAACAGGTAATATTTATAAGAATGCCCTCGTTTATATATACTGAATACAGGCAACCCGAATGGGGCGAACTGATAAATTCGTGCGTATTTCACAGTGGGGTTTAAAAATAATTCATATTTATCTGTATACGCGCGCACCATATCCATGGTTGATTCATCGGCAAACGCGTATAATTGCCAGAAATCCGATATATGAAACAGCGCACTTTTTTTCAAAAATGGAAAATCATATTCCAATAATTTAACGGGATTGCAGTAAACCCAATTATCCACGGTATTATCAAATACGGCAAAAGTTTTATATCCACGTGCTGTGATTAAATGATTCAATCGTAATTCACATCGCACAATTACATCGTATTTATTGGAATAATTGTGAACATTACAGATAAAATCATTAAAAAAATCAGAATTTACAATCGACTTGGACAGTCCGGTAAACCACGAATGTATTGTGTTGTCCAAATGGGTGAAAATCTGCCGCAACATACCTGTGAAATCTGCACCGCTGTTTTCCATTTTTTCAATCAATGGTTCCAGTGGCACGAATGGCCCGAATACGGAATCATTCACCAAATACACCCAATCATATTTGTCCAAAATTTTATTGTCCCGCGCCCAGATGTATCCACGTTTGTACGAACCAAAATCATATTCACCATGCCTGTGTGCGGCTGCATACAAAACGTGTGGAATCGCGGTGATTTTGGCCAATTCATCGTCGGGCAAATCATTGTCCATATTGAATACAATATCACCCAACGCCGACAAAGAATTTAGGTAATATAATAACGTATCATCAACACGTTGAAATTTGTCATACCCCGCAAAAATAAATAGGCGTTTAGTCATTGTAAAAATTACCTTTTTGTGAACACCGGGATAAAATCAAACAGATACCACCAAGAACCACGTTTCTTTAACAGTGGGATGATGTCAAATAAATATATCCTGGAGTATTTTTGTTTGAACAGCGGCAGAAAACCAAACAGCAATATTCTGTATTTTATAGATAAGCTGGTAGCAGTATTTTTATTACTTGTTAAAAAGTTTAATATGTTATTTTGAACTTTTTTATTACATTCATCAAGATGTGGATTATTGTGTGATAAACTGGTATCCAATACACGATAATTTATTAATACGTCTGGCATATTATAAATGTTATATCGCTTAACCAATTTGGTCCAAAAATCATAATCTTCAGCGGTTTGTAAGGTTTCATCATAACGTAAATTTATTGAATCTATATCGGACTTTCGTATCATAACAGTCGGATTAAAACAGGCGTTTGCCGTATAAAAATCAAGAATTTTCGGGTTTTCTGGCGCCGTCATCAATTCTTGTCTTGGAAATGTTTTCATTCCGCCGCCAACAACAGTAATGTTTTTATTTGTATCCAGATATTGAACTTGTTTTTCTAATCTATTTGGTAATGAAATATCATCAGAATCTTGATATGCGATATATGTACCTTTTGCAATATCTAATAATTGATTACGAACTTTGGCAATGCCACTGTTCTTTTTGTTATCAATAAATTTAATACGCTTGTCCTGTTTGGCGTAATCACGTACGATTTGCAGGGTGTTATCCGTACTACCATCATTTATGATAATAAATTCAAAATCTGTAAAAGTTTGGTTCAAGATTGATTCAATCGCCGCACTAACATATTTTTCTGCATTATATGTGGGCATCAATACAGACACTCGTGGCATAAAAAAACTCCTAATAGTATGCCTATTGTATAAACATAGTTTTAATTTGTAAAGTTATTTGTCGGGTGTTAAAACGCGTATGGTTTGGCCTGGAAATTTTCGCGGGCACTTTGAATATTTTCGGCAATGTCGGACGTATATCGGCCCATATCCACCAAATCCAGCGACCCATAATACGCCGTCATCATCGGGTCATATGAATTATTTGTCGAAATCCATTTGTCTGTCCCGGAATTGGGCGCACCATATTTGTCCAAAACACTTTGCCAGAACGCCAGGATTTTTTTCTCGCGCTGGTCGGCAAATTTTTCGTGTGCGCCCTCTATCTCGTTCACGTCGTTGTTGTATAAAATGCGCCACACCACGTTGTCATCAGCGTTGCTGGTGAAAAACACATCAATCGTTTCACCCGTATTTTCCCGCACCAGGTGCAATTCAGACGCATACAACAACCCCCGATCCCGCGCCAGCGTATACACGCATTGCTTTAATTCATCGGGCACAACGATACCCTGTTGCCGGCATTCGTAATCCAGATTGTATTTCCATTCTTTTTGTATCGAATATACAACGGCGTCCTTTTCCCGCGGGGAATACAGACCACTTTTAGTTTTGATAAACAATGCCTCTAAATCATCAAATGACATACCCAACATAATGCCGGCAATATCAAAATTGCTGACCGTTATGGGATTCGCGCCCGCGTTCAGTGTGACATCGCCGGTTGTTAAATCCGCATCGCCCGTTTCAGTTATGGCAAAATTGTTGAAATCAAATTCATCAGTTGCCGCCATTGCCTGGGCGGTTATTCCAGATAATACCAACGCAAAAATTATAAACCGTGTCCGCATTATTGACTATCCCTGAATAATCTGATTCACCTGAAATTGAAATACAGCCGCCGGGTCGCCCCCATTTTCCAAATATTGGTGCAACACGTCCAAACTGACCGTCGACCGCATTCCCATTTGAAACGTTATGTCCATGTGCATTGTACCACGTGTCACAACGGGTGGTACAGAAAAATCGTTCGGCTTTTCCCAGGTGATTAATTCGTAATTCACAGTCCAATATTGACTGCCGCTGGGTTGAAAAATTTTATCAATCACGCGCGCAATTCGCATAGATTTTTGTTTGGCCAGTTCCTGGATTTTCGCACCCTCGTTTGCGTTCCATTCGTCAAATACCGCGGGCGCAGACATACGGGCCAACGCACTGTTCGCGCCGGTGCGCCGTGCAATATTTTCCTGATCTGGGGCGGCATAAAAATATTCATTAATATATTTACGCACCAACAAATCCATAAATTCTGCGTCGCCCATATACTCGGGCGTTTGGGGCACCCCGGGCCGCCGGTCAGACAAATTATTCGGCTGAAAAAAATACGGAAATATGCGCTGTGACATGCCCGCGTCAAACACGCCGCCCGTGATATACAACGCCACCCCGGTCAGCCCCAGCAATATCAACCCCGCCAAAAACATAATCAGTTTTTTCATCAGTTTATCTTGTACGCGTTAAAATCAGCCACATAATACCCCAACGTTTGCGGATATCGGTCGGTGTCACGTGCAACCTTGGCAAATGCGACAACCGCGATATCGCCCGATATGTTCGATTGTACCGTCGCAAAAATCCGCCATGTTCCGCCATTGTCGGTAATTTGTCCGGCGGGCACAACCTGGATTTTTGTTTTATCCACAGCCCAGATTTCGCCGTTTGTCACGCGCGCCTGGTGCGCGGGCACAACATCGTATACGAACCTGGAAAATAATTCTTCGCCTGCGGTGCAATACAGCGCGCACGCGGCGTCACCGTATTTCAAATCGCTTTCCGTGCCGCAATCAGTCGCGCGTTCGCACGTTTGCCACATTGCGTCATTTATTTCCACATTTTCCGAAATCGTGAACCAATTTGTCGCAAAATTCACAATCACAGATTGCTGCACCGACCACAGGGCAGGGTATTCCACCGGCCCGGCCCCATGCGAATGCCCGACCACGGTCCATTCGCCGGTTATTTCATCAACAGATACAATAAATGGGTCAATCCGCTGGGAACGCGCGGCCCACAACAGAACCAGACATAATCCAATAACAACGACAAACAGCGCGCATGATGCAATCGCCATAAATCTGGATATGGCAATACGCGGGCCGGCTGGGAATGCCGGTGTGTTAAAATCGCTTGGATAATCCAATTAAAAATCCCCCCACGAATTCCCCAGGTATATTATGCCTGGAACACCATGATACATGCGCATGGGCTTAATTTTAATTCATTGTTGTCATATCCAACGCCCACGGGTTCGCGGTCATAAATCTGGCCACACCCGGCCAACGCCAAAACAACAAACAATCCCAACAGCACTTTTTTCATCACTTTCCCCCTTGGCTTGTAATGAATTATAAGAAAAATTCGTCCCCCTGGTCAAGATATAAAAACATCAGAACTGTGTTTCGAACGACAACAGGAATCTTTGTTCGCGGTCGTATTCGTTCATACGCAGCGGCCAGCCCCACGAAAAATTCATTGGTCCCATCGGCGTATTCCAGTAAATACCAAACCCGGCCGACGTACGAATATCTGTATCAATCAGGTTCGGAACACCTGCAAAAGTGTATTCTTCGTGTGGGGGCTTGCCCAGAATACCATAGTCGACAAACACAAAACCCTTTACCTGATATTCATCTGGGATAAATATTGGAAAGTTTAACTGTGTTGAACCGTTTATTTTCCACAGCCCACCCAGCGAATACGTGGTGTACCACCAATTTCGTGAACCCACACCCGCGATATCAAACCCACGCAGTGATTCCCCACCCAGGAAATACCGATACACACGGGATACATATGAATCGTCCAGCGGCTGAATCAACCCAAATTCCAACGACGAACGCAATTGCCACCGGTCATCAAAAAACTTTACCATACCGATAATATCCGCATTATACCGCATATATGTTTCGGTACCCCCGAACCCTGTATATGCGACACCCAAATTACCAACGACACCGGTATGAGTATTTTGTTCAAAATTTGTGTCCAGATTGTAATAACGCAAATATGTCCCCAGTGTGAACAACACTGCATCGCGCCAGCCCGTTTCTGAATTCAAATCGTAATTCTGGTCAAATGCCGCAGACAGACGAACATTTTGCGACCAATGGTCGGTTAATTTCCACCCCATGCGTCCCGCCACTGTCAAAGAATCACGATCGTATCCAAATCCGCCCAGTGACGAATAATCATACATGGTATACGATACATCAAATCCCGCGGACAGCGGCCGCCCGAACAAATACGGTTCTGTGAAACTGAACAATGCCTGTTTTTGATATTGTGCGATGGATCCGCGCAGTTGCACAACCTGGCCGCGGCCCATGAAATTGGATTCCGAAATCCCCGCGTCAATCATAAACCCATTGATATTCGACCACCCAAAACCACCCGACAATTCGCCCGTGGGTTGTTCTTCGACCTGGATATCCAGGTTAATCATATTCGCATCAGCAATACGATTGGGCACCATTTGCACACTTTTGAAATAACGTGTGCGCATTAAATTTTGGCGGCCTTCTTCTATGGTCTGTAATGAAAACGGATCGCCCGAACGCATGGGAATCAATTGTTCAATAACAGAATCAAACGTACGAACATTGCCCAGAATATTAATGTTGTTCAGATAAATACGATTTGTTTTTTCAATCTGGAATTCGATATCAATAGTGTTGTCATCATCATTTTTTGTCGGCACAGGATTCACAGTAATAAACGCATACCCATGATCCGCCACCGCACCGCGCAGATTTGAAATTGTTTCGTCCACCAAATCAATATTGTACGTGTCGCCATCGTCCATTGCGACAACATCGTACAGAATATCATCAGGCACATCAGGGAATGGATTTTTGATTGTTATTTTCCCGAAATCGTATTTTTCGCCTTCGTCAATGGTAAATGTCACAGAATAATATTGCCGGTCGGGCGTAAAGACACCATTTGCGTCCGTCACATTCATATCGACATAACCGTTGCGCATATAAAACTGGCGCAACATCTGCTGGTCATATAAAATTCTGTCTTCGTCGAAAACGTCGAATTGGGTCATAAACCGCCACCAGGCATGTTCGCGCGACAAAATCGCGTCACGCAAATCGCGGTCACGAAAAACTTTGTTGCCTTTGAAATCAATGCGACGGATATATGTTGGGTGACCTTCGTCAATTTCGTATACAACATTCACCCGATTGTCGTCCAATTCGATTTTCTGGGGTTCAATGGTTGTACCGAAAAAACCCTTGCGCTGGTACAGGGTCAACATACGTTGCACGTCCGCCCCGATAACAGATTCATCATATGAATCGCGCGATTTCAACCGCAGTTCTTTTTTCAAATCATCGGTGGAAATTTCATCGTTCCCCTCGATCGTCACCAGGTTAACGGTTGGGGCCTCGACAATATCTATTTTCAGGACATTGCCAGACATACGGACATTTACACGTGAAAAATATCCGCTTTCCTGTAAACGTTTGGCGATTTGATTGGCGCCCTCGGCTGAAACGTTATCACCAACACGCACATCGGACAAAATCCGCACGGATTCAGCGTCCATACGCTGATTGCCTGAAACATCGATGCGCGACACAGTTGCACCCATTGCGGCCGGCGCAATTAATACAGCAGTGGTTGTAAATAAAAACTGTTTTATATCCATTTTAATTAATTCCAAATACACGTGCCAAATCATTCCACATGGTCAACGCGAACAGCCCAATTATGAACAACCACCCGACCAAAATAGCAATTTCCATACCGCGCCCGCCCAGTTTACGCCGGGTAATGGCTTCTATGATTAAAATCAACAGATACCCCCCGTCCAGCACTGGCAACGGCAGTAAATTTATAACACCTAAATTCACCGACAGCAACGCAATAATTGATAATAATGCAACGATTCCCATTGCCAATGCCTGGCCCGAAACTTCGGCAATTGTGATAAAAGAACCCAATTGCTTGGATGAACGTTCACCCGTGACAATTTGCTTTAACACAACCAGCAAAGTTTTTGATTGATAATACGTTTCGCGGGCCCCAGCATACAGACCGTCAAAAAATCCCTTTTTGCGTAATTCAGTTTTACTGCCATCGGCGACCAATCCCCAACGTTCTGCGGGTGATAATTGCACACGCACCAGATTTTCGCCGCGCAACAATAATACATCTGCATCGTGTGTCGATGCCAATTCTTTGGCGATAATTAATTCACCCCAGTTGGTGATTTTTTCGCCATCAATTTGCATAACAACGTCACCAGGTTTTACCCCCGCATCAAACGCAATACTTTCCTGGATAACCTGGCCAACGACGGGCAATTGAACTTCTTTTGGTTGGAACATAAATATGCCGGAATAAATCAACCACGCCAAAATGAAATTCATAGTGACGCCGGCCGCAACAATAATGAACTGTTTCCACGCAGGCGCAGACAGATAATGTCCTTTTTTCTTTTCGTCGGACAGTTCGGCATATTTTTTGCGGTCAAACATATCTTCTTGGCCATAAATGGACACATATCCACCCAACGGCAAACACGCTAATTTCCAAACAGTTCCATGCTTGTCATGCCATTTCACAATGGCCGGCCCAAACCCAATGGAAAAAGTATCAACGCGAACACCCGCCCAACGCGCAGCCAAAAAATGTCCCAGTTCGTGCACAAACACCACGATACCCAAAACAATCAACAATGCGACAATGGCCAAAACGATTTGCATGATACCCTTCCTTTACCCCAAAAATTTTTTACAACAACACGAACCAGATTAATGGCAACGCATAAATCCAGCCGTCAAATCTGTCCAGCAATCCGCCATGCCCCGGCAAAATGCGTCCAAAATCTTTCAGTCCCATTTTGCGTTTAATCCAACTGGCGGTTAAATCACCGTATTGTGACAACAGTGCGACACTGATACCAATCCACATCAGTTGCGGCATGAACACATCAGCCCCCAGCAACCCATACATCACCGACGCAAACGTCCCGCACAGAATGCCAGCAATTTGCCCAGCCCACGTTTTGTGTTCTGAAATACGTTCCCACATTTTGTCGCCACCAATTAAACGGCCAAAAAACCACGCGCCAATATCAGCACAGCAAATAATTAACAACAACAATAACATAATCCACGGGCGCGTGCCCACATATGCGGCGGCCACAAACATCACAATCAGCCACAGTAAAAATCCGCCGAACACCCATATGTTTTTGTGCACAACATCGCGCGGGGTGTGGACGATGCATATAATCATTTCAGCAACCATACCCGCCACCACCAACATGGCCAGATATTTAACCGCCGGCACACCAAAATATTCGCCCACCGCGGCCAGTGCCACCACCGCCGCCATAGCTGCACCAACAACAACCCGTTTTACAGTATTCGACATAGCCATAATACACACCCCCTGTTATTTTTTACGTCCGGAATAGTTGGCCTTTTTTCCGCCACCAAACCGGCGATTGCGCTTGGCATATTCGTCCAGCGTATATTGCCATAATTTTTCGCTGCGCACCAAATCAGGCCAATGCTGCGGCAAAAACAGCAATTCAGCATATGCCAATTTCCACAACAGGAAATTAGATATTCTGAATTCATTGCTCGTACGCACCATTAAATCAATGGGCAACAATTCCCCAGTATCCAGGAACGTTTCAAATGTTTCTTTGGTGACCGGCGCGCCCGCTTCGATTGCGTCGTTAACCGCGGTGATAATTTCGTCCTGGCCGCCATAGTTTAATGCAAACACAACGGTGCCCGCGGTGCCTTCGGCTGATGCGGCCTCCAGCTCGTCACATTTTTTTGCCAACCGCGCGGGCAATCTGTCGCGCGAACCAATCACGCGATAACGCAGATTTTTTTCCAACGCGTGTTTCATGTTTTTATCCAATTCGGTATAGAACAAATTCATCAGGAAATCGACTTCTTCCTGGGAACGGTTCCAATTTTCCGTGGAAAACAGAAAAAAAGTAATCGTTGTCACGCCCCGCGCGATAAACCAATCGACCAGATTTTCAAAATTGGCAATACCCGCCTGGTGCCCGGCCAACGGGGGCAGGCCGCGGGCCTCGGCCCAGCGGCGATTACCATCGCAAATAAATGCGATATGTTTTGGAATTTTTGGCGCATCACATATCTCAGACGCAACAGTTTTCTTTTTAAATAATTTTAACATGTTGAATATTATCCCTGGGCAATACAGTTAAACGGCCATGATGTCGGCTTCTTTTTGTTTGGCCAACGCATCAACATCGGCCGCGCGTTTATCAAACACCTTTTGCAGGTCGTCTTCGTATTTGCGCTGATCGTCCTCGGAAATTTCTTTGTCTGTGACGGCGCGTTTAATTTTGCCCATGGCGTCCTGGCGAATGTTGCGCATAGAAATTTTTGCTTCTTCGGCGTATTTTCCGGCAACCTTGGTCAACTCTTTTCTGCGTTCTTCGGTCAGTGGTGGCATGTTCAAACGAATAACCCCGCCGGCGGTCATCGGATTCAATCCCAACCCAGAATCACGAATTGCCTTTTCCACGGCGCCCGCGTTATTAATATCCCAAACGGTGACAGTCAATGTCTGGTTGTCTGGTGTGGCAACAGTTGCGACCTGATTCAGTGGCATATCAGACCCATACACAGGCACGCGCACCCCGTCCAGCAGGTGCACCGACGCACGTCCAGTGCGTAAACCAGCATATTCATTTTGTAAAACGTCCAAAGTTTGGCTTGTTTTTTGTTCGACTTCGGCTTTCAACGCTTGATAATCCATTGTAAAACTCCTTGTGTTAAAAAATGTTAGCAAATTGATTTGACTTTTTGCAAGAAGAAATATAAAATAGCGCAATGCATGGGGTTGTAGCTCAGTTGGTAGAGCACTTGCATGGCATGCAAGGGGTCGTCGGTTCGAGTCCGATCAGCTCCACCAGGTTTCAGTATGGCGGATGTAGCTCAGTTGGTTAGAGCACTGGTTTGTGGTACCAGGTGTCGCCGGTTCGAATCCGGTTATCCGCCCCAGAAATAAAAAATCGCCCAACGGGCGTTTTTTTATTTCTGTGCAAGGATACGGATTCGAACCGGCGAAAAAGCCGTTCGAACCGCCGTTCGCATACTCTGTCCCTGTCATTGCGAAGGAGTACGATCAACGTTGGAAACGTTGGCGTACGACTGTGGCAATCCAGTGCAATATGTCTGCGGGCGAACGCCCGCAGTGCTTTTTATTTACTGGATCGCCACGCTTTGCGCGACGGGGTGGTTTATTCCATTGCGCAGGCCTCGGTGTATTCATATGTGCCGGTGGCGTCTGTATAGGACACCCCAACCGGTGCATACATAATACATGAGCCGCCGGGATTGGACGCGATACAACTGGTTGCTGTGCCGACGGACGTATAGCCCGATGGGCATGAAGTGTTCGCAATATCCATGTGTTCCTCGACCACCGCAGTATAGCCCGACGGGCATGACGTGGACGGTTCGGCGGCAATTGCGCACACCGGCGCAATTGCCAGGACTAATACAATTATTCTTTTCATCGTCGCCCCCGTTAGTCAGACAGAGAACCAAGTATCGCAGACCGCATGGTCGGAATGCCCTGGAAGCGGTCCGCACAGTAGGTCGCGCAAGCCCGGGCGCAAAAACCGGCCGACGAGTAAGAGGTGTTGAACACCCAGCGCCGCGACGCGGCGGGACTTGTCATTTTGCACCAGCAATTCAGGTTTTCGTCAAGTGTAGACGATATATCCAGTTCTGTTGCTGTGACGAATTGATATGCGCCTTTTGTACTACTGCATATTGCTATACCGCTTATCGGTGTGCTTACCCCGTTTGCTGTACACGTAGATGCCCAATCGGGATGATATTGGTATTGTGTATAATCTGACGTACATTTCGTGCTGCTGTCAAATGCGACGCATTTGGTCACGGCGTGGGCGCCGGTGGTGGTTATTGCGCACAGTATTGCGCCGGCGATTAATATTTTCGATTTCATTGTTTTACTCCTGTTTTTTCTGAATAAGAAAAACCACCAAAAAATTTGGTGGTCAGGAGGTTCGAAACAATCCTTAGAATTGTGTCACTTATTTGATATTCGTGACCCTCCTGACCCGTGGTCAGGAGTTTTTATTTTACGTCGCATAAAAACAGCGCGTGCGCGCCAGTTTTTTCCCGTTCGACGCTAAGGCAGAGGTTTCGACACCCCATCAGCGGAACACCCGCTGACATTCGTATAATATCGCGTTAACGTGAATAATGCAAGGGGCATTTATGTCCCGTTTTTTATTCCAATACTTGTTTTTGTAATTCGATTAATTTTTTGCACCCATCGGTGGCCATATCCATTAACTGTTCAATTTGGGCGCGATTAAATGGGTGCTGTTCACCAGTGGCCTGGATTTCAATCAAATCGCCATTGCCCGCCATCACGAAATTAGAATCGATTTCTGCGACGCAATCTTCGTCATAATCCAAATCCAAAATTAATTCGCCGTTAAATATGCCCGCTGAAATCGCGGCAACATAATCCCGTACAGGATTTTCAGCAATGCGTCCACGTTCAATCAGCCAACGCACAGCCAACACCAATGCGACATATCCACCTGTAATTGCGGCGCATCGCGTGCCGCCATCGGCCTGAATCACATCGCAGTCGACAGTTATCGTGTGTTTGCCCAGTTTTCCCATATCAACCGCGCTGCGCAGCGCCCGCCCAACCAGTCGAGAAATTTCCGCGGTGCGGTGATCTTTTAACAATGCCTCGCGCGATTTGCGTGTACCGTTTGCGCGTGGAATCATGGCGTATTCAGCCGTCACCCAACCGCCAGTTTTATTTTGCAAACGTTTCCACAGTGGCTGATTAAATTCCACCGATGCAGTACATAAAACCTGGGTTCCGCCGATTTTGATTAAACATGACCCTTCGGCCCATTTGTTAACGGCTGTTTCCATCGAAACAGGGCGGATTTGTGTGGCCTGGCGCAAAGATGGACGCATCATAATTCAAATATCCTTTGTTTAAATTTCACATTACTATATAACAGATGTTCAGGATTGCAACGCTTTTTACATTTGATTTTTGTCGCGTATATGTGTATCCTGGACAATCGGAAAAGGATTTTTATGTCAGTCAAGGCAAAACGCCTGTTCAAAAAAGTAGTCAGTTATTCAGGCATTTTTTTCTTTTTATTGGCCGCAGTTATGCTGTGGTGGCAACTGCATGAATACAGTTTGTCGGACATTGCGCACGCACTGATTAATATTCCGATTGCAAATCTGGTGGGGGCATGTTTGGCGTGCCTGTTGGGGTATTTGTGTTTGTCGCTGTATGATTTTTTGGCGTTGCGCTATATCGGGGCGGCGTCGCGCGTTTCATGGTGGAAATGGATGTTGGCGGGCATGTTGGGGTTCGCAATCAGCAACAATGCCGGCAACGCGGTCGTCAGTGGCGGCGCCATTCGGTACCGTCTGTATACCCGTTGGCGTATCAGTGGCGGCGACATTGTGAAAATGATAACTTTTTCGGGATTTACGTTTTTCCTGGGGTGTTCAGCCATCGTTATTGCGGGGTATTTTCTGGTGCCAACCGAAATTTTGGACAGGTCAGTTGGTGCCAGTGTTGGCATTAATACCCTGTTTATAATCTGCGCGGCGGCTGTGTTGGCGTATTTGGCGGCGACATTATTTTTCAGCAAAAAACACATTAACATCGGCAAAATTAAATTCCAGGTTCCGACCACTAAAACAGCGTTGTTGCAAATAATTTTGGGCGCGACGGACAGTGTTTTGGCCGGGTTGGTGCTGTATTGTTGCCTGTTGCCGTTTGTGCACATTCCATTTGGAACATATATCGGCCTGTTTGTTATCGCCCAGGCAACCGGCATTTTCAGCCAGGTTCCCGGTGGTATCGGCGTATTCGAAAGTATATTTTTATTGGCGTTGCCCGACGCAGTGGACAAAGCGGACATATTCGGCGCCCTGTTGGCATACAGAATCATATACTATCTGTTGCCGTTAATTGGGGTGGGGGGGCTGTTTTTCATATACGAACATTGGTTGCGCGTTCGCATGAAACGCTGGGTGAACGACGCGCGTGAAATAATTCCCCAAATTCCCGCCAAAATAAAAAATATTAAATCCAGGAAAAAATAAATGCCTTGCGTGCGTGGCCCTGGCATGTTATGCTGGGGGTTGACGTATGAAATGGGATAGATATAAGTGTTTGTATTGTCACTGCTTTCATTAATTCGTTATGCGCTGTATATCATCGTTGCGCATTCCCTTGGCATGGGCATGGACGCCCCACGGGGACGGATTTTTGCCATTGCATACGCCCACAACACAAAAGGATTATTGAATGTCAAAGAAGATCTATGTGGACGCAGTCCACCCGGAGGAAACGCGTGTAGTCGTTGTGGATACCACAACCAATCGTGTTTCTGATTTTGACGTCGAAACAACCACAAAACCCCAGATAAAGGGCAACATTTATCTGGCCAAGGTTATTCGCGTCGAACCTTCCTTGCAGGCGGCATTTGTTGATTACGGTTCGGGTAAAAACGGATTTTTGCCGTTTTCTGAAATTCACCCCGATTATTACCAGGTGACCCCAGAACAGAAAAAAAAGTTATTGGAATTGGCGCATGCCAACATCGTTGATGACGACGATGACCCTGATGACGAGGCCGACGAAGTCGCCGAATACGACGATCACAGCGCGGGCGAGGATAACAAAGAACTGCTTAAACGTTCCCATGAATTTAAAATCCAGGACGTTATAAAACCAAAACAAATATTACTGGTCCAGGGCGTCAAAGAAGAACGCGGACAAAAGGGCGCGTCCATGACAACGTATTTGTCGTTGGCGGGTCGTTTTGCTGTGTTGATGCCAAATTCCCGTAAACGCAACAGTTATGGTATTTCGAAAAAAATTTCGGACAAATCCGAACGTGCGCGTTTGCGTGAAATTCTGCATGAATTAAAAATACCACGTGGCATGACGGTTGTTTTGCGTACCGCTGCATTCGGTGCGAACGCGGTTGATATTGCCAAAGATTACGATTACCTGGTGAATTTGTGGAATGAAATCCGCAAAACAACACTGGAATCAGTGGCACCCGTCACCATTCACACCGAAGATTCACTGTTGCGCCGCGTTGTGCGCGATTTCCTGTCGGACAAAGAAGACGTCTTGATTATCCAAGGGGACGAGGCATATGACGCCGCCAAACAGTATTTCCAGCAAATGTACGGCCGTGTGCCACGCAAACAATTGGTGCAGTATCGCGACCCTGCTGTTCCATTAATGGTCAAAGCCGGCGTTGAAAAACAGCTCGAGGGTATGCACGGCCCATACGTGCAATTGCCGTCTGGTGGTTCGCTGGTTATCAATCAGACCGAAGCCATGGTGACAATCGACGTCAATTCATCGCGCGCGATAAAGGAAAAAGATATCGAACAAACGGCCCTGAATACCAATCTCGAGGCCGCCGAAGAAATCGCCCTGCAATTGCGCCTGCGTGATTTGGCGGGCATTGTCGCAATCGATTTTATTGATATGGAAGAAGAAAAAAACAACCGCAAACTGGAATCCAAAATGCGCGAGGTTATGAAACGCGATCGTGCCCGTACCCAGGTTGCTAAAATCAATAATTTCGGCGTGTTGATGTTGTCGCGTCAACGTCTGCGCAGCAGTTTTATGGAATCGTCATATGTCCAGTGTCCACACTGTATGGGCGCGGGCGTGGTTCCGTCGATTCAAACCGCGTCGATAATTCTGTTCCGTCATCTGCAGGAAAAATTGCTGGCCAAAAGTGCCCAGAAAATTATCATGACAGTTCCGACCGATGTGGCAATTTATTTGTTGAATAATAAACGCGCGGAATTGGCGGCGATGGAATCTGAATTCGAAACGGAAATTGTAATTGTTGGCGATGACAGTTTGATGAATATAGACCAATATTCAATCCAACGCGTCGCGCCCGAACAAAACAAAACCGAAGAATTGTTGAACGCATACGCGCCATCAACTGACGCGAAAAAGAAAAACGCGCAACACATCGACGCGAAAAAAACAACTATGAACGCGCCACGTCGTCGGCGCAAAAAACAACCAGCCGCCAAACACAAAACAATTTGGCAAAAATTGGTTGGATAAAAAAAACGGGGCCCGCCCCCGTTTTTTATTAGAGTGCAGAGAGCACAGTTCTATACGCACGCCGTTCATAAAATCCCCTTGCATTAAAATGCGCAACACGATAACCCAAAAATGTCGATGGGTGTTCAATCGATGGGGTGTGAGAACCCTGCACAAGCGTCGGAATAGGTACCTGTGGCACGCACCATTGCGCCAGCAAAACGTCCAACGAATGTATCGAATGCGAAACAACCGCATATCAGGGCATAGACCACACCGCAAACGAATGCGTTCGCTGTGACGAGGCCACCCAGTTTTTCGACAAAATCACGAAAAAATGTATATCGAAAACATCGTTAAATCGGCTGGACGCCACCGCCATGAAGGCATGCTATGGTTGCCCAAATAATGAAACGTTCAAAGAATGCGCGATATTATTCACAAAATCTGAAACTGCGCGTCGCGCGTCCGCAAATTATGACGAAATCGTGCGTGATTGCTATATCAAAGAATAACAACATTCGCGCCCCGTCCGTCAAATATTTGCCGCCGCAGTGCGCCTGTTGGGCGTCCCGGGGATTGGGTCAAATAATCACGAACGGGCGGGGCGGGCTTCTCTCTCCTGTGCGAAATGCACGGATACATTGTACCACCATTTAATCCCGCACTGCAATTGGTAATAATTCATATGTGCTTATATTTTCAAAATGCACCAAAAACAAAAATCCCGCGGGGACCGCGGGTTATCGTGGTGGGAACACAGGGACTCGAACCCTGGACCCAATGATTAAAAGTCATTTGCTCTACCAACTGAGCTATGTTCCCAAAACTGAACTGGAAAAGGGACGCAAGCGTCACCATTTCCAAAGTCCGGCGGTTATTTTGACATATAAAAAATAAAAAATCAAGAAAAAATACCGCGCGGCATGAATTTTTTTATCCGCCACATGAAATCGTGCCGTATAGCGTTCCGCTGCACCGGTTGACAAATATGATTGCGGTGGTATACTGACCCGCAACCAACGACAGGATTTGAAATTATGAAACGTGAAAATATTTTAATATCTGCGCACAGAATTTTGGCCACGCACCAACCATACGCCACCAGGACGATAATGTTGTCTGATTTGATATCGGCGATTAACACGCCACAAACGTTCGTGATGGATCGGCCGGAATCGCACGCGGTCGATGTCGGCGGGTTGCGCCTGTATTCCGATGGCGAAGTTTTTCAAACGATTACGCCGTGCGCCACGATTTTCAAATTAACCCCGGACGAAATGGCACTGGTTCGCGGTGCGCTGAAATGGCGTCTGACGCGCGATGTTGTGCAGCACAAGATGAACGTTCCCCGCGTTTTATAGTTGACCAAAACCCTTGGAATAGGGACAATTTTGTTCATAACTGAAATAGCCCGTGTTGTCGCGGCTTGAACTGCCGGCGGGCGAAATCACACCAGTTCTGCCCGGTGGCGGTACAATCGTCACCCCCGCAAATTAATCCCCACCCCTGGGACACAATGACCACCCCGTCGCGCAAAGCGCGCCACCCCTCCACAGAGGGGAACTTGGCCTTCGTCTCGTTGCGGAATAAGTTCCCCTCCATTGGAGGGGTGCCCCAACACCGGGCCCCGCGCGACGTGTCGCGTGGGTGGTTCGGGCGGGGTGGTTAGAGATTTCAAGAACGCGCACTTACTCCCCATAACCTGTCATTCCCGCGCCCGGGGCCCCCGCAAACACGAATGTGTTTGTGGGGTGGACAAGGCGGGAATTTAATATCCCTTAAACAATAATTCTTGTCATTCCCGCGCCCGGGGCCCCGCACAACAAACATTCTGTCATTCCCGCGCAGGCGGGAATAGGGCTTGGTGTGTTATTAGTTATTTAATTGGGGCGATAATTCTGTGTTGTGTTTTTATTATTACGAAATCTGCGATATGAATTTAATAGACCCTATTCCCGCCTGCGCGGGAATGACAGGGGAGAGCATGTCCGAACAATAACCAAGCAGAATGCCCACCGCACCATTTTTGGGGCGGGGGGTGGCGGTCGCCAGACCGTCGGGGGGTGGGGTATAATAACCACCCCGAGCTTCGCCCACCCCTCCGCAGAGGGGAACTTTGCCCCGCAACGGTAATAAAATCCCGCGCGTATGCGCGGAAATCTGCCGAAAAATGCAAAAAAAAGATGCCGAAAATAAACGGTCGTTTAGATTCGGCATTTCTATGTGGACATTATAGTGGAATTTCTGGGCTTGCGTCAACTAAACAAATGCCAGATCTAAACCACCCTTTGGATTCTGCGGGGATTGGCCCCCAAACACGAATCGATGGGGACATACAGGGGAGTCAGAGTAATGAAAATTTCGAAACTGTTTTTAATCGCCGGAGCAATGCTCTGCGCCATAACCACCACCGGCGCCCACGCCGTGACGAAGTGCGTGGCCTTGAACAGCAGCACGACGTGTACGATAGATGATTACGAACGTCATACCGATTGGGCATCTACGTGTACAACATACGGGGTAAGCACACCGGTAAGCGGTATAGGAATATGCAGCAGTACAGATGGTGGGTCAGGATATCAAACGGCGACAGAACTGGATACATCAAACACACCTGACGATAATAAATATTGCTGGTGTCGTATGATAAGTCCCGCCGTGTCGCGCTGGGTGTACTCCGCGGCCCCGGCGACCATTTATTGCCAGCGGCATTGCGCGGACAACTGTGCGACCAACCTCTACTTCTATCCGGCCTTTCGGTCTAGGTTGTTTGGTTCTTTGTCTGACTAACGGGGGCGACGATGAAAAGAATACTGATTTTATGTGCATTATGTTGTCCGGTATCTGCAATGGCCCTGGATGTAGGAGGTGGAGTAGTCGTTGGTCCGCCAGCGCAGGCAATAAGCGCGCCGTCAACTTCATGCCCGTCGGGTTATATCGCGGTGGTCGAGGAACACATGGACATCGCGAACACTTCATGCCCAACGGGCTATACGTCCGCCGGCACAGCAACCAGTTGTATCGCATCCAACCCCGGCGGGTCGTGCATAATGTACGCCCCAGCGGGTGTATCGTATACAGACACCACCGGCATATATGAATTCGAACAGGCGTGTGCAATGGAATAAACCACCCCGGGCTTTGCCCACCCCTCCGCAGAGGGGAACTTTATTCCGCAACGGTAATAAAATCCCGCGCATATGCGCGGACATTATCTACACTCTAAACTCTACACTCTTCACTCTAATAACAAACGGGGCGAATGCCCCGTTTGTTATTTCGCGAATGAATAATCCATTTCCAAATGGTTTGGATTATATGTGCCGTTCATGATGGCCAATGTATCTTCGACGATAACCAACTCTTCGTTGGTGGCAATCATGAATACCTTTACCGGGCTGTCTGGGGTGGAAATTTCCATTTCAGAAATACCCTTGCGCGCCAACGCGGCGGCATTTTTTTCGCGGTCCAGTTTGATTCCCAATTCTTCCAATCCTGTACAGAATTTTTCACGCAGGTAATCATCGTTTTCGCCCACGCCGGCGGTAAACACCAACGCGTCTGTGTGACCCAACTCGGCCATATATGCACCAATGTATTTTTTCACGTTGTGCGATTCCATATCAATCGCCAAACGGCATTTGTCATTAGTGTCGCGGTTGGATTCCACATCACGGCGATCAACGAAACATTCCGTCAGTCCCATTAATCCAGAATCTTTGTTCAAATGTTTTTGCATTTGTTCCGGCGTCAGGTGCAACCGTTCCATCACGTACAAAATCACACCTGGATCAACATCGCCCGGCCGCGTTCCCATGGTCAGCCCCGACAACGGTGTCATGCCCAGCGAAGTATCAACCGAAATACCGTTTTTAATTGCTGTGGCCGACGCGCCCGAACCGATGTGCAGCGTCACCAAATTACACTCAGACGCCGGCCGTCCCAACAGTTTGGCCGCGCGTTTGGATACGTACAGGTGCGATGTTCCGTGGAACCCGTATCTGCGCACGCCCAATTCAGTGTACCACGCGTGTGGCACGGCATAGCGATACGCATAATCAGGCATTGTCTGGTGAAACGCGGTATCAAACACAGCAACCTGTTTTGCGTTGGGCAACAACTGTTTTGCTGTCACAATTCCCATCAGTGCCGACGGGTTGTGCAATGGCGCCAACGGCGACAATTCATCAATAGTTTTAATCACGTCATCAGTAATTTCCACAGACGACGCAAATTTATCGCCCCCCATAACCACGCGGTGCCCAACACCGCCGATTTCATTCATGTCGATGGACGCGTCGCGCAGCATAAACAGAACGACATTTAATGCCTCGTCATGATTTTTCATTTCGGTATCTTTGCGCTGTTTGGTGCCGTCCGGGTATTTTTGTGTGATAAAAGAATCCGGCAATCCGATTTTTTCCACATTCCCGCCCACAACGGCGCGTTTAGTATCAGCATCAAAAACCTGATATTTCAGTGACGAAGAACCACAGTTCAATGCAAGTATGTACATAAAATCCCCTTTGTTACGGCGTCCAGCATAACACAGGCCGCGTCACGTTTCAACAGCAAAATGGGGAATTTATCAGGCCACGCGATATGCGTCCAAACGTGCCTGGACCAACGGCACCATGTTTTTCGTGAATTTTTTCTGTTGGGCGTCGCGATTGCCAAACCATGATTTATTAAACCCAGAATTGCACAAATCCCAATACGCCATTAATTCAGCATATTTATCCTTGTGATTACTGTCCCAGTTGGCCAAATCTTCGTTGGCCTTGTCAATTAATTCATCATATGCCTTGACTGCATTTTTGGCATTAACCAATTCCTGGTACTTTGTTTGGGAATCCCGCAAATCATCGGCATTTTGTATGAAATTGTTTCGACGTGCCAACATGCGGTTTATTTCGCGCTGGATATTTACATCGGTAATGGCACTAATCTGGGCGGGATCGATATCAGCATTAACATCATCGCGCAATCTGGAAATAATATCCCCCAGGATATCTATGTCCGCCCTGTTGACGCCGGGGGTATACGTCATGACTCCCCATATTTGTGTCAATTTTTCCAATCTTTGATTGAAACTTTGCAAAGCCAAATCGCGTCTGCGTTCGTATCCGCTGATGTCGCGTTTCAGTTGAATTGGCGAATTACCAGCACGAATCAAACTGCGTAATTCAGCACTTTTTGTACTGCGTTCTGTTTCGTATCGTGATACGTTGGATTCTAAATCGCTGCGCTGTTGGGACCATTCGTCCATCTTGGCATTGCGGGCGTCGCGTAAATCTTTGCCCATTTTGCCGTTGAATTTCGTACCGATGCGATTGATTGCGTTCCCTGCCATGGTAATGCCGTACCCAGCCAGTTGGAATGCCTTTTTAATTCCCAAATCCATGGCGTTTGTAATAAATTGCATGGCGGGATTTTTTGTGTTCCATGAATAACTTTTGTCTGAAAAAATCGTCAAATCAGATTTATTAAATACGTCCATTATGCGACTGGTCGTGTACGCATACCGCAACACAGGCAATATTTCCAGGGTGGTTTTGGCCTCGTCAATTTTGTTTTCGTTGACGGCCTTGATAATAATTTGCTGAACCAACATGTTCATAGAATGACCGTTCGACAGGGCCTTTTCAAACGCTTTGCCTTTGCCCATAGTATTTTTTAATTCGGTCAAAGTTTTGGTAAACCATTCAAAATGATCCGCGGCCTTTTTATATTTTGCCTTTAACTTGCCGGAAATTTTATCGGTATTTTCCAACACTTTATCCAGTCCATCGGCCGGATTTAAATGCAGTTTGTCAATTTCCTGGAAAATCGCCTTGGCCTGCAGCGAAATGAACATACGATCCGGCGTCAATTTGACATATTTTTCCAGATAATTGGAATACGTTTTGTCCCACCATTCAGATATACGCTGGGGCAGGGTTAACGTATCCGGCCGTTTTGGGGAAATATATCCCTTGCTGTTCGTGTCATTATAATCCAGGCGGCCTTTGGCCTCGTTCAATAATTTGGAAATTTTGGTTGGGTCGTGTGCAGAAAAATACTCGAATGCCTTGGTATTGGTGTACAATTCGCGCAATAAATCACGATACGATAATTGAAATTGCGTCATTTTGGCGGGGTTAATTGGCCCACCATCAAATCCATCGCGAATAGCAGAAAAATCCAGTTTTCTGCCAACCACAGAATAGACCGCAGACGTTGCCGTCACCTGGGTATCGGCGGCCAACGCTTCTGCAATAGAGGTCATTTTTTCACGGAACGATGGATTTTTATTGTATTTTTTATCGGCAATCCCAGTTATTAAATCGTCCCATGTAAAATCATCGTTAAAAAATCCAGTTAATTTGGGTCTTAATTGCGACGCATGCGTTTCCAATATGTTTTTTAATTCCGCAATTTTTGTTTCGGCCGCTATGCTTGCAGTGGTATACGAAAACAATTGCCCAGTGCTGCCAAAATATTTGTTCAGGAAATCGGTTGGCTTTTTTTCATATTTAAAACTGTTTTTATACGCGTCCATTTCCTGGAAAGCATTGTTGAACGCGCGAAACATTTTTTCCCACTCGGCGGGTTCCAATTCAAAATCGCCGGCAAACGGGTCCGGATAATCTTTGCGTACGTACAGCCCGGCCGCGTCAGTGACCAATTCGCCGGCCGCGTTTTTTTCCAACAGGGTATCGCGCCATTCCTTCATATTTCCGGCCATATCGTCGGCCTTGACGAAATCGCAATAATGAACGAATTGTTCAATTGACATGCTGCGAAAAATCATTCGCTTGAAATATTCCAATAAAAAATCGTTCATTTTTACAGCCATAACACAACGCCCCTTGTTTCACATCACACTATTATAGTGTATTTTGGGCAAAATTTCAAGCATTGCCAGCACTATCGCCAGGCATAGGTTCCTGTATATTTCCCGCGCGGGATAATGCACAATATGTGTATGAAATTTAATCTGCGTGATTTTTTGCTGAAAATGATTCCGTACGTGTTGTCAATCGCGGGCGGTTGGGTTTTATTCATAGTCACCAAAGACGACATTCATGACCCCAGTGTCGCCGATTTGATAAACAACATCGCAGCGTCACTGTTGTCGATACCGCTGGTGTTTTTGCTGTATGATTATTCAAATTATCGCGTATCCAAACAGTTAAAAAAGACCCTGGCCAACAATATGGGCGATAAAATCAATGTGCTGTTGTTGAAATTAATCATGGTTATTCGCCAGATTATCGGCCTGCGTGGCAAATTAACATTTGCCACACTGAATAACATGGGCGACATCAGCATATCACGCATGGCGTCGCGATTAAAAATATCCGCCGCAGCAATGAAATCTTTGCGTGAATGCAGGGACGAATTGGATAATTTAATATACCACAACGCCAATTCAAACGTGTTGTCCGCAGACCAGGTGCAAACGCTGTCCATTTTAATGCGCGAAATATCCCAATTAATAAACGAACACAATTTTCGTCGCAATCGCCACGTTGGTGCGAAATATATAAAAAGCATGATAACGCACATAACCGATTGGCTGGATTCAGACGCATTGGCCGCGATACATTTTCAACAATTGTTGGGCACGGCCAAATTACCGATTACACAAAACGATAAATAAAAAACGGGGCCGCGCCCCGTTGATTTTTATAATCCGAATTTATACGCCGCACTGATATAGAATTCCGTGCCGTCAACTTCTATGGACGCATTGTTTCCGTTGTCGTCACTGATTCCCAAATCACCGTAATTTTGGTATTTTATCCCCAGATTTAAATCTATGCGGTCATTCAACGCAAAATTCACGCCGGCCATAATGGACCACGACATATCAGCCGTGGCGTCAGACGCATTTATATTTCCGTCAATTTCGCCCCACAGCCCAGATACACCAACCCCCAGGCCTGCATACGGTTCCACCGCGCCACCAAATTGTTGATACACATATACATTCAGCATATTGGCCCAAACGTTAAAATTATAATCGCTGCCATATTTAGATTGCCCACCATATGTGTATTCTGTTTCAAATTCTATTTTTACATGATCTGTCAGTCGATTTCCAATCATCGCGCCAAACCCAAAACTGCCATCGCGCAGGGTAATACCATCGCCATTTTCTGGTTCGTACCTGAACGCTATGTTGTCATTTTTATGCAACCGCAACCCCACATAGGTATCACGCTGTGGCGTTGAATTATACCCGTAATTATCAGCCACCGCCGGCATCGTTCCCATACAAAACAACAACGTGACCAGTAAAAATTTTTTCATATTCTTTCCTTTCGTTTTGTACATATGCCGAATTATAGTTTTAATTTATGGAAAAACGCAAGTCGTTTGTGATATAATTCCATGAAACAACGGGGAACAATTGCAAAACAAACGCAATACATCACGCACACAGACAAACGAACGCCGCACGTCGCGTGGGCTGCGGATATTTGTGTGGTGCGTCGATTTGTTTTTGTTGGCGCTGACGGGCGTTGCGATATATGTTGTTGTGATATTTTTGCAAATGCCGTCATTGGACGCAATTTTGCATGAAACGCGTCCGGCGGCCGTGATATTTTTGGATAAAAACGGGAACGAAATTCGTGCGTCAAATCGTATAATGGGCACGCCGGTATCGGTGGAAACTTTGCCCCCATACGTATGGCAATCTATTGTCGCAATCGAAGATAAAAGATTTTTTGAACATGGCCCTATTGATATTCGCGGGATTACGCGCGCCCTGCTGTCGAATTTAATCCATGGTCGTATTGCGGCGGGCGGTTCATCAATTACCCAGCAAACGGCAAAAAATATTTTTCTGTCGCGTGAAAAAAAGATTTCCCGCAAAGTCCAGGAATTGATTTTATCATATTGGTTGGAAAATCGTTTTACTAAAAATCAGGTTTTGGATTTATACATGAATCGCGTATCGTTGGTGGGCGGCATGCGGGGCATAGACGCGGCCGCGCGTGTTATGTTCCAACGTTCTGCGAATGATTTATCAATTGCCCAGGCCGCACAAATCGCCGCTATGTTAAAGGCCCCAACCACATACAGCCCATTGGCGAACCCCGATAAAAATATCGCGCGCGCCCGCATTATATTACAGGAAATGGTGCGCCAGGGATACATCACATTGAACCAGGCGCGCATTGCGGCGCGCGAATTGGCACCGGCAACGCCCGCACCAAATACGAATATATATCGTTATTGGACGGACTTTGTTTTGGACGAAGCGGAATCAACAATCGGGACATTTGAATCTGATTTGTATGTCTATACCACGCTGGATATGAATTTACAGGAACATATTGCCGATATTTTACCACCCCAGGTTGGTAAAAATCAGGGGGCGGTTGTGGCCATGAATACAGACGGCGCGGTGCGTGCCATGGTCGGTGGAACTAATTACCAGGAAAGCCAGTTTAATCGTGCATTGGCACTGCGTCAACCCGGCAGTTCGTTTAAACCGGTCGTATATTTGGTTGCGCTGGAAAACGGCATGACACCGGACACGTACGTCAATGATTCCCCGTTTTCCATTGGTGATTATTCGCCCCAGAATTATAACAAACGCTATTATGGCGATATAACATTGGCCACGGCATTTGCAAAATCGGTGAATTCTGTGCCGCTGAAATTAACCCAGGAATTCGGCATAGACGCTGTGCTGGACATGGCGGGGCGTTTGGGTGTTGGAAATAAATTGCGTCGCGAATATTCGACAGTATTGGGTGCGTCGGAAATGTCGCTGTTGGATTTAACAACAATTTACGCAGTTATCTGGAACGCGGGTCAATCGGTGCGCCCATATTCAATTACTAAAATCACCGACCCATACGGCAACATAATTTATGAACGTAATCCGTCTGACCCTATACAGGTATTAATGCCCCAAACTGTTGAATACATGACCCAGTTGTTGGCCGATGTGGTTGCTGTTGGTGGCACCGGCCACAGGGCAATGGCGCCGGGTGTTTTGGGTGGGAAAACCGGCACCAGTAATGATAATCGCGACGCTTGGTTCGTGGGTGCATGGCGCGATTTGGTCATAGGTGTTTGGACCGGCCGCGATGACAACACATCTATGTCATCAAAAATCACAGGTGGCACCATTCCGGCCACAATTTTCCACGAAATAGTGAAATAAATCACGGGATTAACTTTTAACGATAAAATCTGTTTTTATTGCGGGCAAATTTGTGATATAATAATGGGCATGAAGAAGTGTAGGAACCTGTTATTAATCTCTGCTTTTGCGACACTGGTGGGTGGCGCGGCGCACGCGAACTGGGAATATCCTGGTTATTACGTGGGCGATGGCGCATACACCGATGACGGCAGCCGTTTTACCGTATCTGTGCGTGGTGGCGCATCGTTTGGTTTTGGTTCTATCAAAAATGAAATTGGCGAATTAACCCCATTGTATTACAGCGATGGCACAGTTCTGTTGTCTGAATTGGCATATGAACAGGGCCGGGCCGAGGGGTTATACGACAACTTTTCCCCCGTGGGCTATGTAAACATTGGCGAATTACCCCCGACCAAGGATTATGAATCATTCACATTCGCCGCGGGGGCCAGTGTTGGTTGGACTGTCCCGAACCGCCCCCAGTGGCGCATTGAATTGGGTTGGGACCATATATCGGAAAGTGAATATAACGCCTCGCCGTTTCTGGAGGGCGAAGCCGAATTAATGGGAACCGAGCAGGGCGGTCAAATCGCACTGATATCCAGCGGTGCTGTCCAGTCCAGTGTCACGACCGATATCATCAGTGTCATGGCGTTTTACGATTTCTTTGACGGTGTGCAAAAACCAATGCGCACAGTTATCCCATACATCGGGTTCGGTGCCGGATACGCCGATATAAAAACCATATTAAACATGTCGGATTTATATGGTGATTTATCACTCAGTCCCGATTTATACCCCTATGGGCAAAAGGCCGAAACCCTGGATCCAATCCAGTTTTATCGTTCTGAACGGAATAATTCCAACATAGCGGCATTGTTTGCGGTTGGTATGTCATACGGCATGACGGAAAATATGTATTTTGATTTTGGTGCGCGTATTGCATACATTCCACGAATTCGCTGGGAATTAAGCAACGAGGATAACACCCTGCATCGCGATTGGTTCAGTTCAGAAAATACCATTTATGCAAATATTATGTTTGGTATTCGGTTCGAATTTTAAAAAATCCGCAATCTGCGGATTTTTATTTTGCGCCATATTTCCCACGATTAATTGGACGGTATGATAATGCCTCGGCCAGGTCGGACATTTCAATATTTTCCGCCCCGCGCAGGTCGGCGATTGTGCGCGCAATACGTTTTATTCTGTTATATCCACGCGCAGACATGCCCATTTTTTCCGCGGCACCATTTAAAAATTCTGTTAATTCGGCCGACAATGGGGCCGCGGCGTCCAACGCCGCCCCGTCCAACAGTGCGTTTGGCACACCCTGGCGCGCGATTTGCCGATTGCGTGCGGCAACAACACGTGCGCGAATTTGTGCGGACGTTTCTGCGGGTGTGTCGTTATCGGCGTTGGTCATTTCCCACGGATTTACCGCGTCAACATCAACGTGTAAATCAATTCTGTCCAATAACGGGCCCGAAATTTTGTTCTGATATGCCTCGGCACAGCGGGGCGCGCGCGAACAGGCCAGGGCGGCATTCCCCAAATGCCCGCACGGGCATGGATTCATGGCCGCGATTAATTGAAAACGCGCCGGGTATGTCGCAGTACGTCGTGCGCGCGCAACCATGATTTTTCCGGCCTCCATCGGTTGACGTAAAATTTCCAATGTGGCGCGATTAAATTCAGGCAATTCGTCCAAAAACAATACCCCATTGTGCGCCAATGAAATTTCGCCCGGGCGTGCGTCTGCCCCGCCGCCCGCCAGTGATACCGCACTGGACGTATGGTGCACACTGCGAAACGGCCGCGTCGTTATCAGCGATTTTCCATTTAATTGCCCCGCGATGGAATATATGATTGACGTTTCCAAAATTTCATCGGGCGTCATTTCTGGCAATATCGTCGGCAAACGCGACGCCAACATAGTTTTCCCGGACCCCGGCGGCCCAACCATTAACATTGCATGCCCGCCGGCGGCCGCGATTTCCAACGCCCGTTTCGCAGCAGATTGCCCATGCACTTCGGCCATATCAACATGCGCAGACGCGTCCGATTCAATTTTTGTTAATTCCGGCACAGGCAAAATTTGCGTGCCTTTGAAATGGTTAATTAATTCCAGCACGTGAAACGGCGCCAGAATATTGGTGTGCCCGGCCCATCGGGCCTCGGTCCCCTGGTCGCCGGGGCAAATAATGCCCATATTGTGTTGATTTGCCCAAACACTGGCGGGTAATACGCCGTCTGTTTTAACGATTGCGCCATTCAGTCCGACTTCGCCAATAATCACATATTTCGACAATTCCGCTTCGGGTAAAATGCCAAATGCGCATAATATCCCGCATAAAATCGGCAAATCAAAATGCGACCCTGTTTTTTCCACGTCGGCCGGCGACAGATTCACCGTCAATCGCCGTGGCGGCATAGATATATTCAATGCCCCCAACACATTGCGAATACGTTCGGCAGATTCTTTGACCGCGCGATCCGCCAATCCGATAATGTTAAATTCCTGTTTGCACAGGCCACTGGACAATTGTACCTGGACATCAATGGGTGTTGCGTCCATGCCATTAAATATGATTGAATTCAAAGATATCATATGCGCATATTAAAACTTGCGCTGAATCAATTCAAGTTATAAAATAGGGCGGACAAAGGAAACGAAAATTATGCCATTGAAAAAGAAATCTAATGTTGCGCGCGATTGGTTTAATACCATTTTTTACGGTGTTTTAATCGCCATAGTGTTTCGCAGTTTTTTATTGGAACCGTTTAATATACCGTCTGGGTCAATGATACCGACATTGCATGTGGGCGATCATATTTTTGTTGAAAAATGGCCGTACGGGTATTCGCGCTATTCTTTTCCGTTTGGGTCGTGGCATTTATGGGACGGGCGCTTTTTCGGTCACGAACCGGAAATCGGTGATGTCATAGTATTCCGTAATCCAATCAATGAATCCCAGGATTATGTTAAACGGTTAATTGGCAAACCTGGCGACACGATTCAAATGACAGATGGCCGCCTGTATATAAACGGCGAAATGGTGCCGCGCGATAATCCGCGGCCGTATGTAATTGCCACATTGCGTAAATCTTTGCGCAGTGCCGGATATCATATCCCAGAAAAAAACATGGTGATAAAGGGCAATAAAATCTGGGTCGATAATGCCCCGGCAGAATTTGATTACACCATAGAATACAAAGACGACGATTTTTGTAATAAATATCAGTGGGAATGTGGCGTATTTATGGGCACAGAATATACAGAAACATTACCAAATGGCGTCACACACAGCATAGTTGAATTAACCGACGAAGGACCCCTGGACAACACCATGATGTTCACTGTGCCGGAAAATCATTATTTCTTTATGGGTGATAATCGTGATAACAGTGGCGACAGCCGGGCTGATATCGGGTATGTCCCGCGCGATAATGTACTGGGGCCGGTGTGGTTTATATGGTATTCGCACAATTACTATTCGTCTATGTTGGCAGTATGGAATTGGGGCAATAAAATGCGCTGGGACAGAATAGGCATGGGGATAGATTAACGTGGCAAAATTAAATTATACTTTTAAAAATCCAGAATTGTTGGAATTGGCATTAACGCAAAGCGGTGCCAACGCAGAACATAATAACGAACGATTGGAATTCGTCGGCGATCGCGTGCTGGGGTTGTCGGTGGCGGCGCTGCTGTATGAAATGTTCCCGACCGAACACGAAGGCGAACTGGCGCGTCGTCACGCCACACTGGTTTCCACAGAAACGTTGGCACGCGTTGCAACCCAACTGGGGCTGGATAAAAAAATTCATCATGGTCATATGACAGCCGGCCGCATTCAGCACATCTGTGCCAACGCGATGGAGGCCGTATTTGGCGCCATCTTTATCGATGGCGGTTTTGACGCGGCGCGTGCGATAATTGTTGAACTGTGGCGCGATTTGGCGGCGGCCGACCCAATCGCACCAAAAGATTCCAAAACTGCATTACAGGAATTGGTGCAAAAAATGGATAACGGCGCATTGCCTGAATACGAATACCTGGAACCGACCGGTGCGTCGCATAAACCAACGTTTAATGTTCGCGTGACCGCCATGGGCCACAGCGCGACGGGGGCGGGCACTTCGAAAAAATCGGCCAGTATCGCCGCCGCGGACGCATTGCTGAAAAAACTTGCAATTGACGGCGCGGACATATAAAATTACCACCAACCAAGGGATTAACACATGTTTACAATTTTACTGGTATTATTAATCATTGTTGCAATTTTGATGACGGGCATAATTTTGCTGCAAAAATCCGAGGGCAGCGGTATGTCCGGTTCCGCCGCGGCATCTATGTTTGGTGGCGCGTTAACGGGCGCGGCCGCCGGGAATTTTTTAACCCGTGCAACGGCGTGGTTGGCGACTATATTTTTCGTGTTGTGCGCATTGTTGGCACTGGTTTCGGCAAAATCAGACATTGCCACCCAACAAAGTGATTTGCGCAGCGAAATCGTACAACAGGGCAACGCCCCGGCTGAATCCGCCATTCCGGGTGAAACGGGTGATTCCGCCCCAGGCCAGGAAAATCAATAATAAAAAATCCCGCAACCGCGGGATTTTTTATTTGATAAATTAAATTTATTTTTTTGATGTTTTTTTTGCGCCTGTTTTTTTCGCAGGTGATTTTTTCACCGTTGCGCTGACAGTTTTTTTGCCAGAAAACGCGATTTTGAATTCGCGATACAACCCAGCCCCACAAACATATGCAATCAGCGCACTGAACGCGGTAATTAATCCCGGAATCAGTCCATCTGAAAAATATGCAAAAAATATCACCGCGATAATCAACACGATTGTATACGCCAGGTTTTTACCCAAAACATTCAAAATTTTTTCAAAAGTATTCATATAATCCCCCCATCGTTTGGACGAACGCATTATATCATATTTTGAATAAAAAATCCACAAAAAACGGTTGCATAAACGCAACCGTTTAACAGGGGAACTGAAAATAAAAAACTTATAAAATCACCTGGCCACCGATGCGCGCGTTGCCCGGAATTGGCCCGAACGAAGACGACGGCGTCACATAGATATTGCCAGTCACTGTGAATTGACCGCCAAATTGCAACATGCCCATATCACGCAGGAACAGGTTGCCTTCGATGCGAATGTCGCGCGGCAAAACATATTTGCGCATATTCTGCAGATATAAATTTCCACGCACTGTATCGCCGGGCTTTAACATAGTCGCGGCGCCACGGCTGTCGACAATAACGTCACCAAACATGACTTTGCCTGTGCGGGCGGTCTGGGCGACGGCCACTTTGTCGGGTGTTGTGCGTGCAACATTGACCGGCGCGCCGATTAATTCGCGTTTGGTCGTTTGTTTCATTGGCAATTTAACAGTGCGTGCGCGCACCACACGGTGCATTTGTGGGGCGTCATCAGTTGTGCGCACGATTTCAGGCGTATTATTTTTCGCGATAATAATGACCTGTTTTTTACCACAACCAACGAAATCCATAATCAGCATAGAAAATAAAACTACGATTGCGGACAACAGCGTGATATTAACCAACCCGATTAAATCAATGCTGCGAACCCAGCGCCAAAATGCGCGGGCCCAACGTGCAATCGCACGAAACGGCACGCAAATCGCATTCCACATGCGCGCCCAAAACGATGGGCGACGTGAATTTTTGCGACGCACACTGTTGCGGGCAGTGCGCTTTTTCGCGCCACTGCGATTCATGCGCCGCGCCGCGATTTTCATTTTCAATGCTTTGAACATGTGCTCACCCTTTTTGTTAATTTCTAATACTATTATGACCCCAAAAACATATTTGTCAAGTATTTTGTCAACAATTTGTCAAACGGAAATATATTTGCCGACAAGATTTGACGATTGACGCGGATTGCGGTATTATACCGCGTATGTCACGGGTTGGGATTTTACTGATTTTATTATTGGCCGGGTGCGTGTCTGATTGGCATGCGCCGGACGATTTTATATATAATCCGATTGATACAGGCATATTTGAAATCGCCACCTGGCAAAAAATCACAGATACAACCGCCCCCGTCCATATTTATATCGAAGGTGACGGCCACGCATTCAATGGCCGCGGCATGCCGACCGCCGACCCGACGCCCCACGGCACCCAGGTTCGCGAATGGGCTGCGCGTGACGCCGCGCCAAACGTGGTGTATATGGCACGTCCATGCCAATATATAATGTCGCCGTCGTGCAACACGTCCGATTGGACAGATGGCCGTTTTTCGCCCCGTGTGATTGATTCAATGGCCACAGCGGTGACCCAGGTGGCCGCCGCGCGTCCAGTTGTTCTGATTGGATATTCGGGCGGGGCATTGGCGGCCGGATTAATTATCCAAAAATATCCGCAGATAAATGTGGAAAAATGGATAACAATCGCGGGCGTTTTAAATCATGCTGATTGGACCGAATATTTCGGCGACAGCCCGCTGAAATCGTCCATAAACATGGACACGTTGCCGCGTATTCAACAAACACATTACGTGGCGGAAAACGACCAAACAGTTCCAAATTCGTTGTCTTTTAAATGGACGGGCGGGGCAAATACAGTCGTTGTCCCGGGCGCCACACACGACGATTTCGGACAATGGCAACCAGAAATTTAACCATTAAATATATTGACAAAATATAAATTTTGTACTATATCTCACAACAATCAGGAAAAATTATGACAAAATCAAATAAACAAAATTACGGCACGATTGACGTTCCTTTGTCGTGCAGTATGTTTTTGGAACCAGCGTTAAAAAAATACGTGCACAACATTGCGCCATTGTCGCGCGAAACGAAAAAATATGTGCACGAATGGAATTGCGCATTGGTTGACATTTTAAAATCATCGCAATACAGCGCACATCTGGGGCAAATGGGACGTAAAATTTTGAATAACACGTTGGCGTCGGATACTTTCCCGGCGAAATGTGTGGAATCGGCGCGCAACGTGCCGTTGCATTCGTTGCACTATGCCATACGTTTTTCAGAAAGTATAAATTTCCTGACGAATAAAATCGCCAACAACCAGGATATTAAATTTGTGGATTTGGGCTGTGGCCTGTCGCCATTGGCCCCGATTATCCAGGCGCAATACAACACAACCGACGCATATTGCATTGACGACAAACCTGAAATAATCGATGTTTACAGTATTGCGTCTGAACGCGTGTTTGGTCGCGCCCCGCACAGCATTTCATGGGACACAGCGAAAAATATGGCGGCCGATGGTGAATTGAACACAATCGTTGCCATGGGCATTTTGCCGTATATAAAATTGGACGACCAGGTATCGCGTCTGAAATACATTAACAACAATTTCCAGAATTTTTTGGTGGAAATTAAATATAACAACAACGCAGAAACGGCCGGCGAAAACGTATTTGATTTGGCGCGCCTGCAGAAATTGCGCCTGATGGTGGAAAATGCACAGACATTGGAAACAGCAATGATACAAAACTCGTTGCGATATTTGCATAAATTTATGTGTGCAATGCCCGGGCGCCGCTATTTCCTGGCCAATGATCGCAGTTTGTTCCTAAGCCGCTAGAAGGGGGCTATCACAAACCGTTATAACAAAAGGATAATAAATAATCATGACAGAAAAACAAATTCAGGAACGCATAGAAAAACTGGCCACATTGAACGACGAACAATGGGAATCTTTGTGCAAGGGTTGTGGTGTATGTTGCCTGTTGAAACATACGCGTCGTGCGGGCGTGTATTATACCAGTGTCGCATGCAAAAATTTAAACCTGGACACCCAACGGTGCAGGGTATACAACACGCGTCTGAACCACCGTATATATTGCAACAAAGTAAATGTGCCGGTGGTATTGCGTTCTGGATTAATGCCAAATTCATGCGGGTACATAGAATATATTTATGGACCGGCGGAAACGCAAATAAAACCGGACTATAAAAAAATCATATCTGAAACAGAATTGACAAAAATGTCCGCCACATCGGACGACAACAATGATTCACCACGCCGCGCAAACACATTGCCCGGCCCGTGGGATTTTGTAATCCCAGAATCATCGCAATGGTGCACACGTTCAATTGAATTGCGCGATAAATATGAAAAATTCAATAACGATGTAATTACCCGCTGGGCCAAAAAACAAAACCAGCATTAATTACACTAAAAAATGGCGCAATAAAAATATCGCGCCATTTTTTATATCTGTTTCGGATTACTATTCTGGATAGTATGGGCAATCAGAATCATAAACCCACGTCCCGCTGGGGTCATAAAAAGTATCCTGGGCCTGGACATAGCACCCGGTTATTCCCATGTTGTGCGGCGTTGCGTGCGCCACAACACTAGCCGCACCATGTACGTTTGACCCCGTTCCCGGCGGCGAAATCACACCAGTTCTGCCCGGCGGCGGTACAATCGTCACCCCCGCAAATTAAAATCCTGCACCCGAATACCCCCCGCCCCATGTTGGGGCAGTGGCATACGAATGGTGAAATATCAGAATGCCCACCGCCACACCGGGCCCCGCGCAAACATAGTTTGCGTGGGTGGTTCTGGGCGGGGGGTGTCGTGCAGAGCACGACGGGGGGTGGGGCACAATGACCACCCCGCCGGCATAGCCGGCACCCCTCCGCAGAGGGGAACTTGGCTTTCGTCCCGTCGCGGAATCAGTTCCCCTCCATTGGAGGGGTGCCCGCAGGGCGGGGTGGTGAGAGAGTTCAAGAATATGCACTTACTCTCCATTGTCATCGCGAGCAAAGCGTGGCGATCCAGTAAATAAAAAAGCACTGCGGGCATTCGCCCGCAGACATTATCTACACTCTATACTCTCCACTCTACACTCTAATAAAAACGGGGCAGACGCCCCGTTTTTATTACATCATGCCCGGCATGCCGCCACCCATTTGCGGGGCGGGTTTATCCTCGGGTATATCGGACATTACTGCGCCAGTCGTCAGCAATACGCCTGCTGTGCTGGCTGCGGCCTGTATGGCTGTTTTTACAACCTTGGCCGGATCGATAATACCGGATTTCATCATATCGACATATTCGCCAGTTTGCGCGTTGTATCCGAAATTGTAATCTTTGGCGTCCATAACTTTGCCAACGACAATTTCGCCCGACACGCCCGCGTTTTCAGCAATCTGGGCGCATGGTGCAACCAGCGCACGGCGTACAATGTCGATACCGACATTTTGGTCCGTGTTCGCCCCAGTCAATTTTTCCAACGCGGCCGTTGCGCGAACCAGTGCGATTCCGCCCCCGGCAACGATGCCTTCGGCCACGGCGGCGCGTGTTGCAGCCAACGCGTCGTCAACGCGGTCTTTCTTTTCTTTGACTTCGACCTCGGTCATGCCGCCGACTTTGATAACAGCGACGCCACCGACCAGTTTAGCCAAACGTTCCGCCAATTTTTCGCGGTCATAATCGCTGGTGCTGGTGGACATTAATTTACGGATTTCGTCCGCGCGTGCATTAATGGCCGCTTTGTCGCCATTGCCCTGTGCCAACAGAGTTGAATCTTTGGCCACAACGACTTTTTTAGCACTGCCCAAAACGTCCGGTGTAATATTTTCAAATGTCATGCCCATATCGTCAGAAATCACAGTTGCACCGGTGACAGCGGCGATATCTTTTAACATTTCTTTGCGTCTGTCGCCGAATCCCGGGGCTTTGACTGCGCAAACTTTTAATCCGCCACGCAGTTTGTTCAAAACCAATGTTGCCAACGCTTCGGATTCGACGTCTTCGGCGATAATCAGCAACGGCCGGCCGGATTGCGCCACAGGTTCCAATATAGGCAACAATGCCTGCAGCCCTGTGATTTTCTTTTCAGACACCAAAATTTGCGCGCCGTCCAATTCAGCCAACATTTTTTCGCTGTTGGTCACGAAATAGGGCGACATGAAACCCTGGTCGAATTGCATGCCTTCGACAACGTCGATTTCTGTTTCCAGACCTTTGGCCTCTTCGACGGTGATAACGCCTTCTTTGCCAACTTTTTCCATGGCGCCGGCAATTTTTTCACCAATTTCAGAATCTGAATTTGCGGAAATTGTTGCAACCTGGGCAATTTCAGCGCTGTCCTTGACCGGGCGTGCGTGTTTTTCGATGTCGGCCACGACGGCGGCTGTTGCGATATCAATACCGCGTTTCACGTCCATAGGATTCATACCGGCCGCGATTACACGGCGACCTTCGCGAATAATTTTTTGCGCCAATACGGTTGCAGTGGTCGTGCCGTCACCAGCGTCATCGCCGGCCTTTTTGGCAACTTCCTGAACCATGCGCGCACCAATGTTTTCCTGGGGATCTTTTAACGATACCGCTTTGGCGACGGTCACACCATCTTTTGTCGCAACAGGCGCGCCGTACGATTTATCAATCACAACAGTGCGACCCTTGGGGCCCATAGTAATTTTAACGGCATTGGCCAATTTATCGACCCCTGCCACCATTTTATCTGTATCAAAAACAATTTCTTTTGCCATGATGTATTTATCCTTTGATTATTCCAAAATTCCCAAAATATCAGTTTCTTTGACCAGCACATAATCTTTGCCGTCAATTTTGACCTCGTTCGCGGACGCGGCCCATTTTGCAAATAATACCACATTACCAACCTGGACAGTCATAGGAACCCTGTCGTCGCCATCAAATGCGCCATCGCCCACCGCGATAACACGACCACGGGACGGTTTTTCTTTGGCATTATCAGGGATAATAATTCCGCCGGCTGTTTTGTTTTCTTCTTCTATACGTTCCAACAGAACATAGTTATGCAAAGGTTTGAACATAATTTCATTCTCCTTTTATGTCTATAACTTCGTCAGGGGTGAATATAGTGCACCACATTACGATTTCAAGTGCTTGATTTTATCCACAGTATATAATACGCTGTGGGGTGAAATACAGGGGGTAAATCATGTACGACAAAGATAATATATTTGCAAAAATTCTGCGGGGCGACGCGCCATCAACCAAAATTTTCGAAGATGATTTTGCGCTGGCGTTTCAGAATATCGCACCCCGCGCAAAAACGCACGTTTTGGTTGTACCAAAGGGCGAATACACAGACATCTATGATTTTTCTGCCAACGCCCCTGCGGAATTACAGGCCGGATTTTGGGCGGCCGTGCGCAAAACTGTGGACATATTGGGGCTGCGCGATAATTTTCGCACGGTTGCGAATACTGGGGCCGGCGCTGGCCAAAGTGTGTTTCATTTCCATGTGCATATTATGAGTGATGAACGATTCAAAACGGATTTTTAATGTCCGCGTAATACCGCGCGCACGTCGCAATGAAATCACTGTTGACGAAAACGGTGCGTTGCGTGTGCACACAACCGCCGCCCCCACAGACGGGGCGGCAAACGCGGCGGTAATAAAAATGCTGGCCGAATACTTTGATGTACCCAAATCCAGCATAGAAATCGTCCGTGGTGCCACGTCACGTGACAAAGTTATTCGTGTTTAATTTTTATAATTCAAAATACGTTTCACTAAATCATCGACAGTATTTGCGCCGTGAATATTGTAATCGTGAATACTTTCGATAAATCCAGATTTTTGCATATGAATAAACAAACGCACAAATGGAATCCAAAAACCTGCGGTATTCAGGAAAAACAGCGGTTTTTTTGATTCGCCGATTTGTTGCATTGTCATGATGTCGGTTAATTCGTTCAGTGTCCCGATTCCGCCCGGCAAAATAATGAACGCGTCCGACAATTCAAACATTTTTTGTTTTCTGTCATTGACGCCATCGACAACAGTCACATCAACACCACTGTGCACAGGTTCCTGTTTTTCAATCACGTTGTTTGTGGAAACGCCGATAACGTGCCCGCCTGCGTCCAATGCAGCGGTGGCCACCGTTCCCATCAGTCCCACATTTCCGCCACCAAATACCATGCGAATTTTGTTTTTGCCCAAAAATTCCCCGATTGTCGCCGCGTCCATCGCGAACCGCGGGTCGGCCCCAAATTGGTGCCCACAATACACGGCAATAGATTTCAGCTTACACACCATTGCTCTTTTTCCTTTATTTTTGCAGATTATATCATAAAATGCCGATATTATGAATCAAAAGTTTTTAGATTTTATGCGCGAATACGCGAATGCACGCCTGGCGGTGGCGGTCAGTGGCGGGGTGGATTCTGTATGCCTGCTGTGCTGGTTGGCGGCGTGTGGTGCGTCTGTCACGTGTTTGCACGTAAATCATGGATTGCGCCCAAACGCAGAAACAGAAACCCAGTACGTACGTGATTTATGTGCGAAATTGGGTGTGCCGTGCAAAATCTTTTATTGGTCGGGCGACAAACCCACATCAGGGCTCGAGGCCGCGGCCCGCACCGCCCGATATAAGTTTATGACGGATTTTTGTCGTGAAAATGGCCAGGACGCATTATTAACCGCGCACCAATCCGACGATCAAATCGAAACGTTTTTAATGAATTTGGGGCGGGGCAGCGGCCTGTACGGATTGGCGGCCATGCGTCGTGTGACATGGCGCGATGGGGTAAAAATAGTTCGACCCCTGTTGGACGTATCGCGCGCGGAACTGAAAAAATATTGCGATGACAACGGCATTAAATATTTTATGGACGAAATGAACGACGATACGCAATATACCCGGGTTCGCATTCGCAAAAACAGACATTTGTTGTCGGGCGCGCTGGGTATCAGTGACGCGCGCATTTTATTGGCCATTAATAATCTGGGGCGTGTTCGCGACGCAGTGGATAAAAAAATCGCGGATATGATTGCGTCTGTGACGGATAACCGGCGCGCAGTATTTGATGCAACTTTTCTGTTTGACCTGGCCCCGGATATTGGGCTAAAGTTTCTGGGAACGTTAATTCAACAGATTGGGGGGAATGAATATCAGCCGCGCTTGAATTCTTTGTCAAATGCACTACGTAATTTGCAGCGCGATTGTAAATTCACGTTGGGACATTGCACAATTCGTCGCCTGGGCCAGCGTATTTTAATCGTACCCGAGGGAAATAAAACAAGTTTCAGGACAAAACATGGAAAACGAAAATCAAACATTAAATCAGAAAAAATCGACACGCAAAAATAAATTCGCCCGCGCAACCGGTGGTGGGAATATTTTCTTGATAATTTTCGCGGCTTTGTTTGTTGCGATGATAGCACGGTCATTCACGGGGCCGGTTGGTGCGCCGGGACTGTTGGCAAATGGTCAACCTGTGGCCGCACCAATTGAATTAAGTTTTTCAGATGTTTTGAACCGTGCATCAGAAATTAAAACGATGGAAATTCGTGGCAGTGACGCGGCCGGCACCCTGACCGATGGCACACCATATACGGCAACCATTACATACGACCCTGAATTATTAAGTCAAATTGCACAAAATGGTGCGACTATTTCGATTGATACGTCAAAAACATGGGTGGATTACCTGGGGACATGGGTGCCTATTTTGATGGGGTTGTTTTTCATATGGTGGATATTCCGCGGATTTCGCGGTGGTGCCGCTGGCCTGGGGCGCAGTTTGGCACAACAAAACCCGACCAGAATTACCACCGGCAAAACAAAAACTACGTTCAAAGATGTCGCCGGCATAGATTCTGAAAAACAGGAATTAATGGAAATAGTTGATTTTCTGAAAGACGGCAAAAAATTCCGTGACGTCGGTGCGCGTGTGCCACGTGGCATATTGCTGTCCGGGGAACCAGGCACAGGAAAAACTTTATTGGCACGTGCCATCGCCGGCGAAGCCAACGTCCCGTTTTTTGCCGCGTCCGGCAGTGATTTTTCCGGTATTATTGTGGGGCTGGGTGTGGCCAAGATAAAGGAAATCTTTGACATGGCAAAGCGCAACGCGCCATGCATATTATTCATCGATGAAATCGACGCCATTGGCCAGCGCCGCAGTACCAGTTCTTATAACGACCAGGACCGCGAACAAACATTGAACCAGTTATTGATTGAAATGGACGGATTCGCCAACAATACAGGCATCATAGTCATCGGTGCAACAAATCGTGCGGATATGTTGGATCCTGCGTTGTTGCGCCCCGGCCGTTTTGATCGCCAGGTATACATCGAATTACCCGATTTGGCGGGACGTCGCGAAATTCTGGATTTGTATGCCAAAAAGGTAAAGGTTGCCGCCGACGTAAATCTGCAGGATTTGGCGCGTGGTACAACTGGATTTTCCGGTGCGGATTTGGAAAATCTGTTGAACGAGGCCGCCCTGCATGCCGTGCGAAATGACCGCACAGAAATCACCGCCGTTGACGTAGAAGAGGCGCGCGATAAAATCCTGATGGGCCCGCGCAAGGTTCGCAAAATGCGCCCCCAGGATATTAAACTGACCGCCTATCACGAGGCCGGCCATGCGTTCGTCAGCATTATGTATTCGGACATAACCGACCCAATACACAAGGCCACAATTATCCCGCGTGGTCGTGCGCTGGGCATGGTGCAACATTTGCCAATCGATGACAAAGTTTCCATGACCATTGCCGAGGTTCGCGCCAATCTGGCGATTTCGTTGGCGGGCCGCAGTGCCGAAGAAATCTTTTTCGGCCCGGACAACATTACCACCGGCGCGGAAAGTGATATCGCCATGGCAACACGTCTGGCGCGGTATTCGATAACAACGGCCGGGTTGTCGGACAAAGTTGGTCTGGCCGCGATTAACCAGGTAAATAATTTTGGTACGCGCAGCGCGTTGGAAAACGCGTCTGAAAAAACAGCCGAAATGGTTGACGCCGAAGTAAAAGCATGGCTGGACGCCGCACACGCGGACGCGACGCGAATGCTGGCCAAAAACAAAGAAACAGTTCGCAAACTGGCCGAAGAATTATTGGCACGCGAAACATTGACTGGTGACGAAATCCGCGCAATTGTATCGGGTAAATCCGCTGTGCAAAAATCGGCAAAAAAATCGGTCAAAAAATCAGCCACTAAAAAAGCAAAAACAAATGCCACAAAATAACGCTGAACCAAAATTTGAAATATTGCATATGCCTCCCGAAAATACTAATTCGGTATTGGTGACGTGTGGTAATGACGCAGTAATTTTTGACGCATGGGGCAATGTTGCCGATTGGGAAAATTTGTTAACGTCACGCGGACTGCAATTGCGTGCAATATATTCAACGCATGGACACGGCGATCATATCGCTGCCGCCCCGGCATTGGCCGAAAAATACGACGTTCCGTGGTATTTAAACAGCGAAGATGACGATTTAATTTCGTGGTCTAATAATTTGCTGGCCGGTTTCGGGTTGCCGCAAATTGAACCTGGTTATCGTCGCCCAACTGATATCGGTGCCGATACAATTCAAATTTTGCCTGGCGTCACCATGGACGTGATTGAAACGCCCGGGCATACGCCGGGCGGGGTAATGTATTATTTCCCAGATTTTGGTATTTTAATCACTGGTGACACACTGTTTCGTGACGGATTTGGGCGGTATGATTTGCCGGGCGGTGACGCAAATGCACTGTGGCAATCTATTTCCAAAGTATATGAATTAAATTTGCCCGATGAAACATATGCGGTGCACGGTCACGGTGTTGATTCAACAATCGGCATACTGAAACGCGAAAATCCGTATTTTAAATAACTTTATTTTTCAAACACCAACACGCGTATAATTCCCCCCAGGTCGCGTTCCGCGCGCCCGAATTTCCACCCGGCGCGGTCAAATATATCACGCACGTCACCCATCATGCCGTCGCCGATTTCAACGTATATTTTCCCGCCGCTGCGCAACCAAGCGCGTGCATTTTTTGCAATTGATTCGTATGCCGCCAAACCATTGTTCTGGGCATACAGCGCACGTCGCGGATCATACGTCGCGCCAATATTCACACGCGCGTCACCAATTGCTATGTATGGTGGATTGGACACGATTATATCAAACACGTCCCGTACAGCATGCGGATTATTAAAATTCCCATGTATTACACGAACAGAATCGTTTAATTTCAAATCGCGCATATTACGACGCGCCACCCGCACAGCGGCACGCGACGCGTCCAACGCCACCCCACGCGCACCATGAATATTTTTAACCAACGCCGCGATTATGCACCCCGTGCCTGTGCCCAAATCCAATACAGCGGGACGCGCGCCCACCCCACAATCGGCGATAACGGCCGCAACCAACGTTTCTGTATCTGGGCGTGGATCCAACGTGTGCCGATTGGTATAAAATTTCAGCCCATAAAACCATTTTACATGGATTATTTTCGCCACAGGCACCCCACGTCGCAACGCCCGCGCCATGCGCCAAATTTTTATTCGCGAAAACTTTTCAGTGTTTTCAATAATCACCCGTGCGTCATGAATATTCCCCGCACGCGCCAGTATTTCAAATGCTTGATTTTTAGTCATGAACCAATTATAATCGCCGGTATGAAAAAAGCAAAAGATATTCTGAATTTAACCAACGCCACATGGGGCGTTATCGGGTTGGCGATAATACTGGTGTTTGTGGCGATTGTGCTGGCATTCACGCATAATAATGGTGGCGGCGACGGCATACAAATCGCGGACGACGGGTCGCATATTTTGACTGTAAATGTGTCGTCTGGTGATACATTGTCAAAATTATTAACGGACCAGGGATTCACCAATGCCCAGGTTCTGGAAATCGCGGACGTATTGAAATCCCAGGCATCTGTCACCAGTTTGCGCGCAGACAGCGATAAAATCGAATTTGTTCGTGACGACGCGGACGCGCCTGTGTCCAAAATAGTAATCATTCCGTCCCCCTGGCGCCAGATTGAAATATCGTCGTTATCGGACGGCGGTTGGACATGCGAAACCGTTGAAATCCAGCCGGATAAACGCGCAGTATATCGTGCCGGGGAAATTCTGGACGGCGACAGTTTTTATTTGGCTGGGGCCCGTGCCAGCATACCCGAAGGTATCCTGGCCCAGGTATACGATTTATTGGCATTCGAAATGGACTTTGAACGTGATGTCCGTGCCGGCCAGAAATTTTCCGTATTGTACGAAGAAAACTTTGCCGACGGGCAAAAGGTTGACAACGGCAACGTGTTGGCCGTGCAATTCCAGGCATTGCGTGGCGATGTCAAAATGTATCGGTTTAAAAAATCCGACGGCAAAATCGGGTACTATGATGAAAATGGCAATGGCGCGATAAAATCGTTAAAACGTACGCCAATTAATAACGCCCGCGTGACCAGCAGTTTTTCGTATCGCCGTAAACACCCTGTGTTGGGATATACCCGCGCACACAAAGGCGTCGATTTCCGCGCGTCCACCGGCACACCAATTCCTGCCGCGGGCGCGGGGCGCGTTGTCGCGCGTGGATACAACAGTGGCCACGGCAATTATATCAAATTGCGCCACAACGCATCGTTTGAAACACTGTACGCGCATATGTCCAAATTTGCCAAGGGTGTAGTTGTCGGCACCACAGTGAAACAGGGGCAAACAATCGGATATGTTGGTTCAACTGGTCTGTCCACCGGCCCGCATTTACACTATGAAATTATCAAGGACGGCAAACACGTCAACCCAATGACAGTTAAATTGCCGGCAATCAGCAACCTGGGCAGCGCGGACAAGGAAAAGTTTATCGAATACCGTAAAAATCTGGACGCCGGAATCGAACATTTGTCCCAACACCCAGATTGGTTTATCCAGTTATAACAAAACAACAATTAACCACTTACTCCCCCTTGTTATCGCGAGCAAAGCGTGGCGATCCAGTAAATAAAAAGCACTGCGGGCATTTGCCCACAGACATTATCTACACTCTAAACTCTCCACTCTACACTCTATTATTCCCGCGCGCACGCGCGGGAATGATATAACTCTCCACTCTGTTTTCCGATCCGATGGGGCGGAAAAGATGAAATCACTGCTGTTGACATTGTGTTTTTGCACGATTATAATCTTACGTACCTGCTAATTTAACCAAATGGTGACTCATGGTATTACAATTCATAAAAAAATTACTGGTTCCATACTATAAAGTGCGTAATTTACTGTTTCGTTGGCGGCCTGTGCGGTATTTGTTGTTCTGGCGGCAATTTTATCGCATGCGTAAATTGGGCGTGCCGGTTATGACATTGCGCATGGCGAAAAAGTACGGTATTCATGACATCTATCATTTGAACAAGGGTGTCGGTGACGGATTGGTGTTCGCCGGCGTCGCGCGCGAGTATTATAAAAAAACAGGTGTGCGGCCGTTGGTATATGTGCCCCAATGGCACGTGTTTCGCAATTGTGATTTTTGCTGGTATTTATGCGATTGGCGCCTGGTGCCCGAAAATGTCAAGGGCGCCAAGCATACCATGGACGTATTTTATATATTTTATAACATGCAATTAATTGGCAAACCATTAAAACTGCGCGATGGATATACATTTAATTTAAAACCGTTGGAATATTTAAAAAATTGCTATGTGTGGGGAAACACATTCACGAAATTATTTGGCGGATTTCCTATGCGTGGACAAATGATGCAGTGGGTTGCAAATCGCATGGATTTAACCGGTGAAATAAATGTAAAACCTGAAATCAGATTAACGCAATATGAAAAAGATTTTGGTAAATTTGCCGATGGAAAAATAGTCATAAAATGTGGTGGCAATGGCCCATATAAATATCTGTTGCCAAAAATAGCCCAGGGCATAATTGACGAACTGCGTGGCGAATACGAATTTTTGCAGATTGGCGATTTTGACGATCCTGTGTTAAGTGGTGCGGAACAGTTGTTCAAATTAAATTTGCGCGAATTCGCGGGCGTTTTAACGCATGCGCGTATGTTTGTCGGGGCCATTGGTGGCATGATGCACTTGGCGCGGGCGGTTGATTGTCCGGCGGTTATTTTGCATGGCTGTGAACACGATGATTTTTATTATCCATCACAACGCAAAGTTTTTTCTGAAAACCGTTGTATGTTATGTGTCCAGCGTTGCTGGTGGCCGGACAAAGACGACGAACGACGCTGCCCAAATCGCTATCGCTGCATAGTTGATTTTAATGTGAAACGTATCGCACAAATTATTCGCGAAGAAATGAAACGTCCGCGCGAATTGGCGGCAACGCCCGATTTATTTAAATGCGTTGGACACATAGTCGATTGCAACACCACAATGAATTGGTGGTTCAATCTGGACGATTTTATTACAGATTTCGCGTGGCCAACCGCCGCCGACGAATGCAGAACAGACGGCCTGTATTCACAATCATTTGATTATTCTGCCGTGCGTCCGGATTACAGCAAATATGCAATTGCACAAACCGTGTCCGCACCAGTGACGGTCGGCAAAGTGATTGATACAATGCAATATGCCGCGAAAACAGTTTCTGACAACCCGTTAATAATTCGTTTACAACCACGCCCATCGTATTTTGCATACATTGCAAAAATTGCAGATATGCAGCGTACCTGGACGGCTGAATGGCATAAACAGGAACCAATTGATGACATCAAATATTGGCGCGAAGAAACCCAGCCCAAACCAGAATACCCAACGCTAGAGGGTTATGCCCGCGCCAATCATATGATGAATTATTTCCTGTGGCATACCGAAGACACAGCCCGTCGTCGCGATGTGCCGGATTCAGTCATTGCGGACGCGAAACATAAAATTGATAATTACAATCAATTGCGCAACGATTTCGCAGAAAAAATGGACGAAACGATGATCCAAATTTTGGGGCCCGCGTTGCCTGGCGCGTTCAAAGCACCATTGAACACGGAATCATTGGGCATGGTTTTGGACAGATTGTCGATTTTGGCGTTAAAGATTTATCATATGGAAGAACAATCGCACAAACGTGAAAATCGCAAAAAATGTACCGAAAAATTAAAGGTTCTGGAACGGCAGCGTGTGGAATTGCTAGAGGCCACAAAATACCTGCTCGTAGATTTTATGAATGGTGCGCGCCAACCACGTGCGTATTATCAGCATAAAATGTATAATGATCCAAAATTAAATCCTGAATTGTCGGGTAAAAAATAAAAACTGGGGTGCACCCCAGTTTTTTATTCATACCATTTTACCAAATTGCAACAATCAACATATTCGCCATTCACAAAATACCGACCCCGGGCCACGGATTCTGTTATAAATCCCTGTTTATGCAATAATGCTAAATTTGCAACATTGTCGGCATGCACATTTACAGATATACGTTTTATCCCCAAATCTTTGACGTGTGCAGCGTGTAATTCGTGTAATCTGGTGCCCAGTCCAACCCCAGTATATTTTTGCAAAATATACGTATGCAAACCACCGTTATGCCCCAGATACGGGTGCCCAGGATTTGTGGCATATAAACATGTATACCCAACCATCACGTCGCCATCAAATGCGGCAACAGTGTACCTGTGTGGCGCGGCCCACAATTCTAATTGCCGGGCGCGGTTAATTTCTGGTTCGCCAACGTAATGGAATGTAAAGCAAGTTTCTGTGGCAATTTGCTGGATAAATTTGCAATACGCATCGAAATCATTTTCATTTGGACGACGGATATCCAATGTAATATCCCCATCGGATTTATGAATGACATAATTCATAGTTTTAACTCTTTGGCGATTTTGTTTTTAATTTCGGTTGACGATATGTTTTTTGTTCGTGGCATAACAACAACAGTTTTTTTATGTGCATGACACCAATTAATAGCACGTTGAAAATGCTCATTTACTTGATCTGGGCCAACAACCAGGATATCAAAATCGCGGTTTGGCAAATCAGTATCTATGAAATCATATATTACTACATCATCAATGTATTTAATGGCCCCCAGCATTTCTGCACGCTGTGCCTGGGGGTACAGAACATGGGCGTCGGGTTTGGTGCTCTTGATACACGCGTCCGCATGCAACGCCACAATCAGCGAACCAGTGTCATTCAGTATACAGTGCTTTATATTGGCAAATAATCTGACGTGCCCCAGATGTAAAAAATCGAAAACCCCGTACGTTATGGCACGTTGTGTCATAATTATTACGCCTTTTTTAATATCTGTTTGTTCGTTTGATTTAATAATTCATTCAATAACGCCATCTGGGCGAAATTGGTCTTTGCCAGCAACGCGTGGTGTGGAAATATATCGTTTGGCCACATGTATATATCGCCATATGTCTGTGCCAGCATTTGTTCAGATTTTTGCGGAATGTATAATTCATATCCTTCGAACTTAATGGTGCGCAACGGGAATATGTCGTCGGGCGAATACAGGCGCATACTGCCCGACAATCCATAAACGTCAGCGCCACGGAACAGGGTGCCGCCCTTTATGCCGCGACGTCCCTGCATGATTACGTCATTTTGAATCTTTACACGCTGTTCATATGTTTGTGGGGACGTCGGAATTATATCGGGCCAAAATCCGACCAGATGTTCCCAATCCCATTTTATTGCATCGTGGGCAATGGTTATTTTATCGCGTAATTCCTGTTTTTTTGCGTCTGTTTTGGTATCTGTATAATATTGTTCAAATGGAAAAATATCCACACGGGCAGGGCTGTTTTTGTAAAACACCTTGGTAATATCAGCGACATTAAATGTAATATTCCCAGTTGTTTTTGTGTACAACCCATTCCCCAAAATTTGGATTAATTTATCGTAATCGGGGCGCATCATGCCAATATCTATGTCGTCGTCCCAGGGGATAAATCCGCCATGTCGTACAGCACCCAACAATGTTCCGTACATTAACCAATATTGCAAACCGTGTTGCGTACAGATATCGTGAATAATGCTTAATAATTTCGCACTGCCCAATTGCAAAGTGCGCAAATCCCCGCGTGCAGGCGGTATTTTTGTGATATCATTTGTTATTTTCAGGAAATTGTTTACCCAATCTAACTTTGCATTTATTGCTGCAAGCATCCGTTTTGTGGCAGTGGGTTTTATGTGCCGTTCCTTGAATTCCCTGCGAGTTTTTGGGGACAGAATGAACAAAGCTATAAACTTTATGAAAAAGTTGTGCATAATCTAAACTGACCTTTGGATTCGGCGTACTTCTGCGCTGAATAATAGCAATATTTTCCTGTATCGTCAATATAATTTATTCCGAATCCAAAGGTTCCTTTTTTATCGTTGTTTTTGTGTGATTGATTCAATCGGAATTACTGCCGCGGGCGTGGGACCCATTTGCCCGTTGTAATGACTGCTGGCGTTTTCATTGTATGGTTTGCGTTCGCCAACGAATTGTTCATAGTAAATTTGCCCTATGCGCATATTGGGATATACGACAGTCGGGTGCAACACGCGAATTTCCAACGTCCATTGGCCACAAAAACCATCGTCGCCACGCCCAGCCGTGTGGTGATTTAATATGAAATTGCGGCCCACAGACGATTTGCCGTCTATATACGGGAACAGATTGTACGTTTCAGTATATTCCACTGTGTGTCCCAAATATCCAATCAAAGGGGACAAAATAACCCCATTCGTCGGGATTTTTATATCGACCGTTTCGTGTGATTGTGCATCGCACGGATCCAGCAAGTATTGCGGATTGCGAATATCAAATAACTCGGGATTTTTGTGATAGTTCAAATAATCATTGTATGATTTGAACCAATCACGCATGGAATATTTTCTGCCGCCATGATATTCAATAATGGGCCGCATTCCAACAGGAATCGTGTGTTTATACACTTTTAACAAATCCCCCAGGTGCAAATCATAACTGTTGCTGCCCAGGCATTTTTCATCAAATGGGGTGATAACAATGTCCGGCTTGTATCCAGGATTATTTTTGTTATATGTTTGCATACGGCGCAAAATTTCCGGTCCGGTTAACTGCATGTAAAATACCTTTTGGGTTATCTCTCTGGTCAAATTCTACACGCCCGTGGCACGTTTGCAAGATTTTTGTTCACTTTTTCATTTGCTGTGCTATGCTGGGGGTATGAACAAAACTTATTCAGGATTTATTGCAATAGTTGGCCCAACCAACGCGGGGAAAAGCACCCTGATAAATCAAATCATGGGGCGCAAGGTGTCGATTGTTTCACACAAAGTGCAAACAACACGTACGAACCTGCGGGCGGTGAAAATGGTCGGGTCGCGTCAGTTAATATTTGTTGATACACCCGGGATATTTCGCCCGTCGCGTCGCCTGGACAGGGCCATGGTTGGCGCGGCCATGGACGCAACCGGTGACGCAGATGCGATTTTGCTGTTAATCGATGCACAAAAGGGCATAACCGATACAGTGCGCGGATTGGTTGAAAAAATCCGCGACCATAAAAATTTGTTTGTCGCTTTGAACAAGGTTGACGCAGTCCCAAAACCAGATTTGTTGCCGCTGACGGCCGAAATTAATGAATTGGCGCACCCGCGTGATATATTCATGATTTCCGCATTGAAAAACGACGGCGTAAATGAAATGTTGCGCGCATTGGCGGACGTTATGCCGGCCGGCCCGTATTTGTTTGAACCGCATGACGCAACCGATGTGCCTGATAATTTGTATTTGGCGGAATTGACGCGCGAAAAAATCTACAGATATATTCACCAGGAATTGCCATATCACATCAATGTTGTGACTGAACGCGTGGACGTGGCCGACGACGGCGTTTTGGATATATACCAAAAAATAGTCGTGCGCAGCGACGCACATAAAAAAATAGTTATCGGCCGGGGCGGGGCGCAATTGCAAAAAATTGGCACCGCTGCCCGCCATGATATCCAGGATCAATGGGGTGTAAACGCGCGTTTGCATTTGTTTGTGCGTGTTGAACCAAATTGGGAAGATACCGCCGAAAACTATATTGACCAGGGATTGGAATTCAAAAAATAATGTTGCATACGTCTGATTTTGATTTTGAATTGCCGCCTGAATTAATCGCATCGCACCCGTTGCAACAACGCGACGCCTCGCGCATGTTGGTGGTGCATGGGAATGATCTGGTGGACAGGCATATTCGCGATTTTGTGGATTACTTACAGCCCGGCGACGTTGTTGTGTTTAATAATTCGCGCGTAATCCCCGCGCGTTTTAATGCCACAGATTCACATGGCACGGCATACGAAATTACATTGCATACCGCCGAAAATGATAAAACGTGGTGGGGGCTGTGCAAAAAATTCAATAAAATTCCAATCGATGAAATATTAACCCTGGACGATGGCACCACCGCACGCGTGCTGGATAAAAAAGACGACAGTGGGTTAAAATTGGAATTCATGTGCGACAACGTGTTCGCGGTTTTGGACGCAGTTGGCAAAATGCCTTTGCCACCATATATGAAACGCGATGCCGAAGAATCCGATCGCACGCGTTATCAAACTGTGTACGCCGAACCATTGGGGTCAATGGCGGCACCCACGGCCGGCCTGCATTTTACGCCCGAATTAATGGACGAAATCGAACGCCGTGGCGCGAAAATAGTCAAAATAACACTGCACGTTGGTGCGGGCACATGGTTGCCGGTGAAAACAGAAAACCTGAACGAACACAAAATGCACAGTGAATGGTGCTGTATCACCCCGCCACAGGCCGATATAATTAACAACGCAAAACGCGTAATTGCGGTTGGTACAACGTCTATGCGGACGTTGGAAAGTGCGGCAATGGACAACTGGGCACGTCCCGAAAACGAACGTTTTGCGCGGGTTGCACCAATTTGCCGCAGTACCGATATTTTCATCACGCCCGGATACGAATTTCGTGCGGTCGATGTGTTGCTGACGAATTTTCATTTGCCCAAATCAACACTGTTCATGTTGGTTTCCGCGTTCAGCGGACTGGACGAAATGAAATGCGCATATGCGCACGCAGTCGCAGAAAAATACAGATTTTTTTCATATGGCGATTGCTGTTTACTGTTTAAAAAACAACAACAAAACAACACACAGGCAAAGGAGTAAAAAATGGCTGCATGGCTGCGTTTTTTGGCAAACCCGAAATTATGGGCACGTTTTATGAAAAGCAAAGCGGGACGTAAAAGTGCGTTCAAATGGGGCAGTATGTTAATTAAATCCCGCGCGATTCAGGGACTGATTGATAAATTTATCGGTAAAAATGGCAAAACATTGGATAAAAACAAAGAATATCGCGCACTGGAACGCAAATATAAACAAACGCAAAAACGTGTCAAACAACTGGAAAAACAGGTCCAGCAAAATCGCGATAATCAATCGGCCCTGCAAACAGACACATTCACATTGGGGCGCCAGATTATAGAAATGCAACGCATGTACGCGCAAATGCAATCTGAATTGCAACAAGTGCAACAACAGCAGTTGGCCATGGCTGCCGCCGGGCGCACCAGATAAAGGGAAACGTAAATGAAATTTGAACCGCAATTACATAAATTGCCAAATGGACTGACGGTTATTTTGATGGCCCTATATCAATTGTAACCCAGGGCGCGGATTTTGACGCTGATTTAGGGACGGTATGGCGCGAAAACTTTAAATAAAGTGGGAACAATAAAATGTCGTTAAAATTTACTTTGTTGGCAACGGACGGAAACGCACGTCGTGGCGCGGTGGAAACGGCACACGGCACTTTCCAAACACCTGCATTTATGGCGGTGGGCACATGCGCCACGGTCAAGGCATTGACTATGGATCAGGTATCCGCCACCGGAACCCAGGTTATTTTGGGCAATACGTATCATTTGATGATGCGCCCGGGTGGCGATTTAGTGGAACAAATGGGCGGACTGCATAAATTCAGCGGTTGGCATGGCCCGATATTAACCGACAGTGGCGGGTTCCAGGTTATGTCGTTGTCCAATCTGGTTAAAATGAAGGAGGAGGGCGTTGAATTTACATCGCACATAGACGGTGGAATAAAACATTTTCTGCGTCCCGAAGATTCCGTGCATATCCAGCACCAATTGGATTCGAATATAACAATGGCGTTGGACGAATGCCTGCATTTGCCGGCACCGCGTGAACGGGTTGAAAAAAATGTGGATATGGTTGCCCGCTGGGCGCGTCGCAGTCGCGATGCATTTATCGATCGGCCGGGGTACGGCATATTCGGCATAGTCCAGGGCGCCGATTTCGCAGACCTGCGTAAAAAATCCGCCAAACAGTTAACAGATATCGGATTCGACGGTTATGCAGTGGGCGGACTGGCCGTGGGCGAACCCCAGGACGTTATGTTTGACATGATTGCGACCACCACGCCACTCTTGCCATCGGACAAACCGCGGTATTTAATGGGGGTGGGAACGCCACTGGATATATTGGGCGCGGTTGAACGCGGTATTGATATGTTTGATTGCGTTATGCCCACGCGTGCCGGTCGCACAGCCCAGGCGTTCACCCGCCATGGCACTATGAATATGAAAAACGCGCGTTTCCGTGATGACGCGGCCCCATTGGACGACAAATGTGGGTGCCCGGCATGTAAACTGTCGCGTGCATATATTCACCATTTGGTAAAATGCAATGAAATTCTGGGGGCAACATTGCTGACCCAACATAATCTGTGGTTTTACCAGGATTTAATGCGCGATATCCGCACAGCGATTGAACAGGGCAATTTTGCCGAATTCAAACGCGCCTTTATTGCGAAATATACAGGTAATGAATAATTAAAAACGAAAAAGGAAAAAGATATATGTTTGAAAATTTAAAATTAAAACTGGCCGCCCGTTGGCTGAAAGAAAACCAAGTACAACCAAAATTAGTATTAAGTGCGTCGGATAAAATCTATCTGGCCACGGCGAAAAAGACGATAAAAAAATTAACATACGTTTACACATTGGCGTGCTTGCCGGACCAGGACAGACCGGGACAGTGCAAACTTTTACCGACGACCCAGGTATCGACTTTTGATAATAAACGTCACGCAGAATTGTATTACAACACAATAAATCAAATCATGAAATTGCAAAGCACCTGGCCCAGCACTGAATTTGCGCGTTCGATGTCAGCCGAAATGATAGTTGCATTCAAACAGCAAACACGATAAAAACAGTTGAAATAAAAAACAAAACTTTATTAAACTGTATATGTTCAGGAAAGGAGTTTTATCATGCCCAGAAAGAAAAAAGAAGTCGAAGTAATCGAACAAAACGGCGCAAAAACCGTTAAAAAGAAAAAATCGTTTATCACCCGTGTAAAAATTACATTTGCGGTGATATCGGTTATCTGGATTGCGCTGGTAATTGCGACACCGCTGTGGGTGAAAAACACGTATTCCCAACCGATTAAAAAATCGATAGTTGTGTCTATGTTTTTCGACCTGCAACGCAACATAGTTGAACAATACGAAAAATTGTTGGACGGTATCAAGGACGCGATTAATCTGGAAAAACCGGTTGCGTTTGCTGTGGACAAAGTCCGCATGGTGGGCGACGCCGTTGATGTTGTCACCGATACCACAGACAAAGCCAAACAGGTCACCGCCGACGCAGGCGCCGCCACTGAAAAAGTGACCGACACCACGGAAAAGGTTGGCAAATTAACCGGCCTGGCCAACATGTTTGGCATTAACACCAGCGGCATAGACAAGGCCCTGGACGAAGTAAACAAAGGCGTAGACCAGGTTAACACCGGTATTGACAAAGCCAACGAAACAATCGCCCGCGTTGATGACACTGCCGCGATGGTCAATGAAAAATTGGACGAAATCGAAACCCAGTTAACCAGTGTTCTGCAGGTTCAAATTGACGATATGATTGACGACGTAATCAAATCGCAATTGGATAAAAACACAGGTGGCCTGGGCACAACATTGCTGACGAATTACGGCATTGAACACGTGTATCCGTGGCGCCCGTCGTCGTGGCCTGTGGCAACAAAAATTTATGACGATTTGTCACAATCCGATGTCCAGGTTATCACCGTCATCACCGACACAGTTGACCAGTATTTCAACTATGTCGCATGGGGATTGGTAATCGCCGTATGGGTACTGGGGTTGTGGATATGGCACGCCATGTTTAAAAAGACCAAGGCCGTTATCGCACCGTTCATCGTATGCCCACGTTGTGGTCACACATTCGCAGACAAACGTACTGCATACGGATTTCTGCAGATAATCCAACCATGGAAATGGTTATAACACATGACGGAAAAACGCGAAATTTCCGGCAGTGATTTTGGCGACCCGGTTCGGACAAACCCGACCGGGTGCCTGTATTTTGTGTTGGCGTTCAGCATAATGATGATGTCTGTGGCGGCATACGGTATTTGGGGCGAGATCCGCCACGCCAACACATTAAAACAGCAGGAATTAAACATTCAACAACGGCGTCACGATTTGGCAAAACGCCAATATACGCTGGATTCATTGCGGTATTTTGCCCCCGGACGCCAGCGATAAAATTTTACTTGCAATTGCAAAAAAGATATGTAAAAATATACCCCACAGTGCGAGCGTAGCTCAGTTGGCTAGAGCGCAACCTTGCCAAGGTTGAGGTCGAGGGTTCGAGCCCCTTTGCTCGCACCAAAGTTTTATCTGATGGGGACAATCGGAAAATGAAATTGGTTTTGAAAATTTTTTATTGATACGGTGCGACCATCAAAAAAATTGACGGACGCACTTTTCATGCGTCCTTTTTTTAACTTTTAAACGCCCAACAAAGGAAACGAAAATGTCAGAAAACGCAAACAGTACCACGAAAATATCGACAAATGAATTACAGGCGCGCCTGCAAAAGGCAGAAAATATCCGCGCCCGCGATGGTGTTGTTTGGAAAGATAAATTTGACCGCAGCCACAAAATTTGTGACGCCCGCAATTTGTCCGATGGCGCGCATGTGCGCCTGGCGGGGCGCGTCACGGCACTGCGGTGGTTGGGGAAATTGATGTTCGGCCGCATTTATGATATTGACGGCGAAATCCAGTTTTCTATGTCCCGCGAAGAATTGGGCGAAGAACAATATAAATTCATGAAATCCAATGTCGACCTGGGCGATTTTATCGGTATTGATGGTGAATTATACCATACAACCGCGGGCGAATTGACTGTGCGCGTGGCAAAATATGAAATTTTATCAAAAGCCCTGCGTCCGTTGCCGGAAAAATTCCACGGGTTGACGGATATGGAAACGCGTTATCGTCAACGCTATCTGGATATAATTGCCAACGAAGACACACGTCGCACGATGAAAATGCGTTTTAAAATGTTGCGCCTGATACGCGAATATTTAAACGCCAATGGTTTTACCGAGGTTGAAACCCCGATAATGCAGGTTGTGGCCAGTGGTGCCGCCGCGCGCCCATTTATCACGCATCACAATGCGTTGGACGCTGATTTTTATCTGCGTATTGCGCCGGAATTATTTTTGAAACAAACCATTGCCGCTGGATTTGACCGCGTGTATGAATTGGGCAAAAATTTTCGCAACGAAGGCATGGACGCCATGCACCTGCAGGAATTCACCATGCTGGAATGGTACGCCGCATATTGGAATTATCAGGACAATATTAAATTTTCATGGGATATGATTCAAAAAATCATCATGGATTTGCGCGGCACATTACAAATTGAATACCAGGGCACCAAATTGGATTTCACCAAATACGATGAAATCGATTACACGGCCCGCATGAATGAATTGCTGGGTGTTGACATTTTGGAATTCCGCGACACCGACGCCCTGAAAAAACAGTTGATTGCCGGCGGCATGTTTGGCGCGGACGAAATGGAACCGCTGAAATCTGTGCCGGCCATAGTGGACTATGTGTTCAAACACAAAATCCGTGACCAGATTATCCAGCCGACAATTGTATATAACTATCCGGCATATTTGATACCATTGGCGCGTCGCAACGACGATGACAATCGCCGCATAGATATATTCCAGTTGATTGTCTGTGGTGCCGAATTGATAAAGGCATATTCAGAATTGGTCGACCCAATTGTCCAACGTGCCGCGTTCGAAGAGCAGGCGAAAAACAAAGCCGCCGGCGATGACGAGGCATTTGACCTGGACGAAGATTTCCTGCGTGCCATGGAACACGGTATGCCACCGATTTCGGGCCTGGGGTTGGGAATTGACAGATTTTTTTCTATCATAGCGGACGCCCCGACACTGCGTGACGTTATATTATTTCCGATAATGAAATAATGGGGGCATGCCATGATAACACCGTATTCTGAAAGCAGCGCGGCCGACCTGGCCGCCGAACGGGACAGGAAAAATCAGGCCACCATTGAACAGGCGCGCAAATCCGGTCGCATTAATGACGAAGCCGCCGCATATTTATCTGAATTATATTCCGATGGTATGCTGTGGTTCCGCGAAGTGTTCTATTTCCTGGGCAAATGTTTTGGTGCGCCCAAGGCGCCCGTTATGCGCTATGATTATGCCACCGACAGCGCAATTGACGAACCGATCAAGGTATCGGATATAAATCCATTGTCGCCATACATTGTGCACCACCGCTTGGACGCAGACCCCATGCGTAATCAATTTTTTACCAGTGGGGCGGGGCACAAAATTGACCTGGCGGTGTCGTCCATCGTCACGGTTATTGTCGGCGCACAAAAAAGCATCGACAGGGCATTGGACAAAGTGACCGGCAAATACTATGCCGCATACGTGGACGAAGTTGCCGCGACAGTGTACCGCGTGATTGCATCGCACGATCGTTTGGCGTCTGCGCGTGCGGTTGCCGATAAAATTCGCGCGAAATTAAACGAACGCTATATTTCCACACCGTCCGAAACAGTGCTGTCCATTATCGGTTCTGGACACGAAAAAATCGCGGTGGAATTGGTGCGTGAATTGGACAAAGTCCCACGTCCCCGCATGCGCCTGCAGGACGTTTGGCGTGTGAAATGCCTGTTTGATTTAATCCCCCAGGCCCGCACATTTATTGAACGCGTGTGTGACATGATGCCGGACCGGATTTTATCTGTGCGCGATAATTTTTACGATATGAAAAATCCGCGTAATTATCGCGACGCCAAATTAATAATCGATATCGGCAAAGACGGCCACGTCGTTCCCATGGAAATCATTTGCCAGGTTCGCACATTTTTCGAATTTGAACGCCAAACACACGGAAATTACGAGGTTTCGCGTAAACGTGAAAACAACAAAAACACTAAAACCGCGCGTACCAGTGCGGATATAGAACGCAAATTGGCGGATTTTATGGAAATGGGCGTTAAACAATACAATCTGATGATTTGCCAGTGCCTGGAGGATTTATTTGACCGTGTCGGTTGGAATATTTTGTACAGCCAGGGCACAGATGTATCCATGTTTGACGGGTTTCCTAAATTGTGCAAACTGTATTATCCGCCGAAAATTTTGGACATCATCGTTGATAAATTGGACAACGCCATTGAAAACGAAGTTTTTCGTATCAAAGACGCCCCGGCCAAATTGACCCAGGCCCAGGAAAGCGAGATTTTCCATTTCATGGCGCGGTTTATTCTGGTCGCGGCCATGCCGTATTTCCAGCATGACTGGACCGTACCGTCCGACACATTGGCGGGCAAATTGTTCAACTTTGTTATGACCGAAGTCCAGCGGTACTATAAAAAAACGAACAAATAATACAATCGCCGCCCCAGGAAATTAAACACGATTTTCCTGGGGTGTTTTTTCTTGCAATCTGTATCGTAATCCGCAACAATTATTACAGGTTCACAGTACTTTGGGAACCATAACAAGCATAAGAAAGGAAGGCACATTATGCGTCAAGGTAAAGTAAAATGGTACAATGGTAAAAAGTGCTTTGGCTTTATTACGCCGGACACACCGAACGAAAATGGTAATATGGACGATGTTTTTGTTCATTCCAGTGCACTGAAAGCAGCGGGTATCAGATTCCTGAATGAAAATGATATTGTTGAATTTGACGAAGAAGTCCGTAATGATAAATTATCTGTGACCACGCTGAAACTGATTCATCGCGACGAAGAATCGGCCCGCCGGTTCCAGGAACGTCGCGCCGAACGCCGCCGCGCAATCGAGGACAGAAAACAGCGCGAAGAAAAATCCGAACGTCGCAGCGGATTTGCGTTTTGGAAAAAATAAATTTTTATCGATAATGACTCAACCGCCCACCCGGGCGGTTTTTTAATGTCAACGGGCCCGTCATTTTTTTATAAACAATCCGTGTTGCTGTATTATAATAGCGATTGCTATGAAACAATTAACCGATGACGATATTGCAAAAATGGCTGGGACCGCGTTCGTGCCGGACGACAGCGCCACCCGGCGACGCGTGCGGTCTGAATTACAACTGTCGCGTCGGATTCCCGCCCCCGTTGGGGCGGCGCCCGCGCACGTCACGCTGGATTTGCACCAACACACCGTGGACCAGGCCTGGGACGAAATCATGGCTGTGGCCACATCGGGCGCGCGTCGCGCCACAATCATCACCGGCGCCAGTGGGGTTTTGCGGAAATTATTCCCACAATGGGTGTCTGAAAGTATTTTATCGCCGTACATATTATCAGCCACCCCGATTAACAACGGCAGTTTTGATGTAAAATTTAAACGCATAAAAAACGAAAATTCATAATGACGGCACAGAAATTTGGGTTATAATAAACGCCATGGCACATGTAAAAACAGTTTACGATCATATTCGCAGCAATAATATAAAAACTATATTATTGGTGATTTGCTTCCCACTGATATTTATCGCGCTAATATTTTTGTTTACGTGGATTGTCGCGCCCGCGGACACAGCGTTTAACACGGCAATTTCCGTGGCAATTCCGACATTTGTCGCGTGCGCGGTATGGTTGCTGATATCGTGGGCATTTGGCGACAGCATGATGTTAAATTCTGCACATGCACATGAAATTTTTGATGACGACAAACAAAATCGCGAAATATTCCGCGCAGTGGAAAATGTCGCTATGGCGGCCGGATTGCCATGCCCGCGTGTTTACATCATAGATGACGATTCCATGAACGCATTTGCAACCGGGCGCACCCCGCGCGATGCGTCTGTTGCACTGACCCGCGGACTGATAAAAAAATTAAACAATATTGAATTACAGGGCGTCATCGCGCACGAAATGGCACACATAGGCAACCGCGACATTCGATTGGATATGATGTTGATTACAGGCGTTGGTGTGACTGTGTTCGCGGCTGATATGATTTTGCGCGTGGCATTGGCGTCGGGTCACAGCGACAGTGACAACAAAAACAGTGGCGTGGCGGTATTGTTGTTGGTGTGGCTGGCGTTTTTTGTGTTTAACTGGATTATCACGCCGGTTTTACGTATGGCTATTTCCAGAAATCGCGAATACGCCGCCGATGCAACAGGCGCGCAAATAACCCATAATCCAATGGCGTTGGCAAACGCGCTGCGCAAAATCACGACCGACGCGCGCGTGGAATGTTTGGACAAAGTAAAATCTATGTCGGCGGTGTGCATCGCATACCCGGGTGGTCCGCGCGAATTCGCCAGTTCACTGATGGCGACGCACCCGCCTGTTGAAAAACGCATAGCACGTTTGGAATCTATGGCATCATAATATAAATTGGGGGATTGATAAATGGCGAATCTGCATTTTCATTATGGAACAATGGGTTGTTCGAAATCTGCACAGTTGGTTATTAATGCGTACAACCAAAACAAAAACGGGAACAAAACCGAAATCATAAAACCAAAAATCGATAATCGTTTCAGCGATAACAAAGTCAATTCCCGTATCGGAATTTCCGCCGATGCAACAGTGCTGACAACATTACGCGGGTGGACCCCGGCCCCAGATACTAAAATGGTGCTAATCGATGAAATCCAGTTCTTTACCCCGGACGACATAGATGCACTGGTGCGTATTGCCGACAGTCGCCCCGTGATAATTATGTGCTATGGAATAATGATAGACAGCAACGAGCATATTTTTCCTGCGTCGCGCCGGTTAATCGAGGTTGGCGCCAAACTGCACCGCATGGAATCGACGTGTCAAATTCCCGGCTGTATGCATTTGGCGACGCATCATTTGCGATACGACGCATCGGGCAATGTTGTTCGCGCAGGCGCACAAATTGCAATCGGCGACAGCAATTATAAATCTGTGTGCAGACAGCATTTTAATATGTTGTATCACGGCCATCATAACGACGGCCATGGCAGCAGATAAAAAACATATATTTTTGCTTGCAATTTCGACAAAAACGTATAAAATATACGAACGTTGCGCCCATGGCTCAATTGGATAGAGCATCTGACTACGGATCAGAAGGTTGAGGGTTCGAATCCTTCTGGGCGCGCCAGAATAAAAAACAACGCCACAAAACTGTGGCGTTGTTTTTATTATGTGTCGCGCGAGGGAACCCGCCGGCCGCACCAGAATATAAATTCCTCATTGTTTAATAGTATGCATTATAAACTGCTTGCACGGGATTTTTGTCCGTGATAAAGTATAAAGCGACATGGCGGTTGCCGTGTTGGGGCGTAAGAACCTCTGAATCTGGTGTCCGTGGGGACATAAAAACACCTCCAATCATCATGGTTGGAGGGCAGTGAATATATTGAATAAGCTCGCTATACCAGATTATAGTTCTTAACCTCCAACCACCCGCTTTGTCAGGTGGTTTTTTGTTTGAATTAAAAAGGGGCGAGTAGAATGAACACGGAAGCAATATTTGAACTATTACAGACCGCGGTGGCAATATTCTATAAGCGCGACAAAAAGCTTGTTGAAATTGGCGGTTTGGAAAGAACGTGTGCATCTAGAATTGCAGGATATTTACAGCGTCTATTGGATATACATGGATATGATAACGATTGCCTGTCTGTTGACTGTGAATACGGCAAAGCCACAGATAATTCTGGAGAAGAACTAATTAAACATCTGGGCTGTAATAATGCTTATGCGGCATCTGATGAGAAAAAAGGGCGTGTATTTCCGGATATAATAGTGCATACACGCGGGACACACGAAAACAATATGCTGGTTATAGAACTGAAAGGCTATTGGCATAACGATGATGACTGGACGCACGATGAAAATAAATTAAAGATATTTACAAACAAAACTGCGCCATCTGAAAATTTACGAACGTATTTCAACTATAAACAAGGCATTTTTATTGCACTTGGGAAAAACATGGGGCATTTTGTGCGATTTAAGAACGGACAACAGATTGGTGATGCTGCAGGCGTAACGGATTTATTCAATAAAAGGGGAACGTTATGAACTTTAAATTTTTGGTGTTATCATTATGCTTTGTCTCCAGTTGGTTTCCTGCATGATGCGGTATGCGTTTTTAAAATATGTATGCATTGAGTTAAAGGGACGCGATATCAAAGTTACAGATTTTTTAAAACAATACAGAATATATAAAAGGATTAATACATGTTAAACAGTATTGGAATAATTGTTGTCGTCAGTGCTATCGCTATATTGTTGGTGGCTTTTTTGTTAATGAAGCTAGAAGAGTACGATGCAAGAAATGTTAAAAATCAAAAAAATATTCAAAATGAAAAACGGATGCTGATAGAAAAACTAAAAAAACATACAAAAATTGTAAACACATACAGACAGGAATATGTAAATCAAATTTATGATATAATTCAACAACATGAAAACACGCTGCATGCAAAATTTTTGCAGTTAGTAACAGAAGACGATTATGGATATATTCATTATGAAAATTATATAAACGAATTGTATAATTTTGCTCAGAATGTTGTATTGACTAGAGAGATGCCTATTTACGCAACACCTTATTATAATGAAGCATTACAAAATAGTTACGAAAAACTATTTTCAAATATCCCTGACCATTCCTTGGAAATATATTTGTATCCTGTATTTGAAGCGGACTTTTTCAATTTTTGCATATTTGTGGCGACGGATGACAACAGTGATATAAAAATAGATAATCGTTCTTTTGGCATTATGGAAGATGTTTATTTTAATATGCTAGATAAAACAGATGATATTAGAGGTGAGCTTATTTTCATCAGTACCCAGAGTTGTGCAAAGAAAAATATCATTTTAGAAAACAATCGTTTGGAAGAATATAGGTATTTAAATGCCTGTAATGTTGTAAAAGAGCTTGTTTTTAGTTTGTATGTCAATAAGTGGGAAATGCCTGATATAAATTTAAAGCAAAAAAATATTACACCATTAGATTACGAAAAAAGCATAACAATTAAATTAAAGTCACTGGGATTCAATGCGCGCACTACAAAAGCCAGTGGGGACCAGGGTGCAGACGTGATAGCAAAAAAGAATGGCGTATCTTTTGCTATTCAATGTAAAAAATATTCCAAACCTGTAGGTAACAAAGCGGTTCAAGAGGCAAATGCAGGACGAGATTTTTATAATTGTGACTATGGTGTTGTTGTATCTAATGCGGGTTTTACTAAATCTGCTAGACAAGCTGCAAATGCGTGCAAGATAATTCTATTAAATGATACACAGTTAGAAAAATTATTACAATACTTAATATAACTATAATAACATATCAATCAAGTTAAAACTCACTAGTAATTCTTGTATGTTTTATGCGCGTTTGGACTTAATCAACATCCTGTATAATGGAGCGCCATTTTTCCCGTTCGACGCTAAGGCAGAGGTCTTCACACCCCATCAATGGAACCCCCATTGACATAAAGTATATTACTATTCCGACACGTATAATGCAAGGTTTAAAAATATTATCTCTTGCATTTAATTGAAAATATACTAACATTACTGGGGTCAGAGAGATTTGGGATATGTCCCAAAAAATTCCCCGTTGTTTTAATTTATTATTGATTATCGCGGGGGAAACAAAAGCCGCGCTGCCACTGATTCACTACAAATAAAGACGCGTTCTTTATTGGCAATGGATTATGTGGTGGCGCAAAAGTATAACCGAAACAAAGGAATTTATTATGGTAAAAGTACGTAAAAAACAAACAGCGCCAGAAAATGTCGCGTCTGACGCGGGAATGCCGGAAAAAATCACCGGCATGAACAAACACGAAAGCGATAAAAATGATGAAAAATTGTACTTTATGGCGTTGGGCGGTTTGGAACACGTCGGCCAAAACATGTACATTTATAAATACAAAGGCAAATATCTGGTTGTCGATTGTGGTATGGGATTTCTGGAGGAAGAAATTGGTGCCGGCGACGTGCAATATTGCGATACTACGTGGTTAGAAAAACGCAAAAAGGACGTTATTGGTTTCGTTTTAACCCATGGACACGAAGACCACATCGGTGCGTTGAAATTCGTATGGCCGAAATTCAGAAAGCCAATTTACTGCACGCGTTTTCCGGCGGAAATACTGCGCCAAACATTCCGTGGTGCGGAAATAGATTTCAATCCAGACACAGACATTGTTGAATTTGACCACCATGGTGCAACATTGGATTTGGCGCCGTTTACGGTTGAAACATTCCATGTTTCCCATTCTGTACCCGAAGCGCAAATGTTAATCATTAAAACGCCGGCGGGCAAAGTGTTGCATACGGGTGACTGGACATTCAATGATGACAATCCAATCGAGGATCCAACCGACTATGCGCGTTTGCGTGAAATTGGGTCTGATCCGAAATTGTTGGCATGTATGTCTGATTCTACATCTGCATCGCGCCAGGAACCCCAAACGACCGAGGCACAAGTTCGCGATACATTAACAGAAATCATGAAAAACGCACCTGGGCGCGTGTTGGTGACGGGATATTCACGTTCCATTGCGCGAATGAAGATGTTCGCCCAGGCCGCACGTGCAGCCGGCCGTGTTGCCGCGATAAAGGAACGCAGTAATCCAAACCCTGTGCCTTTTGTGGGATTGCCTGAATTCCGCGAAATGGGAATCGAGTTCGGATATCTGGACAAAGACGATGTATATCTGCACAGCGAAATCAAAGATTTGCCCGCAGAAAAACAGGCCATTTTCCTGACCGGGTCCCAGGGTGAACAGTTTGCTATGTTGACGCGTCTGTGCCGCGGGCATGTAAAGGAAATGAAACTGCAACCAACGGATACGGTGTTGTTCAGCGCAATTGTTATTCCGGGACGCGAACAGGACGTTTCATACCTGTACAATAAATTGGCGCGTATGGGCATTAAAACACATACGATTTATGATACAGACCATCTGCACGCCAGTGGGCACGCGGGACGTCCGGAATTCGAACGGTTCTATGACATGGTGCACCCCCAGGTGTCTGTGCCAATGCACGGTGATTACATTAATGAAATGCTGAACGGCAAAATGGCAATGGAACGCGGCGGCGCAAAATACATGATGGTCGTGCATAACGGCGAAATGATTGCGTTGGCTGATGGCCAGGCCCCATATGTCGCTGAAACCATCGAAACGGGCTTTGTAGTGATGGAGGGCGAAACAGAACGCAGCACGGACGACCCTGTGTATAAAACACGTAAAAAAATCGCAACAAACGGCGCGATATTCGTGACGCTGCCGGTTGATAAACGCGGATTTTTAAAGGGCACCCCCGAAGTTTCCAGCGTCGGTATTTTTGAAACCGATGACACTGGGTTCATGAAACGCCAGATTCAGATTGAAATTACCAAGTCCATTGATAACATGACCAAAACAGAACGCAAGGACAGACAAAATCTGATTCGTGCGGTCCAGGGCGCATCCAATCGCGTTGTGCGCGCGTCGCTGGGGGCGGATAAAAAACCGCAATACAGTGTACATTTTGTACAGAAATAAAAAACGGGGCGTATGCCCCGCTTTTATTTCGTGCCAGATTCAAAATCCGACGGACGTTTGTCCAATTTTTTCGTCCATTCATTGTCCGGGAAATTCAGACGCAACATTTCTGCATACCCATACGCCTGTTCGGGCAATCCAATCGCCGTATAACATTCGGTCAGGCGGTACAGGGCCTCGGGCGTCATGACGGTTTCCTGGGCTGTTTGCACCACCGCCTGCAGGCGCGAAATCGCACTGGGCCAATTTTTACGTGCCATATCGTTGCGGGCGGAATACATTGCTTTGCCCGCGACATAGTTTTTCAATATGTTGATTTTATTTTTCGCGTTTTCTGTATATTGCGATTTCGGGAATCTGTCCACCAATTGTTGGAACTGTTGCAGCGCATATGCAGACATGCCCGGTTCGCGTCGTACATCGCTGACCTGGCGGTAATAGCACATTCCGCGCAAATACAGCATATATGGCACATCACGATGTCCGGGGTGAAAACGCATAAATCTGTCAATGGTCATTATTGCGCCGGCGAAATCATCGTCCATATATTGCGAGTACGCCGCCATAACCAGTGCGTCTGCCGCCCATTCACCGGCCGGATATTGTGTTTCGGCCTGTAAAAATTCTGTGGCGGCGGTGTCATAGTTTTCGTCGTTGAATTCGTCGTATGCCGATTTGTATATTTCCGGCAAACTGCGTTCAATCATAACATTGTCATCAGTCCCGGCGCACGCGCCCAGCGCAGCCGCCATGCCAATAATTGCAAAAAATTTTTTTGTGTGCATATTCCTGCCTTGATTTTATTTCTTGAACAGCAGTATAATCGAAACTATGAAACTAGGCAAACATATTTTCGGGGTCAGTGTAATGACCGGTATCAGTCGCGTTTTCGGATTCGTTCGCGACATGTTGGTGGCACACGTTTTTGGCGCGGGGCGTTTATCAGATATATTTTTGGCGGCGTTTAAATTGCCGAACTTGTTCCGCGACCTGTTGGGCGAAGGCGCATTGTCGTCTATCTTTATTCCCATGTACACGGATAAAAACAAAGACGAAAATTTCGCCAAAAACGTGTTTTCATGGTTAATGATGATATTGCTTGGTATCGCGATATTGTTCGAAATATTCATGCCACTGGTCGTGTGGGTGTTGGCGCCTGGGTTCGCGGACGACCCGGGCAAAATGCAATTAACAGTCGTTATTTCCAGAATAATGTTCTGGTACGTGGTGTTTATATGTGCGGCTGCGTTTTTGTCGGCTATTTTGAACGCGTTTTCAAAATTCTTGCTGGTGGCGTTTATGCCGGTGCTGTTGAACATTATGCTGATATGCGCACTGCTGTTGGCCGCATGGTTTGCCCCAGAAACAATTTTATATATTATGGCGTTTACGGTGGTGCTGGCCGGTATTATCCAGTTCGCTATATTGTGGTCGCGTATTCGGCGGCATCATTTTGGATTGCGATTGATACGCCCGCGATGGACGCCTGCGATTAAAAGTATGTTTAAACGCCTGGGGATAAGTATTATTGGCAATGGATTTTATCAAATCACCATTATCGTCGGTACATTGGTGGCCAGTTTCCAAAGTGGGGCTGTGTCGTGGCTGTATTATTCCGACCGCATGATTCAATTGCCGTTTGCGCTGATTGGGCTGGCGGTGGGTACAGTGCTGATATCGTCCATGTCAAATGCGATGGCGGAAAAAAATATGCGCAGTGTGTATCTGCAACAAAATGCGTCTATGCGGGAATCTATGATGCTGATTATGCCGTGCGTGGTGGGATTGTTCGTGCTGGCCGAACCGATTATCCAGTATTTGTTTGAATACGGCGCATGGACACACGAATCCACACATGCCGTTGCGTTGGCCATGATGATACAGGTTCTGGTATTGCCCGCAATGATGATAAGCCAGATTTACAGCAAAACACTGTACGCGTCCCAGGACGTACGCACACCCGTCAAAACCAGCATTACATCATTGGCGGTGGCAACGTTGATATATGTGGCCGCGTTCCCACTGGTCGGATATTTGGCCATTCCAATTGGTATAGTCGTCAGTGGGTACCTGAAAAATTGGCTGTTGCGCCGTGCCTGTATGCGTAAAAATCTGATACGCACAGAACCGCGCACACGCGTGGCTATTTTGGCATTTGCTGCGCTGGCAATCGCGATGGGGGCAGTGCTGTGGTTCGTGCCGATTCCAAACATTTGGATACTGTTTGTGGCAATCGGCGGATTCGCAATCGTGTATTTGCCAATCGCGTACATAATTGGCCGAAAAATATAGTCAAAATAAAGTTGAAAACGCCACCGTTATATGATAAAATTTAATCATAATAAACGGAATGTAAGGAGTCCCACAATGAAAAAAATACTGTCTTTGGCTGTGTTGACCGCAGTTTTGGCCGCGTGTACTGATTTAAGTACTACGTCCGATACCAGTGGCATGAACGGCTATGCCGCCGATGGTTTTGGCGAAGAAACATTAATCACCACAGATGAATCACTGAATAATACATACCTGTTGGCACCCGCCCCGAAATATTACGTAGGCAGCGCGTACAAGGTCGAAGATGTGCAATACATTCCGGTCGAGGATTTAACCTATAACCAAACTGGCATCGCGGGTATTATTCCGGCTGAATTGAACGGCACAAAAACCAGCAATGGCGAAGTGTTTGATATGAGTCAAATGGTCGCCACCAGCAAAACATTGCCGTTGCCAACAATTGCACGCGTGACCAATTTGGACAATGGTCAATCTGTGGTTGTGCGTGTTAATAACCGCGGGCCATTCGTAAATACTCGTATTATGGATTTGTCGCCGGCCGCCGCCCAGAAAATCGGCATGAACGGCCAGACCAAGGTTCAGGTTCAGGTTATGGCCAACGAATCCATGGCGGTGAAAAATGCGACTATTGGCGCGACCACACCTGCACAACAGCCGGTTGCCCAGCAACCTGCACCTGTGGTTGAAACAACCGTCGTCACAACAACCCAGGCACCGGGCGCAACAGGCACAACAACGGCTCCGGCGGCAATGTCTGGCGAATATAGTGTCCAGGTTGCGGCATTCTATGCCCAGGACAGCGCAGATTCATTGGCGTCCCGTATGATGAAATATGGCAACGCCGTCGTCGTCCAAGAAGGCGACATGTACAAAGTACGCATTGTGAATCTGAACGCGACACAGGCACGCAGTGTCATAGACGCCCTGCGCAGCAACGAAGGCATGGCCCCGGGATTGTTGCGAAACGGTCGTTGGATAAACGCAGACAGTATTTAAAAAAAACGGGGCACCGCCCCGTTTTTTATTAGAGTGTAGGGTGCAAGTAATGCCCACCGCCTCTGGCGGGGGGCATGCTTTGCACAACGGGGGGTACAATGACCACCCCGCCGGCATAGCCGGCACCCCTCCGCAGAGGGGAACTTGGCCTTCGTCCCGTCGCAGAATAAGTTCCCCTCCATTGGAGGGGTGCCCCAACGGGGCGGGGTGGTTAGAGAGTGCGTAATTATCCACTTCGTCCCCCTTGTCATCGCGAGCAAAGCGTGGCGATCCAGTAAATAAAAAAAGCACTGCGGGCGTACCGCCCGCAGACATTATCTACACTCTAAACTCTTCACTCTACACTCTATTATTCCCGCGCATACGCGCGGGAATTTTTTATTCTGCCAATGTTCCAACGGACATTGTTATACGGCGAATGCCGCTGCTGATGGATTTTTCTTTGTTTACACGCGCGTGAATTATTTCGCCAGTGTGATACACGTGTGTGCCACCGCACAATTCGCACGATACATCGCCGGCCGAAATAACCTTTACCACGTCGCCATATTTTTCGCCGAACAAAGCCATTGCACCACGTTTTTTTGCGTCGTCAATGGACATTTCTTCGTGTGCGACAGGCATATCGTCCGCAATCCATTTGTTAACTAAATCTTCGACCGCCTGTTTTTCGTCGGCCGTCATTGCGCGCCCAAACGAAAAGTCAAATCGCACAGAATCAGGCGACACTTTGGAACCGCGCTGTTCGACATCTTCGTTCAGCACATGACGCAACGCCGCCTGCAACAGGTGGGTTGCCGTGTGTGCACGTGCAGTTTGTTGACGCGTGGCCGCATTAATTTTCGTTTGCACTGTATCACCAACAGCCAAATCACCCACCAAAGTCCCGCGGTGAATCACGACGTTATCAACGCGTGCGGCCTCGGTCACGGTCATGATTGTTGTGCCGTTCGCCACCAATTCGCCGGCGTCGCCAACCTGGCCGCCCTGGGTGCCATAGAAATTGGTTTTGTCCAAAGCCACTTCGACTTCGTCCCCAGATTTTGCACTTTGTACAAATTCGCCATCGCGCAAAATTGCCAATACGGTTGATGTTAAATTTGCGTCCGGCGCGTATTTATAATGGTCATCGGTGTCGGGCAATTCAGTTTGCGATTCCCACAGTGTCCGCGTGCCTTTGGTATTGGCGCGGCTGCGTTCTTTTTGTTCGGCCATGGCGCGTTCGAATCCAGCCACATCGACATCTATATTTTTTTCGCGCAAAATCATTTGGGTTAAATCCAGCGGGAATCCGTATGTATCAAATAATTTGAACGCGATTTCGCCGGGCAAAATGCCGTTTTGCACCTTGGGAATTTCGATATCCAACAATTTCATGCCGTTTTGCAGCATATCAGCGAATGCGTTTTCTTCGTTTTCGATAATTTCAACAACGCGCTTTTCTTCGCGTGCCAATTCAGGATACGCTTCGCCCATTTCTGTAATCAACGCAGGATATAATTTGGACAACAAAGCCCCGCGGTGCCCCAGCATTTGCCCATGACGCATTGCGCGGCGCAATATGCGACGAATTACATACCCACGGTCGGTATTGCTGGGGATAACCCCGTCCGCGATTGCAAAGCCAACCGCACGCAGGTGGTCTGCGATGATTTTAAACGACGGCGTGTTTTCAGGTGTTTTTTTCACGCCGACAATATCCTGGGTCGCATTGATTAAATTTACAAACAAATCAGTATCGAAATTATCGACTTTGTTTTGCAACAATGCCGCCCAGCGTTCCAGACCGCCACCTGTATCAACATTTTGTTTTGGCAACGGCGTCAAATTGCCGTTCGCGTCGCGGTCATATTGCATAAACACGTCGTTCCAGATTTCAACCCATCTGTCGTCTTCGTTTTCAAATGTATCACCGAAATCATAAAATATTTCAGTGCATGGACCACATGGGCCGGTGTCGCCCGCCGACCACCAGTTGTCTTTGTCGCCCATGCGAATGGCCTCTTTGCCGGCAACGCGACGCCATATTTCTGTGGATTCGTCATCGGTCACATGCGTTGTCACGCGCAAACGTGCCGGATCCAGTTTTAACACGTTGGTCAACAAATCCCACGACATTTCAATAGCACCGGCTTTGAAATAATCGCCAAACGACCAATTGCCCAGCATTTCAAAAAAAGTATGATGCCGGCCGTCAAATCCAACCTCGTCCAAATCGTTGTGTTTGCCGCCCGCGCGAATACATTTCTGAACGTCGGCAACGCGTGGTGCAAATGCAGGTTCGGTTCCCTGTAAAATACCCTTCCATGGGACCATGCCGGCGACCGTGAATAACAGCGTCGGATCGTTTGGTATCAGCGACGCAGACGGCACAATTTTATGCCCGTGCGATTCAAAGTAATCTAAAAAAGTTTTACGAATGTCATTGTATTTCATTTTGGTTCCCTGTTTATTGTCGGTGCAATTTTATACATATTCCACCGTGGTTTCAATCAGATATTTATGTTTTATGAAAATAATTATAAATAAATCGTATCAGCCCCGCAGGGCGGCCGCCACGCCAATCGCGTCATGCAACACTGCGTCATATTTTTCGATTGCCCGCCGATAATGTTCATCTGCATTTCGCACAGGACGCGCCAAACGCCCATATTTCATGCGTGCTGTATCGATTTCATTTTTGATATAGTTTATTTTATCCATATAAATTGGCACTGCGTTCGGGTTTACATGGCGTGCATATATGTTTACAAAATTCCACATCATTGTGTCCACAGGCGGATAAAATTCAAATTTTTCATCAATGCGCGCGATGGCATCATACATGTCCGGCATAATTTTCGCCAATCCAAACAATGTTTTTGCGCGTATTGGCGTGCCCGCCACAGCCAACCGTGGGCGTACCAGTTCTGTGTTTTCGCCGTCAACATCAACGTCCCCAGGATTTTCCATTGCACGCAACAAATCGCCCACGCGATGGCGCAATATAATTCCGCCCTGGATAATGGCAAAATTATCGTCCGCCACATGTGGAATTTCCAAATCGGTCAAAATATCGTCGTCGTCACAAAAAACAATCCATTCCGGGCGCAAATCCCGTGCAGTGTCAACAATGGCCATGCGTGCCCGTAATTGCCCGATGTTTTCATCTGTGTTTATAATAATCAAATCGCCGCAATACCCCAGTTTCCTGATGCAACGCCGATTAACATTCGTCATAGGATTGTCGTTGTATATAATCAAAGTAAATTTCTGACGAATTTTTCCCAACGCAGGCACAGAAATCCGCAACATTTCGTTGTTAAATGTTGTAATTCCAACCACGATATTGCTTTTTTTGTGCATCATAACGACGATTGTAAATAAAAGTTTATCAAATTGCAATAATATGATATAATATATACAAAGATTTTTTGGGGAATCACACATGAAACCATTAATGCTGTTTGCCATAGTCGCATTGGTATCGATAGTAATTGTTGTGTCGTTCGGATTACAGTTGGCGCCGAACGCCCCAATTGCACTGTCTGCGGAATCTGTGCCGTACGCGTTGTATATTTGCCCCACGGACAGCACTTTTTGGGACGGATTCGCAACAGCGTTGCAGCCGTTCCATCGTTATTTTATCATTGCGCTGTTTGCGGTTGTTATGCTGTTGGCGTTCAGTTGGGGGTGGTCATTGTACCAGAATTTGTTAAGCGATTCATTCAAACGCGACAGTTTTAAAAAGCCCTGGCAATTAACCAAATATACGTTCTGGGTAAGTGTGATTGTACTGTTGTTCGTAATGACACCAAACCATTTTCGCACAGTGACGGTTGACGGATTGTCCGGCGAATATGTGCTGTGTGAATCTGACACGCCCGGTGCGCGTGCGGTTCGCTATGATGCGGTGCACAATTAACGTGTTTTTGTCAACAATCAGAAAATTTATCAAATATTAAATATGCTCTTGACTTGAACGCCCGAATTCTCTACGATTCGGGTAAGCAGCACAGGCAATGTCCGTGGAATACAAAGGTTTGCGTCACAGCACTGTAAAAAAATGGCGCACACCCGCGGGGTATGATTCCACAGGCATTGCTTGGGGACTGCCGGACACCTTGTATAAATTTATATGAAAGGAGAAAACACAATGAACAAACAGCAATTGATTGAAGCAATCGCAAACGAAGTCGAAGTGACCAAAGCAACAGCAGCAGCATGCCTGGACGCTTTCATCAACACAGTGACCAAAGTTCTGAAAAAGAAAGGCGAAGTTCGCTTGGTTGGTTTCGGCACATTTACAACAGCAAAACGCAAAGCCACAACAGGCCGCAATCCTCAGACAGGTGCCGCGATAAAGATTCCGGCTTCCACTCAGCCGAAATTCAAACCAGGCAAAGCGTTGAAAGATGCGTTGAACTAAATCGTTTGATTTGTATTCAAAATCCCGCCGATTGGTGGGATTTTTTTATTCCCCATACTCAGCAGTGGTATACGAATAACGTCACACCCGAATGCCCACCGCCACACCGGGCGGGGGTGGTTAGAGAGTTCAAGAAAAAACACTTCCTCTCTATACTCTGTCATTCCCGCGCCCAGAGCCCCGCACAACAAACATTCTGTCATTCCCGCGTAGGCGGGAATAGGGCTGTGGTTGTTATTAGTTATTTAATTGGGGGAATAATTCCGTGTTGTGTTTTTATTATTACACAATCCGCGATACGAATTTTATAGACCCTATTCCCGCCTACGCGGGAATGACAGGGGGAGAGTATGTCCCGCGCATATGCGCGGACAACATCTACACTCTAAACTCTACACTCTCCACTCTATTATTGTCACGCTGTGCGTGACAATAATATCACTCTGCGCGCAGCGCACACGCAGAAAACGATTTGCTTTTATTAATTCCTGCGTATACAATAAAACACATAACGAACCAAAGGGAGTTTTTACTATGTGGACCACAATTGCAATCGTTGCCGTAATATTATTGTATTTTATCGCCGTGTACAACGGACTTGTCGCGCGCCGTAATCAAGTACGCGAGGCCTGGTCCACAATCGACACACAATTAAAACGGCGTTATGATTTAATTCCGAATTTAATTGAAACAGTGCGTGGCGCGGCCAAGCATGAACGCGAAACACTGGAATCCGTCACGCGTGCGCGCGACGCGGCCATGGCGGCGGGTGGCGCAAATCGTGCAGACGCAGAAAATAAATTAACCGAAACATTGAAAAATCTGTTCGCAATTTCTGAAAATTATCCGACTTTGCGGGCGAACGAAAATTTTCTGGAATTACAGCGCGAATTGACCGACACGGAAACTAAAATCCAGGCGGCGCGCCAGTTTTACAATAATGTTGTTATGGGGCTGAATACGCAAATTGAACAGTTCCCATCGAATTTGGTTGCGCGCATGTTTAACATCACCCAAGAACAAATGTTTGAAATGGACGAATCCGAAAAGGTTGCCCCCCAGGTAAAATTCTAATATGCAAACGTTCACTCTGCACACGCACACAGTCGGATTTGACGGTGCAAACACCATTGCCGAAATGGCCGCGTCCGCGCGTGCCGCCGGGTTCAGCGTGTTGGGGGTATCAAATCATTTCATTGTGCACCCAGACATTACGCGCGCCCGCATGTATCCGCATGCGGTTCGTGGCGGGTACGACGCGATTTATTTGGATTCTTTTGACCGCGTTATGGAAAAATTTCGCCCGCATTATGCGGAATTGCGCAAATTTCAATCCGATACAGACATGCGAATTCTGTGCGGAATGGAGGTGGACTTTTTCCCCACCGCCTGGTGGCGCGACGGATTTTTACGCGCGATTGATGAACTGCACCCCGATTATGTCATAGGTTCGTCGCATTTTGTGTATTATGACGATAATCTGTGCAATGTGCACGATATGGCAAACGCAACGCCGGACGTGCGTGATAAAATGCTGCAAATGTATTGGGACAAAGTTGCCGCCGCCGCAGCCAGCGGGCTGTTTACATGGATTGCGCACATTGATTTACCGAAAAAGGTTGGCCTGGGGCGTGACGAAAAATGGTGCACGGCGGAAAATCGTGCACTGGACGCCATTGCGGCCGCCGGCATTGCCATGGAAATCAACACAGGCCTGTACAAACCGGAAATATATGAACCGTACCCGTCTGCGCGTATTCTGCGTGCGGCTGCGGCAAAAAATATTCCGGTATTATTGTCGGACGACGCGCATAAATCATGCCAGTTGGGGCGTCATTTTGACGATGCATATAAATTTGCGCGCGATTGCGGGGTGACCAACTTTGCAACATTACACAATTTACTTGATTTTTCGCGAAAAACAATATAAACTGAACGCCGCTGGATAACCAGAACTGAATAAGCAATATGTATTTTGGTCATATTGACGATAAGGATTCTGTGAAATGTCCGGCACCATAAAAAACCAAAAACAAAAGGATATTAATTATGGCAAGAGCAGGCGCAAAGCGCAGCACAAGAAAATTGAAAATCGGCCGCAGTTTGGGTGTCAATCTGTGGGGCCAGGCGAAATCGCCATTTAACAAACGTAAATATAAACCTGGCCAGCATGGTCCAACATCACGCGGTGGCAATTCGTCTGATTACGCAAAACAGATGCGCGCAAAACAGACGTTAAAGGGCTATTATGGCAACATCGGCGAAAAGAAATTCCGTAAATATTATATCGAGGCCGACAACATGCGCGGTGACACACCGGACAATTTGATTGGTCTGTTGGAACGCCGTTTGGACGCGGTTGTGTATCGTGCTAAATTGGCGCCGACTGTATTTTCGGCCCGCCAGTTGGTCAGCCACGGCCACATCTATGTTAACGGCAAACGCGTGAAAATCGCATCGTATCAGGTAAAACCGGGCGATGTCATCACCGTCAGCGAAAAGGCCAAACAAATGCCGTTGGTCGTGTTGGCGTTGGAATCCGCCGAACGTCAGTGGCCGGATTATATCAACGTGGACAGTGCGAACTTCACCGCGACATTTACCCGTGTCCCGGCATTCGAAGATGTTCCGTACCCGGTCCAGATGTTCCCGGAACTGGTCGTCGAATTCTATTCTCGTTAATAAAAAACAGAACAGATTCAATCCCACCGATTCCGGTGGGATTTCTTTTTACTGGTAAAAGAAATCTAAACAAGTTATCATAAAACGCAAAAGGAAATTATAATGTCTGATAAAACTGTTTTGACTGGAATTAAACCGACTGGCACACCGCATTTGGGCAACTATGTTGGTGCGTTAAAACCATTGATTGAAATGGCAAAAACGGATAAAACGTTTGTGTTTATTGCCGATTTGCACGCATTGAATATCATTCATGACCCAAAACAAATTCAGCAACACACATATGAAATAGCGGCGATTTTATTGGCGTTGGGACTGAATTTGGACAATGCGACGCTGTTTCGCCAATCCGACATAGTCCAGGTTTCACAACTGTCCACAATGTTGATGAACGTCACGCCAAAGGGGTTAATGAACCGTGCCCATTCGTACAAGGCCGCCCTGGAAAAAAACGAGGCCGCCGGCGCCGATCCTGATGCAGGGGTGAATATGGGGTTGTATACATATCCGATATTAATGGCGGCGGACATATTGCTGTACGATACAGATGTGGTTCCTGTTGGTGCCGACCAAAAACAGCACGTTGAATTTGCGCGTGACATTGCGGGCTATTTCAATCACCTGTACGGCGAAACGTTTAAATTGCCCGAACCCATGATTGGTTCAGACACAGGCATAATCCCCGGGCTGGACGGCCGGAAAATGAGTAAATCGTACGATAATGTTATCCCGTTATTTGCGCCTGAATCCGAATTGAAAAAGAAAATTATGCGCATAATCACGGACAGCAAATTACCAGACGAACCAAAAAATCCGGACGAATCCACAATTTTCCAATTGTACAAACATTTTGCCACAGCAACAGAAATTGCGGATTTGCGCGCACGTTTTGAACGTGGTGGCATGGGTTATGGTGACGCGAAAAAAATACTGTTTGAAAAAATCAATTCGGTATTGGCCGCCCCGCGCGCAGAATACGAACGGTTAATGGCGAATACGTCTGAATTGGACAGGATTTTGGCCGATGGTGCTGCGCGTGCGCGCAGTGTTGCGGAAAAAACATATGAACGCGTTCATCACGCTATGTTGGGATAAAATATAAAACCAAGGTAAAGGAGAAAACATGAAAAACGCATTAATTTGGACGGGCAGTGTAATTGGCGTTGGCGCCGTGTTGGCATTGTTGTTTGGTTGGGTGGACAAACCGGACACGCCACGCGTAATATCGGTCAATGGCGAATGTTTAACCACCGCGCCAAAGGACAGAACCGCAATCACACTGCGCGTGACAACATTGGATAAATCGGCCGCCACGTCCATGAAAATGGCGACGGACAAAATCAATGAAATCACAAAATTCCTGAAAACCCAGGACGTCCAAATGCAGACGACCGAATTCAATTCATACGAACGCAGCGAATGGAATCGTGAATTGGAAAAATCTGTTGTGCTGGGGACAGAAACAACCATCGCAGTCGAGGTATCAGCCGACAACATCGAAACGATTGAAAAAATCTTGACCCAATTCGCCGGCCAGGAAGATGTGTATTCAGAAAATCTGCGCATGTATACCAGTGCCGAAACAATGAAACCAATTTTGGAAAGTTGCCTGTCGGCGGCGGTCGAAAATGCGCGTGAACGTGCCGATGCTTTGGCGGCGGGTGACGGTCGCAGTGCGGGCAAAATGTTAAGCGTTTCATACAACGTTGGTGGCACATCAACGATACAACCACGGGCGTCAAATTTCCTGACTGCATCGACCAAAATGGTTGCCGCTGATGCCGCTGCATTTTCCGCCGCGGGCAGCATAGTTGCCAAAGATACCGAAGTTTCCGTCAGCGTATCTGCAAGTTTTGAAATTAAATAAACATGTCGGAATATCTGATTGAATTTATTGAATATTTAACAAAAACTAAAAACTATTCTGCGCACACATCTGCGGCGTATGAAACGGATATTCGCGACTTTATTCGGTTCCTGGGGAACTATGTTGGCGCGGACGTTTCGCTGTCAGATGTGGCACGCGCAGACACCGTATGTTTTCGTGCCTGGTTGGCCGACAGGGCACGTCGAAATTTATCACATACATCGACTGCGCGGGCACTGTCATCGTTGCGTGGGTTTTATAAATTTTTGGCCAAATCACATGATATAAAAAATGACGCGATTGGATTAATTTCATCACCAAAAATTCCGCGTAAATTGTCCAAGGCAATCGACGTCACCGACGTTCGGGATATGCACGACGCCATCGCAGTTGTTGATGAATCAGAACCATGGATTGCTGCGCGCGATTGGGCACTGGTTATGTTGCTGTTTGGGTGCGGCCTGCGTATATCCGAAGCGTTATCGTTAAAAAACATCGACATTCGCGGCCGCCCAGATACATTACGCATATTGGGCAAAGGCGGCAAAGAACGCCTGGTCCCGACTTTGCCGACGGTATTGGATGCGATTGATAAATATATTCAATTGCGCCCGTTCGGCAATTCACTAAACGACCCATTGTTCCGCAGTGTACGCGGCCTGCCTATGTCGGCACGCATGGCGGAAAAGGTTGTTGAAAAATTACGCCATTATTTACAGTTGCCTGATTACGTGACGCCGCACGCATTGCGACATACATTCGCCACGGCACTGTTGGCGGGTGGGGCAGATTTGCGCAGTTTACAGGAATTGTTGGGACATTCGTCTTTGTCCACCACCCAATTGTACACCAGGGTAAACATGGCGGAAATAACGAACATTTATGAACACGCCCACCCGCGCGCCACCCCCGACGATGACGAATAACCCAAGTGAAAAATAACCACCCCGTCGCAGAACAAAGTTCCCCTCTACGGAGGGGTGGCACGTAGTGCCGGGGTGGTATCCCGCGCATATGCGCGGACAACATCTACACTCTAAACTCTACACTCTCCACTCTATTATTCCCGCGCGCAGCGCACACGCTGGAATAATAATTTTATCCTTTACTTATATTCCTGGATTGAATACAATTGTCGCGTAAAACAAAAAAAGGAAGGAATAAAATGCCAACTAAACCAGTTAAAAAAACAACTGCTAAATCAGCGGCCACCAAAAAAACAACAACCAAAAAAACGGTTGCTGCCAAACGACCGGCTGCTAAAAAAGCGGTGAAAAAACCGGTCGAAACCGTGGAACAGGTCATTGCGCCGGAAATGCCGACATGTCCGTGTGGTGCGGATTGTAAATGCGGCGCAGGCGAACATTGCCAATGCGGTCATGATTGCAAATGCGTCCGTGGCGGTTCACGCTTTGGTCGTTTCATGATTAAATTAATCATGGTTTTAATTGTATTCGCATTGGGATTTGGTGCGGCAAAATTGTTGGATTGCGACGAATTTCGTGGCCCACGCGTTGATTTTGATGATGGGTGCCTGGTGGTGTCGTCTGTTAAATGTCCACAATTACAGGCGTTGTTGCCGGTTATGGATATTGACCAGAACGGTTGCATAACCCGCGAAGAATATCGTGCGGTTAAAACCGAATTGCATCGCCAAATGCGTGCACAAATGAATGACTAATAAAAAATCCGCAATATGCGGATTTTTTATTACATTTGTTTTGGCGTTCCATAAACGCGCCGGGCGAATTTTTCGCGGGCACGAAAAAATCTGTTAACAGTATGTACCCACACAGGCACAGATTTTTTTAATAAATTATCAATCTGGGCATGCGTCATATACGGCGCCAACATTTTATACGTGTAATTCGGATTTTCGAAATTCCTGACCACATGAAACGCGCAATTGGCAACCTCGGTCGCGGTGCAACTGCTGAACATGTTTTCCTGTACGGGCACAGAATCCGCATTTCGCATGGCAAATTTTGCGCGATTATAATCGGCCGTCGTTATCAATTTGCTTATGATATTCGTTTGCATACGTTAACCCTTTAATATTCTGGATTTATGTTTTTCCCATTCGCGGCGTTTAATGGTTTCACGTTTGTCGGCCTTGTTTTTACCGTATCCCACACCCAACAAAACCTTTAATTTTCCGCGATTATTAAAATATAACTTTAATGGCACAATGGTCGCGCCGCGTTCCTGTAATTTCCCAATCAGTCGATTAATCTGGGCCCGGTGCAGCAACAGTTGCCGCGGCCGGCGTTCGTCGAAATTGACAATGCGTGCGGCAGTGGGCAGTTTTTGAATTTCCACCCCCGCCAGATACAGGTCACGTCCGCGCCGTTGCACGAATCCATCAACTATGGTCACCAAACCATACCGCACAGATTTCAATTCTGCGCCGGTTAGTGAAATTCCGGCCTCTATTGTATCTTCAATAGAATAACTGTATCGCGCTTTGCGATTTTCGGAAACCTGACCAAATTTTATTATTTGACGTGGCATTTTGGATATAAATTCATTGTGTTTTCATACAGTATAGATTCTAAATCAGCCAATTGCAACCCCTTTACATCGGCCAATACGCGCGCAGTTTCAATCACAAATGCGGGTTCGCACGTTTTGCCACGATATGGCACAGGTGCGCAATACGGACTGTCCGTTTCAATGACTATGCGGTCAGTTGGAATTTTGGCGAACGTTTCACGAATGTCTGCCGCATTTTTAAATGTTAAAATACCGCTGGCGGAAAAATAAAAACCGCGATCCAACATAGTTTTTGCCAAATCCCATGAACTGGTGAAACAGTGCATAACCCCGCGTACGTCACCTGTTAAAATTGCGGCGGTGTCTGATTCTGCGTCGCGGGTATGTATGGCCACAGGCAAATTGTGTCGCCGCGCCAGTTCCAATTGCTGTTCAAACAATTTGATTTGCGCCGCGCGATTATCGTTGCCACCGTGGTAATCCAGCCCAATTTCACCCACACCAACAACACGCGGATTTTCCAAAACAGCATCAGTTAAATACTGCGCGGCGTCGGTGCTGGCATATTCGGGGTGGATACCAATCGTTGCGAAAATATTATCGTGCGTTTCGGCGATTTTGATTGCGCCTGCGATGTCGGCTGGATTTGCAGTTGGGCATATCATCATGCCGACATTTGCCGCCGCCGCGCGCGCAATAACATCGTGCAAATCGCCCGATACATAGTTATCAGTTAAATGGCAATGGGTGTCTATAAACATTTTTTGATTTGTGTAATTATTTTAAAAATCGCCGTTTCAGGTTCCAGATTCAACCGCGTAATATCTGCGATTGCATGTGTGGTCGACGAATATAAATCAGCCAATCTGAACGCGGCAATCGCGTCCAGTAAAATCCCGTACAGCGCGGGGTCGGCTGCGATTTTTTTTGCCACGGCCATCATGTCAGTGCTGTGGCTGTGCGGGTTGTTTAAACATTCAATTAATTCATCATATATATCGTCGCCCCCAGATTTTTTCAGGTTCGCAATGCGACCAAAACTGCCGCTGGCCAACCGCAACATTTCATCACCCACATTCGCATCTGGTAAAAATTTATCACATAATTGACGTAATTCAGACATACTTAACGGGCGCATTTTTTCAATGCGTGCACGCGACCGCACAGTCGGTAAAACATTTGCCAATTGGTGAACAACCAACAAAAACAAAGTTTTTGCGGGCGGTTCTTCTAATAACTTTAACATAGCATTTTCCGCAGACGTCGTTAATTCATCAACAGAATCAATTAATATCACACGCCATTCGCCGGACATAGACGACATCTGCATTTTTTCAATCATTGCGCGCACAGTGTACACAGAAATGTTTTTGGCGTCTGGTTTAGATTTGCCGTCTTTGTCGACATTGCGCGACATATCAATAATAAAAAAATCCCCCACATTGCCGTACACCATTTTGGCGATTTTGTACGCCAACGTTGCTTTGCCAATTCCGCGTGGGCCGGCCAACATCCACACTGGGTGCACGGGGTGGGCCGCGCGCCCATTCCATGCGTTTGTGAAATCGCGTAATATATCTGCGTGCCCGACCAGTGTATCGTTATCCATCGGGTGCGGAAAATGAAAAGATTTTGACGATTTACGCGGTGCCATTTAATCCAGTCCAAATATCACGCGAATGTTTTTGATAACGCGTCCAAAAAATTGCGTTTTCTTTACAGTGTTTTGTGCAATTAACGGTGCGCGTGCAATTTCTGTGCCATTTCGAGTTGCGATAATTTCGCCAACCTGGTCGCCGGCCATCACAGGCGCACTGGCTGGGTTATTATACCGTGCAACAACACGCAGCCCCGTCATGCCGTCTGATTTTGGCACAGTCACAACAAACGGTTTTGCGACAGTGGCCGATACGCTGTCCTGGCGCCCATACCACACGGGTATATCAACGATACTGTCGCCAGGATTGTAAAATGTATGATTAATGGTATTTGAATATCCGTATTCCAACAGTTTTTTCATTTCGGCCGCCAAAGCATCATGATTTTTCCCATTAAATCCATTTATAACACCAATCAATCGCCGTCCACCGATTTTGGCACTGGCCACCATGCCGTATCCGCCGTCTTCGGTATGGCCAGTTTTTAATCCGTCGGCCCCGGACATAGTAAACAGCAATTTGTTATAATTCATGGTGTGCGTGCGTCCCCATTCACGGCACCAATCACTTTGATATTCGCTGAATTTGAAACGCTTTGTTGAAAACAATGGATACAAATCTGGATAATCAGAAATGATATGTTTTGCCAAAATGGCCAATTCACGACTGGTCATCAAATTGTTTGGATTGGGCAGGCCACTGGCATTACCAAAAGTAGATTGCCGCATACCAATTTCGCGGGCCTTTTTCTGCATTAATTCGGTGAACGCAGATTCAGATCCGGCCAATTTTTCGGCCACCACCACAGATGCGTCGCCACCAGATAAAACAATCAGCCCCAAAATCGCGTCCCGCACAGAAATCGTCTGGCCCGCGACCAGGCATATTTTACTGGCCGGGTACCACAGCGGATTATTATAGTCGGCATTTTCCGATACCGGCAATCTGTCGTCCATGGTCAGATTCCCTGCGCGAATTTCATCAAACAACACCGCCAACGTCATCAATTTTATCATGGACGACGGCGGCATAAGTGTGTCTGCGTCCTTGGCCACTATTTCGGCCCCAGAATCATAGTCAATCAAAAACGCTGATTTTGCGCGCGTAGAAAAATCCGCGTGCGCAGATGTTGTTATTAATGCCAACAACAGAACAAATATTTTCTTTTTCATGGTTGTGATAATAGCAATTCTAAATCACATTGCCAACAGATTTTTTACGCCACCGTGCCAATATATTCGCCATCGCGGATATCGACCAGTTTCACAGTGCAAATCGTGCGTGCCGCAATGGGCGCGCCGTTTATTTTAACTGGAATATCGTGGGGGGTGCGCGCAGTGTTGTGTTGTTCGACCAATACGGGTACGTGTTGCCCGATGTGCGCGGTCATAAATTCATCGCGAATTTTGTCTGCTGCTGCCGAAATTTCGTGCACGCGTTGTTTGGCGATACCGCGATTTATTTGATTGGGCATATCGGCCGCGACAGTCCTCGGACGTGCAGAAAACGGAAACGCGTGAATTTTAATCGGACGCAACTCTCGTGCCAGATTCATAGTGTCACTAAATAACCCGTCTGTTTCGCCTGGGAACCCGCAAATGATATCCCAACTGAACGTTATATTGTCCCCGGCATATTGCACAATTTTTCGCACAGTGTCGGCCGTGTGCCGCCGCCGCATGGCGCGCAAAACTTCGTCCGAGCCCGATTGCATAGACAAATGCATGTGCGGCATCATACGCGCGTCATTGTGTGTCAAATCCAAAATTTTAAATACTTGGGGCGACGCAGGGTCAAATGACGATATGCGCAGTCGCTGAATGCCCGGCACATCGCGCAATAATCCAGCACATACATCAGAAATCAACATACCATCACGGGCATAACTGGCCGTGTCTACGCCGGTCAGAACTACTTCGTGAAATCCGTTTTCCACGGCCTGGCGCGCGTCGGCCAAAATATCAGCATATGAAAACGAAACCGCCGGCCCGCGCAACAGGCGCGTCACGCAATACGTGCAATCATGATTGCAACCATTTTGTACTTGGATAAATTGCTTGGACAAACTGGGGGCAGGGTGACTGAATTTCAAAATTTTCGGTGCGGAAAAATCGCATGGCGCGTTGGCCAGTGCGTCCGCATATGCCCCTGGATTCATTTTGTTGGCATTGGGTATAACCATGGAATTCGGGATATTTGCAAACAAATCGGCATTTCGCGTGGCCGCACAGCCAGTCACAAAAATCGGCGCAGTTGGATTTTCGCGGGCCAGTTTGCGCACGGCCTGGCCAGATTGACGTTCGGCCTCGGCTGTGACGGCGCAAGTATTCACCAAAATCGCGCAATCCAACGTGGGTGCCAGAAAAGATCGAATCTTTTCGGCCTCCAGCGCGTTCAGCCGACACCCCAACGATAATACTTTTATGTTATTTTTTTTATTTTCTGCTTGCATTTTTGCCACCATTGGGGCATTATAGCGTGGTTAGAAACGTTTTCAACAAAGGATTTTATAAAATGGCCCGTATAACAAATTCTGATACTTTACCATTCGTGGAAAGTCGTTATGAACTGGGAATGTTGGCGTCGCAACGCGTGCGCGATTTGAATGGCGGCGCGGAACCTGTGGTGGAACAGGACAATGACAAACCAACAGTTGTGGCATTGCGTGAAATTGCCACGGGCAAATTGGATATGGAAAACCTGCGCCATGAATTTATCCAATCGTACAAGGAAACACCCATCGTGGCCGAGGACGAAGAATCCCTGGAAATCACCAGTGGCGAGGATCCCGAATTACGTGAAATTGATGCAGAATTGGAAAACGCATTAATCGAAAATCCCGTCGAACCGGACGAGGCCGAAGATATCGCAGAATTATCCGCCGAATAACTGTTCAGGAGACGTCGCATAGTTGGTCTAGTGCGCTACATTGGAAATGTAGTATACCCGCAAGGGTATCAAGGGTTCGAATCCCTTCGTCTCCGCCACAATAAAAAATCACGCCCATCGGGCGTGTTTTTTATTGTGTCTGATAATGTGGATTCGAACCCGGAGGCAAGGGTTCGAACCGTCGCAAAAAGGCGGACGGGAGTACGCCGGTTTGCGCGCATGCGCAAATTTTGCCAGGTGATGAAGCGCAGCGAAATAATCCCTTCGTCTCCGCCAGGAATAATAAAATGCCCCCCGCAGGGCATTTTGTTATTCCCAGTGAAACGAAACGGTGCGAACACATCGCAATGGCGCGGACGGGGTGGTGCACGCCGGGTGGCACTTGATATTTTCTGTAATTGTGTTACATAACGATTAAGAGTAATAACAAGGGTGGTTAACATGTCTGTTAATAAAGAACTTAAAGGTTATCTGAAAAACACTGGTGAACGCAGCACGATTGGACAAACTTTGTTCCTTGCAAAAAAGCGGCACAGAAATGTAGGTTTGCTGAAACAAAGTGGAAAATATTATTCGATACACGATTTGCCAGATGGTTTTGTGGTGCGTGGCGATTTGGATTTGTCTGGAATGGATTTATCTGATGTAAATTTGAATATGGAAGTTATGGGAACGCTGATTCTTTCTGGGGAATATAAAACAATACTTCCCCCAATATTAGATTTAAGCAACATGGCATATGTCGATTTACATAATACAGATTTATCTGGTGTTCGCGAAATAAAATGGCCAACCACAAAAATTGACTTACGTTCATGCAGAAATTTACCCCAGGTATTGGATTTCAGCGGTACGACAACAGTTGATTTAAGATGCGCTGATTTATCGGGCGTTCGTGAAATAAAAGGTCCAACCAACAGGATTGATTTAATGGCTTGTAACCATTTACCCCCGATATTAGATTTTGGCGCCACAAAACAAGTTGATTTAAGCCATTCAGATTTATCGGGTGTTCGCGAGATAAAAAGCCCGACCAGCAGAATTGATTTGCGTTCATGCAAAAATTTGCCGCCCGTATTGGATTTTAGTGGTACAAAAACAGTTGATTTAAGTTTTGCTGTTTTGTCTGATGTTCATGAAATAAAGTGGCCGACCGACAGCATTCACTTAACTGCATGTAAAAAATTACCGCCGGTATTGGATTTTCGTGGTACAAAAGAAGTTGATTTAAGTTATACGGCTTTGTCTGGTGTTCGCGAGATAAAAAGTCCGATTGAATGCATTGACTTATACGCATGTGCAAATTTACCCCCGATATTAGATTTTGGCGCCACAAAACAAGTTGATTTAAGCCATGCAGATTTATCGGGTGTTCGTGAAATCAAAAATCCGACCGACAGCATTTATTTAATCTCAACTACAAATTTGCCGCCGGTATTGGATTTTCGTGGCACAAAAAATGTTAAGGCCAGAAATGCCGATTTATCCGGTGTTAGTGAAATTAAACGTTCGGTCGATTTGCCTGGGAATCTTAGAAAAATTTATGATTTATTGTGGGTAAAAATGTTTATGGCCGCAAAATCAAAAAATACGTTCAAAGGAATCATACAGCGAAACGTTGCCAACCGTCACATATCCAAAAAACGCTAGTTTTTTTGGGGCTTCATACAGCAATGCCTTTAACCTTTTTTATAATTTGACAGCGGGGTATTTCTTGATAGAATAATGGCGTGTATATAACCAAGGTTCGCCTGGTTCAGGCGCTGATATTTTATTACTGGACGAACCGACAAACAACCTGGACATAAAAAGTACAACAGTGTTGGAAAATGCGCTTGACCAGTATCGTGGCGCCATTTTAATCGTTTCGCATGACGAGGCGTTTATAAACGAATTGCATATAGATAGATTGGTGGTTATCCATGGGTAAAAAAACCGGTGGGCGGGTGTTTTATCTGTTTTGTTGGGTTAAAAAATAATTCAAAGTTTTAAACTTAGCCAGTGCATATCGCCGAAAATATACTTCATTATTTTGCGACACAGACAGCACCGCTTCTGGATACGAAAACACATTGTTCACATTGGAACACGTGGTCATAGTTCTGAAAGTGTTTGTGTTCAATCTGTCAAATTCGTTAAAATACAATCGCATAGATTGCCCGAATAACGGTAAATCGCGCTTGTCTGTATTTGGATCCAGAAAATAATCATATGATACAGATTTAACACGTGGTGCAATAATATCATTCAAATCTGTTTTTTGCGATTTGCGCGCAATTGCCACCTTTATCTTTTGTGCCAGATCTGTGGCATCTGTGAAACTTCGCACACCATATTGTTGGGCAAAAATCAGCAAATCTTTTGGTCGTTGGGCGTCCAGGTCAGGAACGGTGCGATCAATTTTTTGAACAGTTTGTGCGGCCACACCATGCACTTTGTTCAAAGCAGACATTTTATCAGACAACAAAACATAATATTGGAATGTATTAAACAAATCTATATAACACCATAACTTGCTGTTTTGTTCGAACAGTATCAAACAATGATACGGCGAAAACGGCGTATGTAATTCCAACCGCAAATCCAGTGGATTCAGCGCACAAAACGGAAACATTTCATAATTAAAAGATATACCAGTGATATCGTTGCCGGATTTTTGTACATGCATTCCGTGCTTTAACACAGATAAATCAATTCCGCAATCCAATGCATAATTAAACGCTATTTTCCCCATACCGGTTTGGAATGCCGCATTTTCCAGATTAAAATCATACGAAACAATTTCCAGTGGCAACTTGGTTGCGTCGCATCGCAATTGGCGACTTAAATCGGGGCAGGCGACAACTTTTCCGGCTTTGATATTCGCATGATATGTTTGGCCCTGATATAAAACCGTGCCGGTACATGGTTGCAGTGATTTAGGATTATTTGTTTTTGAAAAATTCTTTATCCCGCCAGTTATCGGATTAAAAATTTTGGTAAAAGGTGCATCGACATAACGACTTACCGCGTTGTTGCATTCCGGACAACAAATATCTTCTGATTCATACACCCCACCCAGCGCATTTTGAATAATGTGCTCGCTGCTGCGTTGGGTTATTTCTTTACCACAATAAACACAATTTTTTCTGGTCATATCGAAACATATTATAGTCCGAAATATTATTTTGTCAATTTTTTGTGTGGGCCGACTAAATCATAACTGCTGCGCATCAGGGCGTATATCTGGCTTAATTCAATTGATCCGTCCAGCATAATTGACACCCATGTGCCGCCCATATGATATCCGCGCAAAATACCATCACGCTTGTCCAGCAATGAATACAACCCGGGATCGCATTTTACGTTTAAAATATCGATTGTGCCTTCGCCCGGCACGCCCAACCGCGCCCGCGGTACGTCCATGATAATGCCATACCATTTGCGATTGTCGCTGCGCCGTAATACAGCATAATTCGGATCGCGCGCCCACAGATATTCGGGTCGTGTTTTATACATTTTTGCGGCGTA